>JAFGWE010000019.1 GCA_016937345.1 Methanomicrobiaceae archaeon
AATGTACCTGAAGATGTCTTGAAAAATGGGACTGACTGATTTTAGAGTTAATTTTATATGCAAAAAGGCTGGTTGGACAAACTCAAAGGACAATTTTATTCTTTGGAGGATGTCAGCATTTAATAATATTTTTGCAATGCCGGTAATCCTGCAAAATTGAGATCGATTTCAGAAATATAAAGTTCCGGGTTCATTTAGGAGTTAAGGCGATTTTTAGAGTGATTGATAAATATCAGCAGAAAAAAAGCAGGTATATGGCAGGGTTCTGATACTGATAGCCACATCAATCCTGATAAAGGATTCTCATGAAAATTTTGTTGTTGAATTATTGTTTCAGGCAATATCTGATGAAAAATGAGGAATTTAATTTTAATTAATTTATTTAGAATTATCAGTATATGAGAATAACAATTTGCCTGCCTTTGTTCCTCTTGAAAGTTCAATTGTGTCCCCATCATATATTTTGTGTCTGATTTCTTTTTCAATAGCATTGCCGTTTATATAAGTTCCTCCTGTACTTTTCAGATCCTCGATATACCACTCTTCACCTTCATCATAAATTGTGCAGTGCGGTTTTGTTATTCTCGAAACTGCTCCATAAAAGTCAGGGAACACTATGTCGCCATCCTCAGGAATATATGTTGATTCAGTATCTGATCTTCCTATTCGTATTTTACTTTTAGTCAGAATATACGCATTTCCGTCAAGAGGGCCGCCAATAATAAATAAAACTGGTTTTTTCCCCGTTATTTCATTAGAAAGCCTGCTTTTAAGAACTCTTATCCTATCTGACAGAACTTTATCATCCGGGATTAAATTTACATCACTAAATATCTGAAGATTTTTAAAAACTGCTTCAAGACCTCCGGGCATTATCGAATATTTCCACACAGGATGGACGCCTTTGGTCTTTCTACTGCTGATTCCTGTTTCTTTTTTTATAACTCCGGCAAGATGAAGCTTCTGGATGTGCTTTTTTGTATTCTCATAGCTGATTCCTATCTCATAAGAGATATCTCTTAAATCTGCCGGCTTTTTCTCTATTGATTTAAGAATCTTAAGTCTTGCCGGATTTGAAAGAACATCAAGATATTCTGAGAGTTCATCCAGAAAGTCTTCATCACTTTCAATAAATATCGTTCCGTTTTTGTAATTATCTGACATATGAAAATTCCTGCCTTTTAAACCTCAATCAGAAAATATATTTAAAATTATTTTATAAAATTTTCTTCAAAGATTCAGATTTGACATAATATATTTAATAAGTTTTTCAAGACGTATTGGTAATATAACTTTTTTTGTTAAAAAGGATGTAGAATGGTTTTGCTACCGCCGTAAAATTGAAATGGTATATTTGTGTCTTATTTTATACCAAGAATTTTCGGAAGGTCCGTAACTGATTCTATTAAGTAATCCGGCATAATTCCTGATGCATAGAATTTATGTTCATTGAATTTCCCTGTTTTTACAAGGGCTCCTCTCATTCCACAATTTTTTGCGCCTTCAATATCTGTGATGATATCATCACCTACCATAAGTGTTTCTTCCGGATTTTTCCCGAGAGATAATAAAGCAGCCTGAAAGAATGAAACGGATGGTTTTCCAACAAGTAATGCTTCCCTGTCTGTTGCATATTCAAGTCCTTTTACAAAAGGCCCTGCAGAGAGAGAAAGGCCATCATTGTCCATCCAGTATTTGTCCTTTTCAAGCGCGTAAAAAAGAGCTCCTTTGTTTAATATCCTAAATGCTTGGTTTATTTTTTTGTAATTAAAATTATCACCTGCATCTCCGATAATAACAGCCTCGGGATTTTCTTCATCTGCAATAAGATCGGCAGAAGTAAAGTCTGAAATGACATCCCCTGTTATAAGAAAAAAACAATTTGTCACTCCTTTTTTATTAAGAATTTCTGAAACTGCAACGGCAGGGGTAATTATATGCTCTTTTGGAATGGAAAAACCATAATTAAGAAGGTTTTCAGAAATTGTTGCAGATGATTTTCGGGTTGTATTTGAAAGACATCTGAAAGGAATTTTTGCATCTGAGATGGAATTTAGAGCATCTAATGCCCCTCTTATTGCCTTGCCTTTCATATACAGAACGCCGTCAAGATCAAGCAGAATGCCGGATATATCAGCCATAAAAATCTCATGAATATATCTGACAATTCTGTAAAAAAAGTGATCCTTAATTTTTATTTGATATTCGGGCAATTGCCAAAGATGCACTTTTTCTGACATGCTTGTCATTATCATTAAGAAGATTTATCAGTTCATCCGGAATCCTATCAATCTTTAGTTTTCCAAGAACAAATGCGGCTGCTTTTCTGACAGAGGGGTCATCATCAGATAAGGTTTTAAAAATGGAGTCATAATAAGAAGGTTCTGCCATCTTTCCCATTGCCCTGACAACATGTGATCTGACAGCAGGTTCGTCATCAGATAAAGAGTTTCTTAAATATGGCATTGCTTTTATATCTCCTGTAAGTCCAAGAGCATCGGCTGCATTACATCTGATAACCGGATTGTTGTCTGTTAAAGCATCTGTCAGAGAAAAGATACATGGATCATAACCTGCTCTTAAAAGGGCACGGACGGCCTGGGGGATGAACCATCTTTCGGTTTTAAGGGATCTATCTATTGCCTCTAATGTTTTCTCATCTTTGATAAGTGAAAATCCAGCTGCGACAGATTCCAGTATGTACCATTTTTCTTTTCTTATTAGGGATATCAGCTCTTCAACCTGTTTGGGATCGTTAATGTTGCCTATTTTGTCTACTGCATCACTGCGTATTTTCCAGTTTTCATTTTTCAGTTTATTAAGAATTTTTTTAAATTTATTCATTGTAAACCTCAATAGCTAAAAACTACTAAAAAAATGATTTTTTAGCAATTTAATTCATAGTTTCACCATGTTGTGAAATATCAAGTCCGACATACTCTTCATCCTCTGTTACACGAAGTCCAAATATTCTGTCAACTGCTTTAGCAAGTATGATTGTTCCAAAAAATGCAAATAAAACGGCTGCAAGTGCACCTGTGATCTGAAGAATAATCTGTGAATTACTGCCTGCAATAAGGCCGCTTATCCCGCCTATTGCAGGAATAGCAAATATGCCTAAAGCAATTGTGCCCCATAACCCGCCAACACCGTGTATGGCCCATGCATCTAATGATTCGTCCCATTTTCGCTCAAGCCTGAATAAAAGTGCCCCGTAACATAACAGTCCTGATATTACTCCAATAATAATTGCAGAAGATGGTCCTACAAATCCTGCAGCAGGTGTTATTGCACCCAGTCCTGCAATTGCTCCTGAGATCATACCCAGTGAACTCGGTTTTCCGTGCATCCATGATGCAAATAACCAGGAAAGCGCACCTGCTGCAGCAGATATGTTTGTAACTACGAATGCATTGATTGCGATTTCATTGACAGCAAGGGCACTGCCTGCATTAAATCCAAACCAGCCAAACCAGAGCAGGGCGCCGCCGAGCAGAGTCATTGGGATATTATGGGGCTCAAGATTGTTCTCTCCAAAACCAAGTCTTGCCCCTATAACAATTGCAAGTGCAAGGGCAGCAAATCCGGCTCCTATGTGAACCACAATTCCTCCTGCAAAGTCAAGTACGCCGAGCTGTGATGCCCATCCGCCGCCCCACACCCAGTGTGCCAGTGGGTCATATATTAATGTCGTCCACAAAAGTCCGAATATTATAAAAGAGCTTAATTTAATTCTTTCCGCAACAGCTGATGTAATAATTGCAAGTGTTATTGCCGCAAACGTCAGCTGAAACATCATAAAAAGCATATCAGGTACTGATTCGCCTGACATCCCTACTTCCTTGAGCATGAAATAATCAAGTCCGCCAATAATACCATTGATATCAGGCCCAAAAGCGAGACTGTAACCCAGTACTACCCACTGTATACTAACGATTGCAATTGAGATAAAAGACAACATCAGCATTGATATCATATTCTTCTTTCTGACAAGGCCGCCGTAAAAAAACCCCACGCCTGGTGTCATCAGAACAACCATTGCAGTACAGATGAGTATAAATGCTGAATTTACCATTATAGCGTTTATTTCCATAATCTAAAATCCTCTGCATTATTCTTATTAGAAGGAAATTAATTTCCATCACTATTTAAATATATGTATAAATTTAATGGGATCTCTCTATAATCAATATAGTGAGAAACATGTATTTTTCAATAAATGCTGAATGATTATTGGTTGAATTTTTGGACGAAAAAGGGTTTAATCTGTAAATATGCAATTTTTTAGAATATTTACTTAATAGCTGTCAAAATAATCTAATATTTCAATTGTGGTAAAATCTTACTCTGATAAAAAAATTCATGAAGTTAAAATCTTCATGATTTTTACAGGATTTGGTGATTTTTTTTTAGTCGCGGATTTAAAATTATAATGTTAATCTGGAAATATTTCCCCATTTATTAAATTCATCATGGACTTTATTCGTCTCTTACTCCTGTGCACTTTTCAACATCAAAGATGAAGATCTTGCCATCACCGTTCTTGCCCGTACGGGCAAATTCCTTGATTGTAGCAATAACTTCTTCTGCATCATTGTCACTGATGACCATTTCGATCTTAATCTTTGGGATGAGATCTACCAGAATTTCCTTGCCCCTGAACTGGAGGGCAATTCCACGCTGCAGTCCTCTGCCGCGTACTTCGGTAACTGTCATTGCATGATGTCCTCTTTCAATAAGGGCATCTGAGACCTTTTCAAGCTTTTCAGGACGAATTATTGCTTCTATCTTCTTCATTTATTTTACCTCAAATTAGGATTGATTCGCCGTGCTGGGCGATATCCAGTCCGACGTATTCTTCATCTTCATCTACACGAAGACCGATGGTCTTTTCGACTATCAATGCAAGTATATACGTTACTACAAAGGCATATGTCATTGCTGCAACTGCATCTATTAACTGGATCACAAACTGGCCTCCATTTCCGTATAAAAGCCCGTCTACTCCGCCTATTGCGGCTGTGCAGAAGATGCCTGTTGCGAGTGCACCCCAGAAACCTCCTACGCCGTGTATGGCCCATGCATCCAGTGATTCATCAAGGCCATTCTTTACGCGGAAGAGGAGTGCTGCGTAACAGATTAAACCTGCAATCATTCCAATCACTATGGCTGACATTGCATCAACAAATCCTGCTGCAGGTGTTATTGCAACAAGGCCGGCAACTGCTCCTGAGATCATTCCCAGTGAGCTTGGCTTTCCGTGAATTGAGGATGCGCCCATCCATGCAAGTGCTCCTGCTGCTGCAGCAATATTTGTGACCACAAATGCATTTGCAGCAATTCCGTCTGCAGCAAGTTCACTGCCTGCATTAAATCCAAACCATCCAAACCACAGAAGTGCTCCTCCTAGTAGTGTAAGCGGGATGTTTGAAGGCTTCATTGATTCCTGTCCAAAACCCAGGCGCTTTCCAATTACTAATGCTGCTGCAAGTGCTCCAAAACCAGAACTTATGTGAACTACTGTTCCACCTGCAAAGTCAAGTGCGCCGAGCTGTGATGCCCATCCACCACCCCATGCCCAGTGGGCAAGCGGGTCGTACACAAGTGTTGTCCAAAGCAGGCCAAACACGATGAATGAACTAAGTTTAACTCTTTCTGCAAGGCCGGAAGTCAGAATTGCAAGGGTAAGTCCTGCAAATACCAATTGAAATACCATGAACAGCATATCTGGAATTCCGTCACCGTCAAGTCCGACACCGTTTAATGCAAAGTAGTCGAGACTGCCGATAAAACCGCCGATGTCTGTTCCGAACGCGAGTGAGTAGCCAAAAAGCACCCACTGAATGCTAACTACTGCAAATGCAACAAATGCCAGTGTGATCATAGAGATGATGCTCTTTCTTCGGACCATTCCTCCATAGAAAAGTCCGACGCCGGGTGTCATCAGCATGACCATTGCCGTACAGATGATGATAAATGCTGTATCTCCACTGTCAATCATTTTTTTATTCTACTCCATTTTTTAAACCATATCCTTTCAAGAGCAATAATGGTTCGTCTAATAAATTAACAGAAGGAAGTTATCTTCCACCATATTTAAATTTATCTATGATTTGTTGATAAATTTGGAACAGATCTTTCTTTTTTATTTTTTTCATTACTTCTCTTACATAGAAATTTCGTTAAAAATTAACTTTATTTTGGATAATAGCTTGCATAAATTAAAAAAAATTGTTAATTTGTATTTCTATGGTGGCGCATTTTTTATTGATTTTTTTGGAGGAGTGTTGTTGTGCTCGGCAATGTGCAAATATGGAAGTTTAGTATTTTAGTAATAAGATTTCAATTTTAATCCAGTTGTCCGGTAAATTTTTATCCATTTTTATTCTCCTGATAAAATTCAGTTAAAACGGGATTAGGGGATTCAGGCTGAATTGTTCTAAATGATATTTCTTGTAATTTATTTAATTGATTGTTGGTAGGGAGGAGGGATGGAATCTTCCTTCTACATATCACTATATATATTTTGCACATCTAACCTTAATAAACTAAGCGAGATCATCAGATATCAATAATATACTGGATTTGTGATTAAAATGTGCGGAATAATTAGTGTAATTGATCGCTCTAAAAACTATATGGACGGAGGAGCGATTAAAAATGCACTTGCCCTTATGAATGAAAGAGGCAGTGGTGAAGGGGCAGGGTATGCTGTTTATGGTGCTTATCCTGATTATAAGGATTATTATGCCCTCCATGTATTCTATGACAATATTGTGGAGCCTAAAGAAGCTGTTGAAGAACTGCTTGAAAAATGGGGAAAAATTGAATATGCTGAGGAAATTCCCACCTATGAACAGGATCGGTTAAGAAAGCAGCATATACCTTGGAGATATTTTTTTAAACCTGATATCCGACTGCTTGCCGGGACATGCTCGCCTGAAGAGGATGCAATAATAAACATAGTAAATAAGGTCAATACTGAAATAAAAGGCGCTTTAATTTTTTCATCAGGGAAAGATATAGGTGTATTTAAAGCATCCGGATGGCCTGAGGATGTCGCAAATTTTTATAGAATTGAAGATTATGAGGGTTATATCTGGATGGGTCATAACAGATACCCTACAAATACTTCGGGGTGGTGGGGAGGAGCACATCCTTTCAATCTTCTTAACTGGAGTGTAATACATAATGGAGAAATAACTTCTTATGGGACAAACAGGCGTTATATTGAAAGTTTTGGTTATAAATGTACTATGAAGACTGATACTGAGGTTGTTGCATACCTTGCAGATCTTCTTGGACGCAGACATGAGCTTCCTGAGGAACTTTCAGTAAAGGCACTTGCACCTCCTTTCTGGGATGATATAGACCGGATGTCTGAAAATGAAAGAGATCTTCACACTGCACTCCGAATGGCATATGGTGGTGCGTTAATGAACGGACCATTTGCAATAGTCATTGCAAAACCTGAAGGGATTGTTGGATTTACGGACAGAATAAAACTTAGGCCGATGATTGCTGCAGAATCGGGAGATCGTCTTTATATTTCAAGTGAGGAGGCTGCAATCCGAACTATGGAGCAGAATCTGGACAGAGTCTGGATGCCAAGCGCAGGTGAGCCGGTTATAGGAATGGTGAGGAGATGACAATCGGAAGTACTCCTGTAAAATTTAAAATAACTATAGACAATGAACAGTGCATGCTTTGTGAAAGATGCATTGAAAACTGTTCATATGGTGTTTTCAGAAGAGAAGGTCAAAAAATAATTCCTGATTCACGAAAATGCACTGCATGTCACAGATGCATGGCCATGTGTCCGCGTGATGCAATAACAATGCAGGAAAAGCCTAATGATTACAGATCTCATCCGGTATGGACACGCGAAGCCAGAGAAGCCATTTATAATCAGGCTAAAACGGGCAGGATAATTCTTTCCGGCATGGGCAATGCGGCAGATTATCCTATTATATTTGATAGGCTTGTTCTTGATGCATGTCAGGTTACAAACCCAAGTATAGATCCTCTTCGAGAACCAATGGAGCTGAGGACTTATATTGGTAAAAAACCAAGACGCGTCAAAGTCTCTAAAAAAGGTTCAGGAGATTATAATTTAGAGACTAAGCTGGCTCCAAATCTGAAGCTCGAAACCCCGATAATGATAGGGCATATGAGTTATGGTGCAATCTCCTTGAATGCCCAGCTTTCAATGGCAAAGGCTGTAAGCGAAGTAGGAACTTTCATGGGAACGGGGGAGGGTGGCCTTCACAAAGATCTCTATCCTTATCAGAATAACATGATTGTTCAGGTTGCATCCGGCAGGTTTGGCGTTGACATTAATTACCTTGAGAGAGGAGCTGCAATCGAAATTAAGGTTGGCCAGGGTGCAAAACCTGGAATCGGAGGGCACCTTCCTGGAGAAAAGGTCTCAGAAGATGTATCAAAAACAAGGATGATACCTCTTCATAGTGATGCAATCAGCCCGGCACCCCATCATGATATCTATAGTATAGAAGATCTTGCACAGCTCGTAAGAAGCTTAAAAGAAGCTACCGAGTGGAAAAAACCTGTCTTTGTCAAGATAGCTGCAGTTCACCATGCACCGGCGATTGCTGCAGGTATTGCAAGATCATCTGCTGATGCAGTAGTTGTCGACGGATTCAGAGGAGGCACGGGTGCAGCACCGCGTGTATTCCGTGATAATGTTGGAATTCCTATAGAGGCTGCAGTTGCGGCGGTTGACGAAAAATTAAGAGATCAGGGAGTTCGAAATGAGATATCTGTTATTGCAAGCGGAGGTATCCGTGATAGTGCTGATCTCACAAAGACCATAGCTCTTGGAGCAGACGCTGTTTATATAGGAACAGCCGCTTTAGTTGCCATGGGATGCAGAGTCTGTGGTTCATGCTACCGGGGATTGTGCCCGTGGGGTATCGCAACCCAGAGACAGGATCTTGTGGATCGGCTCAATCCTGATGAAGCATCTCATAATGTTGCAAATCTCATAAACGGGTGGACACTTGAACTTGCAGAACTAATGGGTGCTGCCGGAATCAACTCTATTGAAAGTCTGCGTGGAAATCGTGACCGGCTGCGTGGTTACATGCTGGATGAGGGAATTATGAAAGTACTTGATGTAAAGATGGTGGGGGCCTGAAAAAATGGGAAAAACCATCCGGATTGATGCAAAAGGCGTTCATTATACACCTCTGAATATTATGCTGAGAGAAGCAGTTGCAGATGGTGTAAAAGAGATAATTCTTGATAATGTTCTCGGCCAGCGTTTTATTGGAAATGGTCTTCGCGGGGATGATGTCTCAATAAAAATTAACGGGGTTGCAGGGGGAGATCTTGCTATGTTTATGAGTGGCCCTGAAATTATTGTTAATGGGAACTGCGATCATGCTCCGGGTAACACAATGGATTCCGGAAGAATCATTATACACGGAAGTGCGGGCGATGCAACTGCGCATAGTATGCGGGGGGGAGAAGTCTATGTCAGAGATAACATTGGCTACCGCGGCGGGATTCATATGAAGGAGTATCAGGAAAAAAGGCCGGTTCTTGTCGTGGGAGGAACTGCCAGGGCTTTTCTTGGTGAGTATATGGCAGGAGGGCTTTTGATAGTTCTTGGATTAAATAGTCTGTTCCCTGTAAATGAGAGAGGTGTCGGAAGTGGAATTCATGGCGGTAAGATAATACTAAGGGGAGATATTGACGAATCAAAACTTGGAATCGGAGCCAAAAAAGAAAAGTTAAAAGTAGAGGATTTAGAGGAAATCAGGCCATACATTAAAAAATTTTCAAAATATTTTGGACTGAATTCCGAGGAACTTTTAAAATCCGAGTTCACAAAGATAATCCCTGCAAGCTCAAGACCGTTTGCAAATAAATACTGCTGGGAGTGAAATTAATGTCCCGAAGAAATTATGAAAATTTAAAAGAAGAAGTATGGGATACGGGAAGATGTTCAGGATGTGGTGCCTGCTGCGCAGTATGCCCTGCTGATGCAATTATATTTCCTGCTGAAGAAAAATCAATTCCTGTAAACACAGGTTATTGTAAAGAATTAAATGACTCTGTTCCCTGCGGTGCCTGTTATTCTGTATGCCCTAGAACGAAGGATGCTGCAAAGAAAAGGGAAATGTTTGGAGAATATATCCGGATAGATGCGGCAAAATCTGTTGCTGAGATTCCAGGAAGACAAAGCGGTGGTGCTGTAACTGCAATATTAGCAAATGCTCTGAAAACGGGTATCATTGATGCTGTTGTAACTGTATCACAGGACAGCTGGACTCAAAAACCGAAATCTGTTCTTATAACCTCAGAAGAAGCGATTATTGCAACCGCAGGGAGCCGTTATAATTGGTGGACGCCTGTGCTTCTTGCACTCTCTGAAGCAGTTGTACGAAGAAAATACAAACATATTGCTGTAGTGGGAACTCCTTGCGTTGCATCGGCATTAAGGCTTATGAAGGAGAGTCAGAATGATCTTGTAATACCCTTTGGAGATTCAATACGCCTTATATTTGGATTGTTCTGCACCGAAACCTTTGACTATCGGAAACTTATGGAAGGAAAACTGAAGTCGGAGATGTCTATTGATCCCTGGAAGATTAAGAGGATGGATATAAAGGGAAAGCTTGAGATCACTCTTACTGATGATTCAAAGACAATTATTCCTCTTACTCAGCTGGAAGATGCAATTCGTCCGGGATGTAGTGTATGCACTGATCTTACAGCAGTTGATGGAGATATTTCAGCAGGCTCTATTGGAAGTCCTGAAGGTTACACGACGCTTATATTACGGACGGAGACCGGAATTGGATTTGTTGATAGTGCTTTAAGAAATGGCCTGATAATAGTCACGGATGATATTGATAAAGGTCCTATTGAAAGACTGGCTGAGAAGAAAACACTTCGAAATAAATAATTAATCCTTTTTTTAGATTAAAAAGATTCATGCCTGAACGGCAGGTTTATAATGCCAATTCAACAAAGAGTCTTTTCTGCCTTTATGGATTAATGAAATGACTAGAAAAAATTACGTTTATATGAAGAAAAATATTGAAATATTTTATAAAAGCCCTTTTTTTCTAGGTTTAACTATAGGAATACCTTTTTGTTTATTTAAAATATTATTCGGAGGAGTTGCATTCAGGATTGGAGCTGCCTATTCAGATTTTTTTCTCACACTGTTTGGAGAGATAATTATTTTTTGGGCAGGGACTGATATTCTCATGAATTTCGGGAAGATCTTTTTAGATATCCTCCATAAAGAAAATTATTTTGAGTACTGCACAATAGCTCAGGTTGGCAGGATTTTTCAGAAGCCTGCAGTATTTCTGGCGTTGGATACGCTGCTTTCTTTTTCCATAATCTGTTTTATGCTTTGGTCCGGCTGGATAATACGACTTACGGTGTTTGAATCATATCTGTGGTATTTTGCAACCACATTAAATCTTATAAGTCTTTCTTTGGTCTCATTGCATATAGAGATCATAAGATCGCGTGAAAGTGAATAGGGTGAAAAAATGAATCCAGATAAACTATTTGATCAGGATAAAAATCTAAAAATAGTTATTTTTTTGTTTTGGAACCTGCGGCTCCGGAAACAATCGGTATTGCTTCTGCTATTTCTTCAATCATTTCGGCTGGAATTCCCATAACCATTAGATCATCATTAATCTCTGAAAACTTTCTTGAACCGTCACATCCCAATGAGATGTTTGCTTTTCCTGTAAGATATGGCTGTGAACATGCATCTGCACATACTGACTGGATGCCTGAGAATTCTGAATGAATCCTTCCGCCCATTTTGTAGAGAAGCGCCTGTGCAAATTTTAGCATCATAACTGGCTGGGCGACGATAATTACCACATGCGGGTCAAAGGGAGTTTTCTCAAGTGGTGCATATACTGTTGCATATGTTGCAGGTTCTGTTGAAGCAGTTTTGTGAACGAAAGGGACACTTTTTATAGTTCTCATACAGGATGCCCAGGATTCATATTTCCCCAGTTTAAAGTAAAATTCTCCTGTCTGAAGTGATGGTGTTATCTCCTTTACGCCAAGCGCCCATCCTCCGCCTGCACAGGCATGCTTGTCCCCTGTTGCATAGAATATTTTTCCCTGTTTTCCGGCCATTGCAACCATCTGGCAGTGCCTGACAGTATCCTCAATCTCTTTGACTCCTTCTGGAATGCCTTCCGGAGATTTTGCAAACTTTACAGCCACAGGTGACTGCGGAAGGTTTAATGTCTCAACAAGAACTTTTGATATCTCAGCATAGTTTGGTTTTTTTTGCATTTCATCTTTCATTTTTAATCAACTCCAAATCTTTATTTAATCAGCTTAGTCTTTTGTATTATTACAATCCGATATACTCAAGGCCATAAAGAAATGCAATTCCTGCAATAAGGCAGAATATAATCAGATAGATTTGTTTCACTCCAATCATTTCGTAGAGGGTTTCATACTTAAATGGTTTATACTGTAAAATTCCGCTGCTGATTTTTGGATATATTGCGGCAAATATTCCTGTTCCGATTATTATACCCACAATACCTCCGAATAGTGCATCAAGAGAACCCTGACCTACTGCTCCGGCAACTGTTCCGGGGCAAAGACCCAGAACAGCAAAACCTACTCCAAATATAAGTCCTCCTATTACAATTGTTCCTACTGAACCTTTTGTAATATGCTTTCGAGCATAGCCATAGTGCTGAAGAAGATATATTCCGGGCATTCCAACAAGAACTGCTGCAGCAATTATTTTTACGACAGTGAAATCAACAAGTATGAGCTGTCTGATTATTACATCATAGTTTGTTACGCCTCCTTTCTGAAGAAAGAAACCAAATCCTGTACCTATTAAGAGTCCCAGAATCAGTTGCAGACTTTTATTTTTATGAAGACTGTCATTCATTTAGAACACCACATAAATAATCATTGCAGTAGCAATTCCGCCTGCAAACATGAATATGGCTGCTAATATACTTGTAATTGAAAGCTGAGAAGTTCCTGAAATTCCGTGACCACTTGTGCAGCCCCCTGCCCAGCGTGCACCAAATCCCATAAGGATTCCTCCAATAAGAGCAAAAATAACTCTGAGTGTCGGATTGTTCCCAAACCTGGCTGCAAACATATCCGGAACCCATGTTATTTCAAAAACTCCGGAAAGTACTGATGATATGAATGCACCTATTATGATGCCGAAAACGAGCATCCATTGCCATTCAATTTCTGGTTTATATTTTTCATAATATGTGTTTTCATCCATCCCTTTCTTATAGAATATCTTTCTGATAATGCCGAAAGTTCTGAAATAGGATGTGGAGCATCCGAGAGGTTTATCCGAGAGAAGAAATGCCAGCCAGCTTAGCATTCCTATTCCTGCTCCTGCTACATATGGGGACCATGTCTCCTGGGTAAGTATCTCAAGCATAATTTCACCTTAACTGTCCATTCAAAACAAACATATTTAAACCTATCTTCAAAAGAGAAGTATTTCAAATATGTTTGAAATGATATCATCTTACAAACAGTTTAAATGTTTTGATTTCGAATATTTTTGAAATGGTAAATGTGGATGATATTTGTCTGCCTGATGATCTTCCTGAGGAATTTAAAGCTCAAATACGGCATAGAGGTGGTATTGGCGGACTAAAAAATGAACTTTGTGATATGGACTGCATAAAAATTCAATCTCTGATGCACAGTGCATGTACAGATCCTGTCAGACTTCACATTCTTTCTCTTTTAAAAGCAGGTCCTTTATGCGTATGTGCAATAAAAGAGGTTTTAGGACTTGCTGATTCAAGACTCTCCTATCATTTGAATGTCTTAAAAAAAGCCGGACTCATCAGGGGTTCACAGAAGTATCGCTGGATTGTATATAGTCTGACAGAGCAGGGAGAAATATGGACTTCGTGTATGTGTGAGAGCAAAAATCTCATCAGATAAAAATTTTCTGATTTTAGATATAATTCAGATAAAAAAACAAGTTCTAAAAAAATCAAAATGAGTATCAATAATAAGATCAAAAACCATAGATAAACTGAATATATATTTTTATATATACGATAGAAAACAATCAGGGATAAAAAATATGCAGAATACGCTTAAGTTTGTCAATCATAAAATAGAGGAAAATTCTCTTCAGATGACTTATAATCCTGCTGAAAACAGTGGGAATATCATATATAATCTTTCACTCATAAAATCAGAGGATCTTGAAACAGCAATACAAATATTCAAAGATACTTTTAGTGCAGGTCTTTGTGTAAGTGACAGGGTTCTTTTTGCAGAAGAAGGCACTAAATTTGAAAATTATAAAGTTCCTAAGGGGCATACGGGTATATGTACTCTTTGTAGCCTGATTCTGGATTCAATATTATATCAGAAAGGTGTTCCTGTAAATCCAATAGGGGGTGGTCTTGTTGAAGTAGAAAGGCTTGTTCCCCGCCGTTTTACGGCAATGATACAATATGAATATACTACAATTGATCCAATTACTGTGATGATATCTCAGGGTAATACATCTGTTATGGATGTTATAAGGGGCGGTAATGGCACGATAACGGCAAATATCAGGGAATGCCATATGGAGTCGGAAACTGCAGTACTTGAGGTTTTAGAAGATCTAAATGCAGCAGGTTTTAGCGGAGTACTTGATGTTGGTGTTCCCAACTCTTCTCTTCTTGGAGTTCCTGTAACGCCCAACTATCAGGGTATTGCAATGATAGGAGGAACAAATCCTATTGCGGCTTTTAAAGAGACGGGGAGATGGGCAGAAGTTCAGTCAATGAAAGGACTTATGGATATATCCATCCTGGATTATCTGGATGATTATTAATTTTTCAAAGATCAAAACTAGAATAAGGGATATTTCCTGCTCCAATTTCGGTTTTTAAAGTAAATCCTTTCTCTACTGCGTGTCCGATAAGATTCATTCCGCTATATGCAACAATAGATGTTCTGAACGGGTTGGGACGCACGTTTAATATGCCTGTTCCCATTGCAACAGGGAAGAGAAACCCTGATTTCTTCATTGAGGCTGCGATGTCATTTACGGACTCAACTACTGTGTCAGGAACCTCTCTGACATTTGCAAGAACAGTTCCGTTACCTGTTTTTAGAGCAGAATCTATTGAGGTCATTCCTGCGTTAATAAAAAGGAGGAGAGGATCAATGGTTGTTCCCTTATATCCGATTAAATCATTAAAACCGACAGGTTTGTATTCTTTAATTCCAATTGTTCCTCCAAATGCCATTTTTACAGGTATCCCGAATTTTTGCAAAACCCCGTCCATAGTTATGCTGCAAACTGTTATTATTCCCGAATGTCCTGTGGGAATTCGTGGATCGTTGTCAATTATTTTATAGGATGAAAAAAAACTAATGCCGCCTTTTATTACTTCATCGAATTCTTTTGTAACTAAATCTAACTGTTCATGTGGGATAAAGGATAGGTTATATGCCACATTTCCTGTGCAAGTTTCAGGATTAAAATTACTTTTGAATGCAAGTCTTTCCAGCTTTGATATAATAAATCCTATTCGTTCGTCTACAAGAGCTCTTTCTGTCTCGGAAATTCCAGCAGGTGTGAGGACTCTTCCCTGATTTCCTACCTTTCGTGTAAAGCCTGCATCATCAAGATAACTAAGATAATATTGAACAGCTCTGTCAGTAAGTGCAAAACCATGTTCTCCCATAAGTTCAGAAAGACGTTTGGCACCTACAGGTTCTTGATATTCTTTTAACAATCTTAATATCTCAATACATTTCCTTTCAGATCTGATAAAACTCATATGCTCTCTAAAATCTCCCGAAATTTTCCAATTTTTGTAATAATATTGATCTTATAAATCCATATTATCGGATTACCGCAAATATATAGAATATTGAATGAACAAACTATAATATCTTCCGATAAATGGTGTTAAAGAAAAAATATAATTTATATTGAGTAAAATTGTTCCTGACTTTATTGACGGACTATTTTAGAATCAAAAATAATTTGAAAAATTATGAATTGTATTTTTGCCGATTAAAATATTTATTTTAGTATCTGGTAAGATACTGCTCTACTTCCCATGGGTGTACTGCTGTACGGAATGCGTCCCATTCAAGTTTTGCAATATTGTTTATACTGTTCACAACATGGCTGCCAAATACCTTGCATAGAAGTTCGTCCTCGATGAAGTGTTTGTTGGCGGTGTAAAGATCTCCCGGAAGGGTTTCGATATGTGCCTGGTTTCTCTCTTCTTCTGACATTGCAAAGATGTTCTGATTTGCACTTGCCGGTGGCTGCATTTCTTTCTTTATACCTTCCATTCCGGCTGCAAGAATTGCTGCGAATACGAGGTAGGGATTGCATGTTGGGTCTGGACTACGTAGTTCAATACGTGTTGATTTACCGCGTGGTGCAGGCACGCGAACTAATGCTGTTCTGTTAGATGCACTCCATGCGATATACACTGGTGCTTCATAACCGGGAACAAGGCGCTTGTATGAGTTGATTGTGGGATTTGCAACACGTGTTATGCTCTTTGTATGACTGAGTACGCCTGCAATAAACTGCTTTGAAATTTCTGAAAGCTGAAGTGGTGCGTTTGGATCATAGAATGCGTTCTCACCGTCTTTAAAGAGTGAACAATTCGTATGCATTCCACTCCCGTTAATGCCATATACTGGTTTTGCCATGAATGTTGCATTCAAATTGTTCATGAGTGCAATTGTCTTTGTAACAAATCTGAATGTGACTACATTGTCGGCTGTTTTTAAAGCATCTCCATACTTAAAATCAATTTCATGCTGTGATTTTGCAACTTCATGGTGGGATGCTTCGATCTCGAATCCCATCTGTGTAAGTGCGATGACAATGTCGCGGCGAACATCTTCTGCAAGATCTGTAGGTGCTAGATCAAAGTATCCTCCGTGATCCTTGAATTCTGTGCTGGGCTCGCCATCAACCATCTTAAACAGGAAAAATTCAAGTTCAGGACCTATGTTAAATGTATATCCCATTTCTGCTGCTTCTTTGAGCTGATTTTTTAAGATATAACGCGGGTCTCCTTCAAATGGTGTTCCATCTGGTTTGTACACATCGCATATGAAACGTGCAACACGTGCTTTTTCAGGTCTCCATGGCAAAAGGGAGTATGTACTGAGATCCGGCTTTAAAACCATGTCTGATTCTTCTATACGAGCAAATCCTTCGATCGAAGAACCGTCGAATGAGATTCCGTCGGTAAGGGCTTTCTCAGCCTGTATGTCCGGAATGGCTACATTCTTTATTTGTCCCTGAATGTCAGAAAACTGAAGGCGGATAAACTTAACTTTATCGTCTTTCATTTTTTGCAGCATTGTAGAAACATCTGTCATGATCATAAATTACGGGATAATGTATTTATATTTCACGCCTAAGACAATTTAGATTCACTATATACTATATAGGGATATATTGCAATTAAAAAATCAGTTGCCTAATTATGTGGTATATATAAAATATGATATTTTATTTTAGGTAAAAAAGCGATTGTTCAGGAATCTTCCATTACGATGTAATTAATAGAGGTTTCGCATATTACACCCGAATATTCACTGATACGCTTAAAATTTTCGAATATATATCCTATTGATACTACTCCTGAGCGCCCCATGTCATAAAGATCTTTGCTTGCACTATCACATTTACTATTGAATTTATTCACTCTTGATAAGGTTTTATTGGTTTCGTCAAGATCTTTATTGAAGAATGCTTCTATTCCTGAATGAAAAATATCCATAGCTTCTGATGTTAGTGTCTGCAAAATATCCATCGTTTTACGTTCAAGAGAGACGAACATTAGTGTCTGTACGTTTTCTGCGACCCTTACAACCTGATCTGCGGCGCGTTCCATTACTCTTGAAACCTGGAGGTAGTGAAGGGCCATCTCAACATCCATCCCCATTTCTCTGGATAATGAAACATTTCTTAAAAGCAGGTTATATTGTCTGGATATGAGCCAGTAAAGTCTGTTTACATCGCGATCCCGTGATATGACATCTTCTGCGAGATCCTTGTCCCGGGTTTTTAGTGCAAACATTGCATCTCTGAGCATGCCTTCAGTTATAACGTACATTCTGGAAATTACGTTTTCAAATGGCATTTCACCTGGATTTAAAAGATCTTTTATCACAATGCTCTTTTCAGTTTCTTCTGAGACTTCCTGGCCAATTGATGCCTGAATAAACATTCTGACTGCTTTATGGGCAAAAGATGGGATTCTTGTGGGTGATATTATTTTGATAGTATTAAATCCGGTCACATAGGCTCCGATTAAGAGGCGGTGGAGGTGCTCATAATCGTCAATATCCTTTAAATTGAATATTTTTATTCTTTCAGCCATCTTGCCTGTAATTTTTGGAGTGACTGTAAGGGAGCCATCCGGCTGCACAATTAATCCGAGAGGATCGTTTTTCTCGATTCCGGAGTCTTTTATCCATCCTTTTGGAAGAGAAATAATGTATGAAGAGCCTCCTGTTATCTGAACTTTCCTTATCTCCATGAATTAAACGTCCTGAAAAACAAAAAAATTGCTATTTTCTTATTAAAGATATGGCTGTTTTTGTATTTTCTCATTCTATATATTTATTGTAGGGCATATATATAGTTCGTCTGAAAATTCTGAATGATGATTTAAATGAAAAATTAATGATGATGTAAACAAACTCTTGTATATGCCCTAATTTTAATTTAGAAAATAAATTATTATTAAAAATCAATCAGAATCACATAAAAAAAGAAAAGCATTTTGTTCATAAATCATTTCTGCATTTTTTTTAAAAGAAGATCAGATATTGGAGATCTTTTCTCGATAAAGTCCTGCAAAAAGGAGGAAAATTCTTCATTCCAGCATTCAGTATTTTTCATTATGGAAATATTGGAACAAACAGACTGTTTCACATGTTTTCCAAGGCCTGATTCTTTTAATTCATCAGATTGCAGAAGTTTAAATGCACTTGGGTATTTTCGATTTATTTCTATATAATACCGGTTTTCAGAGATATATGGTCCTGAATAAGTATTTCCAAGATGTTTAGATATAAATTTATCAGAGTTCTTTTTGTCCCAGACGAGAGGTCCTGCTCTTTTCTCTATGTCCGGGAGTGTTTCTGTAAGTAATTCAAACAAAAGAATACATTTTCTCTCACCCATAAAGGAATCGGCGCGGTTGACTGTAAAACCGTTCCTTTCAAGAAGTCCGGTAACTGAAACAACACTCTTTCTTAACTGTGGCACTATAATATCAGGGATTAGGCCAGGGGTGTCAAATATTATGCCGTAAAAGGATGTTCCCCGCAATTTTATTCTTTCTGAAAATTCTTTTTGAGATATTTTTAATGCCTCTTTTTTGATAAAGAAATCATCAGAAGGATTTGAAAGATAGCCTCTTGCAAACTCGGAAAATTCGTACATTCTTGTAGCAGAAAGGGATGCCGCAACATTTCTTCTGGGATCTACAGGATCAATTACAACAAGCGGATCGTTAAAATCCTTGGCCTGATGGTTCTCCAGGTCAATAATTATTTCAGGATGCCATTCGGATGCCGCCTCAATAAATTTGGAAAAACCTCCATAGTATAATATGAATATTTCACAGAGATATCCTGCGAAGCCTTCTGTCATCTGATCTGAGCCATATACTCCGCATGCTTTTGAAAACTGTTTTAAGAGCAAAACATCATCTGTGAAACCATTTATTCTGTTTTTTATGTACCTTGTATGAAATGGTGTCCGATCAACAGCGCTTTTTATTTCAGATGCGTTTAATACTGCATAACAGGGAACAAGATCAACATCAAAACCATTTATATTTGCATTGATGTATGGATGTTCGGCATATTTTTCAACTATTTCACCATCAAATGCTGTGGCAATTTCTCTGGCAAGACCTAAGCCTTTCTCCTCAAGTTCTTCTTTTGAAAATGAGGTTTCAAAAAGCATGAAAACATCCAAATCACGGTCTCCGGAGACCCAGGTTTCACGAGCTACAGAGCCGACAATCATTCCCCTGGCAATTCCGCTCTTGTCTACAGCATCTTTAAGCTCGTCTGCCATCTTTAGGATGTCTTCTCTTTCCTGATTTAGGGGTCTAATCCGGGTTAGAACTTTTTTTTCTAATTCCGAGTGCATTAAAATAAAACCTCCATGAGATCTTCATATTTCGGACCATTTGGCGTAAGAATGCTCTTTTTTAATTTAAATCCTGAAACTTCAAATTTACCCAGATTTTTTTTTGCCAGTGACTGCACTACAGGTTTGAGGGAGGGGTGATATCTCTTTACTCTTGCAATAGTGGCATGTATTTTATAAGGACGTCTTTCTTTTTCAATACCCTGGGCAAAAAGGCTTTCTTCTAATATATCTGCTAGTGAAGCGGACATACCCTTGTCATAACCGTTTATCCAGATAACCCGTGGTGAGCTGATACTGTTAAATGAAATTCCTTCCAGACTTATTTCATATTTATTATATTTAATTCCGGCAAGAGCTTCTTTTATTTTTTCCAGTTTTTTTTCGTTTGCTTCTCCAATAAATTTCAGGGTGATATGTGAAATATCGGGATTGACAATATTTAATTTTGCTTCCGTATCTGAGATCAATTCATTTATCTCAGAAATTTTTTGCTTTATATCCAAAGGAAGTTCTATTGCAATAAAAACCCTGGTCATCAATTAGTATATATGCATTCATCTTTCTAAATATGTTGACATGTATCTATATCACTGCAGAATCTCTTTGCTTAAATGGCTTATGATTGATACATCCAAGTCAAACAACAGACTTTTTATTTGACAAAAACAACTATCATACAATCACCGATTGGGGGATTTTTTTAGTGTCCGATAATCCAAAAATAGTTGTATATTCTCTTGAAAATTGTCCGAATTGTGACCTGTTAAAGAGTTTTCTCGAGGAAAAGGGATTTTCCTATGAGGAGCTTGATCTTTCAGAACCGGCTAACATGACAGAACTCAGATTAAATAATGTCTTTGTTAGAGAGGCACCTGTACTTCAGGCAGGTGATAAATTTCTGACTTCTCCGGAGCTTTTCAAAAGCGGTATGGTAAAGGAAGAAGAAATTCTCCCCCTTTGCAAAGGTGAATAACCTATGAAAAGGGAAGATAAAAGATCCCTCCAGCAGACTCTTGAAGGTTTTACAGTACCTTCGCTTCCCAAGGTACGCACCTCACGCGGCCTTATACTTGAATGGAATCGAGAAAGAATAGTCCGGCAGCTTTTAGAAGAAACCCGTCTTGTTGAGGAGTTTTATGGAGGGAATGCAATTGATGAAGAAACTGCAAGAAAAATTGCTTTTAATGTTGAGCAGAAAATTTTAAAACTTAATCTTAAATCTCTCTCTGGTCCATTAATCAGAGAAATTGTCAATATTTCTCTTCTGGAACATGAACTAATACCATATCGAAATGTATCAACAAGAGTAGGTACACCTGTATATGATGCACATCTGATAGATGTTGGAAGAGGTTTTGAAGCAAAAGATAATGCAAATCTACAGGAAAATGCAGAGACCTCGCATAAGAAAAAAGCCGATAAAATAAGCAAAGAACAGTATCTCCTTCAGATGCCTCCGGAACTTGCTGATTTTCATCTCTCCGGCGATATGCATATTCATGATCTTGAATATTTTGGCACCCGCCCCTTCTGTCAGGACTGGGATTTAAGATATTTTTTGTATTACGGACTTATGCCTGATGGAAATGGAACAAAAGCATCAGTAGCAGGGCCTGCCAAAAGACCAGAGGTTGCAATACTGCATGCCGTAAAGGCTCTGGGAAGTGCACAGACTAACTTTGCCGGAGGTCAGGGATATTATAATTTCTTAACTTTTATGGCACCTTATTTTGAAGGAAAGGACTATGACTGCATAAAGCAGCATATGCAAATGTTTGTTTATGAGATGACGCAGATGATGGTTGCACGCGGGGGTCAGGTTGTCTTTTCATCTGTTCAGTTATCTCCAGGTGTTCCAAAGTTATGGCGAGATAAACCCTGTGTCTATAAGGGAAAAGTTTGGGATGGCAAAAAAGCCCCTGAGAGGCTTTATGGTGAATTTGAAAAAGAAGTGAGGCTGCTTTTTAAGGCTTTAATGGAAGTAATGCTTGAAGGAGATTACTGGGGAAAACCTTTCAATTTCCCCAAACCTGAAATAAGCATAGAGCCCGATTTTATGTCTGAGGATGAGGAATTTAACGCTGAGCATCCTGATATCCCTACCTACAATGACCTTTATCTGATGACATTTGAACTTGCCTCAAAGTTTGGAACACCCTATTATGACAATCAGATTCCGGCATACAGGGGAGCGGGAGAAGGAATATCTTGTTATCAGTGCTGTGCATATCAGTTTTCATCAATGGCAGATGATGATGATCATTTTGACGATAAGATGTATTTTAAAAACGGGAGCCATTTCTCAATGGGCTCCTGGCAGGTAATTTCAATAAACTGCCCGCGTGCTGCATATAAGGCTGAAGGTGATGATGCCAGACTCTTTGCGGAACTAAAAAAACTTATGGATGTTGCAACAGAAGTCTTTAAAATAAAAAGGAGATGGATGGACAACATCCGTGCCAAAGGAAGAATGCCTTTTGCCATGCAACGTCCAAAAGATCCCAATGATCCCGATGGGGAGGAGAGAGGACCCCTTGCTGTTGATCTTGAGGGTCTTGTGTATACAATTGGAATTGTTGGTGTAAATGAGATGGTTCAGCATCATACCGGCTCACAGATACATGAAAGCAGAGAAGCATTTGCTCTTGCAATTCGTGCAATGACCGAAATGGAAATGTATGCAAAAGAGATCTCAAGAAAACACAATCTGACAATTGCGCTTGCAAGAACCCCTGCAGAGACTACGGGGCAGCGTTTTAGTGTCGCAGATTTAATTGACTCCCGATTCAGCAAATATACACAGAAAGTGATAAAGGGAGATTTAAAATCGGCGATGGATAAATTGGGCACAACTTATGATCTTCCAATATACTACACAAATGGTACTCATGTAACGCCGGGTGCTGATGTTTCCCTTACAAAAAGGATGGAAATAGAGCATGTCTTCTTCCCGATTGTTGACGGAGGCAATATATTCCATATATGGCTTGGAGAAGCAAGGCCTGACCCGCGTGGTCTTATGGATATGGCAATGAACTTATGCAGAAATTCCCAGATTGGTTATTTTGCATTCACAAGGGATCTAACGGTGTCATTAAAGCAGTTTAGGGAATATAAACCTGATAAATCTGGATCACAGGCAGGATTATCTCTTGTTGATAACAGAATATGGGTATGATCTGAATACAAAAAATTATATTATATTCTGATTCTTTTTTTACCAAACAAACCATATATAAATAAAAATAAACTAAAATAAATTATGCAAAAACAGGATCTCGTGTTCTTTGTTTCAGCAATTGCTATTGTATTAGTTCTGGCACTTGTTGTAAAACCTATACTGAGCGGAGAGACTGTTCAGATTTTACCCGAATCCAAATCATCAGATACAATATCAAATATACCAATTCCTCAGGGTGCGTCTGCAACACCTTATAGTCCTGTTATTACAGGCACCGTTTCTCCTACTCCCACTCCTTTATGGGATGGCTCTCCTAAAACTGTTCAGTTTGTAGATCCATCTACCTATAATCTCCAGTGGCCTTCGGAAGTGAGGGATTTTGGCTTCAGGATACCGGCATATGAGGCACAGGAGAATAATTCTTTAGGATTATATGCTACAATAGACGGACAATGGGATGCTACTACTCAGATAATAAATATTCCATTTCCTTATTGGGAAATTGAAGTTACACTTGAAAGTATAGGGGATGTAGGAGCAACGGCAATCGAAGCAAATGTGGATTATGAAGCTCAAATGGAGGAAGTCAGACAGCAATATAACACCGGAGCAATAACTCTGCAGCAGTATAATGAAGCTATGAAAAATCTGATGGATCTTGAAGAGAAATTTGGTAGTGGTGATTCTGGGGGGGGAGTTGAAGGTTTATTTTCAAGTGAGGGCAGCAGTACTGGTGCTGAGGCTGCAAATCAGTTCTATATTGTGCCATCAATAAATGTTCAGGTAATGGATGCCGACAAACCAAATGGTATAATATATATTCTAAATTCCAGGACAGAGGGTCCTTTGCCAAAAGTGATTGACAAGGCGGAAGGAAGTGCAAGCGAGGATTTTTTTGCTGAACCTGAAGATTCTGATTCCGATTCAGGTGATTCCGGTGATGTTACGGGCAGTGTCCCCGGAAGAGATAATATCAATGAATTTGTCTGGAATCATGGATTTTATGAGGGGGCCGGGAATTATTATTTTATAATCAATCCAAGTATGCTTAAATCCTATAAGATAGAGATAAAAGTGCCGACAAAATATCTTAATTCTTTAACTTAAATTGAATGAAATAAATTCTATAAAAAATTATGCGAAAAAAAACACTGGTATAATATTAAAAATTAAGTTTTTTATTTAGAATGCTTCTGTTTATCAATTTTTTAACATTTTATTTTTTTAAATATTAAAAAGTTATTTATTAATTTTTATTATATTTGATAATAGGAATTTTGAATAATTAATTATATTAAAGTTCAGCTTTAAAAAATGATTATAGAAAGACTGTATTTTTTGCAGAGCCATTAATCGACAACACAGTAAGTGGTATAGAAATTGCCAGATACAATAACCAATTTAATAGCTTCTCTGGATTCTCCTGATAAGAAAGTAAGACGGGATGCGAAAAAAAAACTTAAAGATGCAGGCAAATCTGCTTCCGTGCCTCTTTTAAAAGCTCTTGGAAATGATAGTGAGCAGATTCGTACAGGGGCTGCAGAAATTCTTGGCACATATAGCGAAGAAACCATGAGCACTTTTTTACATCTTTTAACATCAGGTAGTGTAAATGCCAGGGATGGTGCTGCAAGAACTCTGGCGCAGATGGTAAAAAACGGTATACCTGTAATTGAACCTCTATCGGATCTGATAGGTAGTGATAATTACAGATCCAGACGGGGAGCTGCGCTCGCAATTGGATATATCGGAAGACCTGATAAAAATGCAACCAGTATGCTTGTTTATCTGCTTCGTGATAAAAGCAGTGATGTCCGAAAACAGGCAGTGGAATCACTAGATAAAATTAAATGGAACTCCGAAAGCCAGACGGAGCAGGCATATTATTATCTCGAAAAAGAGGACTGGGATGCTCTTGGAAAAATTGGAAATTCTGCAGTTCCTGCTTTAAGTTTTGGGATAGAAATTTCTGACGCAAAAAAGAAAAGGAAAATTGCTTCTGTTCTTGCAAAAACAGATGACAAGAGTTCAAACTCACTTTTAAAATTGCTTTTAAATGACAGGGATGGCGGTGTCAGACAGGCTGCAGTTGCGGCCATTGCCGATAAAAGAGATGACTCATTAATTCCTTTACTTGTAGAGAGGATGAATGATAAAGATCCTGATGTCAGGATTGAAGCATCATGGTCACTTGGAAAAACAAAATGGAGGCCAAAGAACTATTATGAAATGGCAAAATCCCTTATGCTGCGTGGTAGTTACAAGGATGTTGAGAATATGGGTGAGCCCGCAATACCCTGTCTCATTGAATTTCTTGGCAATGATATCTATGATGTCAGGCAAAATACCTATAAAATACTATATAAACTTGGAAAACCCGGAACGGATGCTGTCAATAATGCATTAAGCAGTTCTAACCCGGATATACAAAATGGCGCTGCTGAAGCTCTGGCATATATAAGAGAAGAAATTATTAAAGCGCAGGAAAAAGAAGCGGCAGAATTTCTAAATAAATCTGAAAAGTCTATTAAAAAGAATTCACCTGAATACTGGGAAGAAAAGCTGCTCATTGCCGGTTTTGGTACCGAGATGTCTCTTCGATTCTCAAAAAATTTGTCTAATGAAGATCCCATCATTCGTATTGTTGCTATTGAGAGTCTAAAAAAATTTGGAACAACATCAATTACTGTCCTTATTGCTCTTACAGAAGACATCAATGAGAATGTGGAAATTGCAGCTATAGAAGCTCTTGGAGAATTATATGCCAAGGAAGCCATTCCCTGTCTTTTAGAGACAATAGAGGAGGAGAGTGAAGGTGTAAGGCGGGCTTCTGCATATTCACTTGGAAAAATTAGGGATACGGGGACAATCCCCGTTTTAATCAGGCATTTTGCAGATCCTGAAGAAAGTGTACGATATGAAAGTGCCCGTGCAGTTGCTAAAATGGGAAATTCCGCAATTCCTTTCATTGAAAATATGGCATTCCATCCAAATGAACTGGTCAGAATTTCTTCTCTTCATGCACTTGGTGAGATAAGTGATCCCTACGGAATACCACTTGCAACAAGATCTCTTAATGATTCTGACTCTAATGTTAGAAATGAGGCAATGGAGGCACTTTTTAAAATCAGCAATTTTATGTTTAATTATCTAATGGTTGAAGTTCACAGGGTGAGTGTTCAGGGAACAAAAATGGAAAAACTTGGAATGCTGAGTGTTCTTTCTAAAACTGCTGATATGAAAATAGTTCCGTATGTTAAGGAATATCTTGCTGATGATGATGAGGAGATAAAAAGAAATGCACGTACAATTCTTGATATATTCACTGAAAGAGTGTTCATAGAGGAAAGAGGAAGGATAAGAGAATATAGCCGTGAGACTGCAGACCTCTTAAGAAGAAAACTTACGCTGAATGAATTGGACCGGCTTTTGGACAGGGTTTTAAATGCAAATGACTCTGATGCCCTCGAAATTTTGAAAAAGAAACTGAATCAGGAAGAGATAGACGAACTTATAAGAAATTCCCGTTCCTCCCAGAAAGGAGATACTTCAAAACTTCTTGGGAAAAAATTATCACAGGAAGACATCGACGAGCTTCTACACAGATCTGTTTATGTTGAAAATAAGAATACTACCACACTTTTAAGCAAAAAACTTTCTCAGGAAGAGATAGATAATTTGATTAAGCATGCCGGTTCAGAGAAGGATGAACAAACTGCAAAAGACATCAAAAAACAGCTCACTCAGAATGAAATTGACAGCATAATCAAAAAAGAACTGGAACTTCAGAAAAAGATTGCAATGGAAGTTTCACGTCTTATTGTGGGGCTTAGAAGTGATGATGTGCAGTTAAGATCTGATTATGCTGATAAAATTATAGAGATGGGAGAACCTGCTGTAGAACCCCTTATCAGCGCTATAAATAATTCAGATTCTGAATTTCAGAATCTGCTCTCAGAAATCCTGATTCGTACCGGCAAGCCGGGTATCCGGGGTATGATAAGAATTCTCAGTTATGGAAGATCAGAAATTAAAATTGTCATTGCAAAAAATATTGCCAGATGTGGAGATAAAGAAGCAAATGACGCTCTTTATGACAGGATCTACAGTGAAAAAGATCCTGACGTTAAAAAAGTGCTCGTTGAATCTTTTGGCGGACTTTCCGATAAAAGGGTTTTTGAAATTTTGAAATATGCAATGTCTGATCCGAATCCTCAGATTCGTGTAGTAGCTGTAAAAAAGCTTGGTGCTCTTAATGATGAAAGAGCAATAGATCCTTTAATACTGCTTTTTGATGATAGTAATCAGGAAATTCGTGAAATGGCCGTATCTGCGCTTAAATCCTACGGGGAAAAAGCTCAGGATTCTTTGATATCAGCACTAAAGAGTGATAAGAATGATTCTTATAAAGAAACAGCTGCAGCAACTCTTGAAAAAATGGATATGATCCCTGATGAAAAAGAAGATCTGATCTATTTTAATATTGCAAAAAATAACTGGAAGGAAGTAATAAAAAGTGAAGATATTGCGGTTTCACCACTTTTTGAGATATTGAAAGATCCATATTCACAAAAGAGAATGAATGCTCTTAATTCTCTTATAAAAATTGAGACCGAAAAAACAATTTATCCGATTTCCTATGCTCTTTTTGATATGGATGAGGTAATTTCCAAAAAGGCCCGGGAGGCACTTCTAAAATTAGGTGGCGCTGCATTGCCGCAGTTAAGGCTAATTAATTCAACAGGTGACGACATCTATCAGAAGGAGATATTAACTGAAATTATCAACGAAATTGAAGAAAAAGAAAAAATTGAGCTATATATCTCTGAGAACCGGTGGGAGGATCTTGAAAAAACAGGTTTGCCTGCTTTGACTTACCTTTCAAATCTTCTTTCTGACAAAGATTCTGAAAGAAGGCTTAATGCAACCAGAACTATTGGCAAAATAGGTCCACCTGACTCTGTAATCTCGCTCATTGAAGCGCTCTTTAATTCAGACAACCAGGTGTCTGCGCTTGCAAGGGCATATCTTATTAAGTATGGAACCTCTGCCTTGTCCGTACTGCATGATACTCAGGACAGCATTATGGATATGGAAAGGGTCTCTGCTCTTAATAGCATTGTAAAAGAGATTGAGCAGAATGAAAGGATAAAAAAATTAATATTGTCTGAAAAATGGAATTCTCTCAAAAAAGAGGGTCTGCCTGCATTAAAAGCTCTTAGAGTTTTGATGAACAGTAAAAACCCTGAGAAACGACTAAATGCCATAAAAGTAATTTCCGAAATTCATGTGGCAGATTCAATACCCATACTTGCTAAAGCGCTTTTTGATGAGGATATAAGAGTCTCTGAAACTGCAAAAAACAGTCTTTTGAATCATGGCAGCAGGATAATACCAATATTAACTCATATTGAAAAAAATACGGGTGATAAGGATAAAAAAGATGCTATAAGTGCAATAATTTATGAAATAGAAAACCCGGTTGTGCTGGAAGAGGAAATCTTAGATAATGCAGATGAAAATTTATCTGATACTGCAAAAGAAAATATTTCAGATAATACAGCTGGGAATACCTCTGATAAAATAAAAGAAGATCTGTCAGATGATACAGATGAAAACTTGCCTGAGGTTTCACAGTCCGGCGAGCAATGAAATTTGAAAATGCCCAATTTTATTTGATGAAAGAATTACTGGAATCTCCAAAAAAAATTAAAAACAATTCTTCGTTTAAAAAATTATATGGATTATTTATTTAATTATCCAGTTTTCTTTTACCCATTGAGGCAATATATTGGACCTCGGCTCCTGTTTGAAGCTTTGCCACTTCATCTTCTGAGAGAGTCTGCTCAAACATCTCAAAATCTTTTGCGTCCATAAACTGGACTGTTGTGCCTGAAATTGAGATAACCTGTGCTGTTCTGCGCTCTACAATAGGAATGTATGTTTTTGCGGTTACCGGCTGTACAATTGAACGTTTGACGCCGTCAAAGATGCCTACAACATCAATTCTGGCTTTTGCTGCACCATGCTTACCTGGTTTTGATGTTGCAATTCCAAGAATTTTACATGGTTCATCGTCAACAACGACATATCGTCCGTCTTTTAATTTTCCGATTTCTGTCTGTTCTTTCATAATGATAAAACTCCATTATGTATATCACAATCAACTTAAATAAATTCAGCGAAAAAAACATCAGATATCCGGATATGATTTGTATGGATTTTTATAATTTTTGTGAAGAGATCTCAAAAGAAGTCAATGAAGCGGTATTGCCCCTTATTGGAACTAATAATGCGGCTGAAATAATAAAAATGGGGGCAGATGGAACACCTACAAAAAAAATTGATCAGGTAGCAGAAGATATAATTATCGACAATTTTAAAAGAGAGAAAATCTGTAAAACTCTGATTAGCGAAGAGATTGGGTGCGAGGAAATAGGTGGTGAGTGCGGAACAATTTATCTTGATCCTATTGACGGTACGCATAATGCCATAACCGGTAATCCGTTTTATGCACTTTCTGTTGCCTACGCAGAAGAAGGAATAATAAAAAAAGCATATGTCAGAGATTTGGCGCATGGTGAATCATTCTATGCGATAAAAGGTAAGGGGGCATATAATAAAGGTAAATTAGTCCGTGTTTCAACGACAGATCTTCTTGAAAAGAGTACAATCAGTGTATATGGGAAAAAATTTGATCCGGAAACAATTATCAGGATAGGGGAAAAGATCAGAAGATGGAGACTATATGGTGCATCGGCTCTTGAATTGTGTTATGTCGGATGCGGCAGGCTTGACGGCTTTATAGATCTTAGAAATACATTAAGAGTTACGGATGCTGCGGCAGGAATGCTTTTCTGTAAAGAGGCAGGAGGTACTGTGACAGACAAAAATGGCTATCCAATAAAATTTACGGATGATGTCAGCTGCGGTCAGTGCCTTGTTGCAACAAACGGGCTGATACATAAAAAAGCAATTGAATACCTGAGGTGATAAAATAAAATTTTCACTGGTTGCAAGACCTGATGATGAGACTGCTCTTGCTCTTGCAGAAGAGATCTTTAAATTTCTAATCGAAAGAGGCCATGCAATAATCTGTGAGGATAAGACTTCTCAGGCATTGGGGTTTGGTGAAGGGGCAGATATCAGGGAGCTGGGGGGAGATGTTGTTGTGGTAATAGGTGGTGATGGTACTGTTCTTCACACAATAAGACAGCTCAACAGACAGATGCCTATAATTGGAATAAACAGGGGTCGTGTAGGATTTTTAACTGAACTTGAGCCTGAAGAGGCAAAGGAGTACCTTTTAAAGATTGAAGCAGGCGATTATTCAATAGAGAAAAGAATGCGTCTTCATATTCGCGTAGATGGTGAGTTTGTTGGTGAAGCCTTAAACGAAGCAGTCATTGTCACATCACGACCTGCAAAGATACTCCAGCTTACAATAAACATTGATCATGTACCTGCAGAAAGATTCAGGGCTGATGGTGTTTTAATTAGTACACCTACTGGCTCAACCGGTTATGCGATGAGTGCAGGCGGACCTATTGTTGATCCGTGGATAGATGGTTTTTTAATTGTACCGCTTGCACCGTATTATCTGTCTTCAAGACCGCATCTTATCAGCAGCAGCAGAAGACTAAGGGTTGAACTTGATAGTACTAAACCTGCAGATCTGGTTCTTGACGGGCAGCACATCATGGAACTTTTCAATGGTAATGTTGTTTCTGTTGAAAAATCTCCGGAACCTGCGCTTTTTATCAATGCAGGAAAAAATTTCTTTGCTAAAGTTGACAGCAAACTTAAGAACCTGTGATATGAAATCAAAATCAAACATTCTTTTAGTCTGATTCTGTTGTAAAAGGCTTATCTTCTTTTGAGATCTAATAAATGAAACAGGTGTTTTTGGATATATGCAGGTATCTATGAAACTTGAGATCAAAGATTCTCCTGGTCAGCTTGTTGCAGCATTAAAACCGGTTTCAGATGTAGGCGGGAATATAAAATCAGTAATTCATGAGAGAGATCCTCTCTCTGAGAGCAAGACTCTTGATGTTGAAATTACACTTGAACTTCCTGAAGGAAAACTTGACGATTTAAAAAATCTTCTAAAAAAAAGTGGTGTTTCAATATTAAGGATTGGAGAAGAGAGATTTTTAATAAGAAAATCAGTTATCCTGATCGGTCATTTGATTCATACTGATTTAAGTGATACAGTTGACAGGATAGATGGTACCGGATTTGCAGAAGTCGGAGAGCTCTCAATGATAATGCCTGCAGTAAATGAGCCCACATCTGCAAAGTTAACAATAAAATCAGACAGCATTGAAGATATTACGCGTGCCATGGATCTCTTGCGGGATATTTCTAGGCAAAAGGGAATATTGATTGTAGAACCTCTGGAGGGTATTTGATGAAGATAGCAATACTTGGCTTTGGTTCTGTAGGCAAAGGACTTGCCAGAATAATAAATGAAAAAAATCTTGGAATAATAATAACAGCAGTCGGAGATTCTAAAAGTGGTATAATAGATAACAAAGGACTTGATATCTGTAAAATACTGGACAATAAAGAAAAGACCGGTCTATGTGGGGATATGAAAATAACGCCTGAGTTAATCCTTAATTCTGCTGACTATGATGTTCTGGTTGAAGTAACTCCTACAAATGCAGATACAGGACAGCCTGCATTGGAATATATCAAATATGCCCTTTCAAAAGGAAAGAGTGTTGTTACATCAAATAAAGGTCCTATTGCTCTTGAATATAGTAATCTTTTGAAGATAGCAGAAGAAAATAAATGTTTTCTAAGATTTGAGGCAGCAGTGTGTGGTGCAATACCAATTATTCATGCACTTGAGCATGGCCTGGCTGGAAACAATATAAAAAGAATATATGGAGTCTTTAATGGAACATGCAATTACATCCTTACCAGAATGTCAGATGAGAAGTTAACCTATCAGCAGGCTCTTTTAGAGGCGCGTGAACTTGGCTATGCCGAGGCAGATCCTACCTATGATATAAAAGGAATTGATGCTGCAATTAAGCTTGTAATTCTTGCTAATACAATTCTTGGTTTTCATAAGACTCTTGATGATGTTGACATTACAGGAATTGACAATATACCTTCAGATGCACTTCAGCTGGCTGGTGAGGATGAAAAAACAATCCGCCTTATTGGTGAGATAGATGTAGAAAACGAAAAACTTCGTGTTTCACCCAGAATTCTGTTAAAAAATCATACTCTTGTTGTTCAGGACACTCTTAATGCGGTTACAGCGGAAACAGACCTTGCAGGCAATGTTACACTGATAGGTAAAGGAGCCGGTTCTGTTGAGACTGCAAGTTCAATTATTTCAGATCTACTTTTTATAAGGGAATGCAATGGCAGGCGTTATTGAAAAGAGAAGAGAATTTTTGGAATTAATGAGGGACTGCACTCTCAGGAATGGTTATTTTACAGTTCATGATATTGAAGAGGAAACAAAAATCCCGCGGAGCACAATACAGGACTGGATAAACCGGCTTGCGGAAGAAAATTGTGTTGTTTTAAAGGAAGAGAAGAGGGGCCGCTCTCCTGCCAAGTATATAACAAAGAGCACAATGCTTCAGACTGCATGCAAAAAAATTTTTACAACCGTTGACGGTGACAATGTAGCAATTTTCCATGAATGCAGAAGCGGCGGATGCGCAGCATTCTGCCGTCATCACCATTCACTTGCCGGTGGCGTTATTAAAGAAGCACTTAGGGAAGGAAATCTTCTCATTGAATATGCAAATCTGAATGCAGACATAAACAATCTCTCATCAAAAATAGGACTTTATCCTTCTTCTGCTGTTGGTGTTGTGGACATTAAAAAGAAGGGTGATTTTATTGTTCAGAAGATCAGATGCACAGGGGGGCCGGCTTATTCCCTTACAGATATGATGAAGATGGCAGAAGGTGTCTGTGATATTCATCTGGGTGTCTATGGATCGCTTGTTGAAGGAGAAGTATATACAAAGGCTATGTCACACCTGATTATTGGTATAGATGACACGGATACAGAGGAAGGCGGGGCGACTTTTGCACTTGCATTAGGGCTGTTGCAGTATCTGGGAAGACTAAAAGGAGTAATTACTATCTCTCACAGGGTAGTTATGCTAAATCCCAGGTTAAAAAGCTGCACTGCAGGAAATTCATGTAGTTTTATTGAACTTGCCGTTCTGCCCGAGGTTTCCGAGAAGATTAAAAATATTGCAGTCCGTTTTGTGGAGGATGAGTCACTGTCTGAAAACTGGGGAATTGCTGTGAAAAAAGGGTTTATAGTGTCAGAAAATCTTAGAAAATATGGAGTATCTGCTCGGAAAAAGGTAATGTGCGAAAAAGATGCAAGAGATATTGCATACAAAGAAGATATTTTTGTAAAAGGTAAAAGAGGAATAATCGGGGCTGTTGCGGCAGTATCTTTCAGGGGTTTGGACAATGAAATCCTTCTGGATCCTGTGAAAAATAAATTCGTGTTTAAATAGATTATCTAAAAAAACCTTATTTTAATTGTTTATTTTAGATATTAACAAAAATCTAATCTTTAATGAGCGGTAATAATTCTTCATTTATGAATAATTTTGAAGAAGAACTGAGGACTCCTGCACCTGTATTTGATGTCTTCAATGTTTATTTTGACTGTATATATGAGCCTACAATGCACATTCTCTTTGAATTTGATGGCAGAATAGATGGAAAGTGCCTTGAAAATGCCTTAACCAAAGCAATAAATGCCGATCCCTATCTTTCATCGCGTTATATCGAGAAAGATAAAATACCTTTCTGGGAGAAGATTCCTTCTGTTTTTTTTAAGGAAGCTTTTTATCTTCAGGAAATTTCAAAACCAGAGGAAAATATTTTTGCAAATCCTCCTCCTGCTCTTGATGTTTATAAAGGTCCCCAGGTCAGAGCAGGTCTTTATAGAAGTAAAAAAGGGGACAGTATAGTAATCTCCTGTCACCATGGATTTTGTGATGCAAAAGGTTTAAAGGATTTATCTTCGGAAATTTTTTCTATTTATCAAAAATTACAAAGAAATCCTGATTATATGCCGGAATCAAAAGGCTGGTATTACAGAGGTACAAAAGACATTCTCGAAAAAAATTCAAAAAACAAAATAAAAGATGCTCTTGCTGCTGAAGAGCCGTTTATTGACAGATGGGCATTTCCTTTTGAATATAAAGGTCGTGGAAATCCCTGTTATACAGTCCGTGAACTTAATCCCGAAAGGTTTGGTAAAATAAAGGAATTCGGGAAAAAATATGGAGCAACTGTAAATGATATTATTATTGCTGCATATATTCTGGCGCTTTTAAAAATAGCCCCTTCTAATTCTGAAAATGATTTGAAAAAAACACTTTTGACTTCTGCTGATATCAGAAAGTATTATGGCAGAGATAAAGACAATTTACCGCAGAATCTTTCAGTTGCGTATGAAATATCTGTAATTGCAGATGAAAACTCAGAATTAACAGATGTTATTGGCCAGATTACAGATATAACCAGAAAGAAAAAATCAGGAGATTTGGGCCTTGGGTGTATAGCCTTTTATGAAGAAATTTTTAAAGAGGGAATGGATAATTTAAGATTATTTTTCAATAATATGGTATCAGGATATGACAGTTCCAATTTAAAAAACCCTGTTTTTTCAAATATAGGTATTATAGATACTGACTGTTTTTTACCTGTTTTGGGAACGGATAACAAAATACTGGAGTTAAAAAATGCTGTTTTTCTTCCTGTTATATGCTGGCCTGCAGGCTTTTTGATGACAATTTCAACATTTAGAGATACTATCACATTAATTTCGGGATATGAAGAGGGACCATATTCAAAAAAAACAGTTGAAACATTCCTGGAATATGTTGACTCATACATTCCCTGAAAAACAACAATATATGTTTAATACCTGAAAAAAAAGAAATTATAGCAATGTGTGATGAAGAAAAGATAAAGCAATATATAATGCATCTTTATGATCCTGATAAAAAAACCCGAGAGGACGCCACTAAAAGCCTTGTGGACTGTGGGAAAATGGCAGTATTGCCATTAATAAGTATCCTTGACGATCCGGAATGGACTGTAAGGTACCGGGCAGCGGAGGCTTTGGGGATGATACGGGATGAAAGAGCCATAAATCCACTTGCAAAAAAGTTAAAAGATCCAAAAGATCATGTCCGTTATATGGCTGCAAAGGATATGGGCTATTTTGGGAATAAAGAACTTTCAATTTCTTTGTTACCTTTACTAAAGGATGATAACGAGTATGTGAGACGAATTGCTTCTGTATCACTGGGAATTCTCGGAGGTAATACTGCATATAATGCTCTATTAAAAGCTGCGGAATCTGAAAAAGATGAGCGTACCGCCGAAGCAATTAAAGATGCAATAATAAAAATTAATCCGAATATTTAAAAAATTCATAAATTTTATGGAGTCATTACTTTTTTAAAAGGAATAAAATTCAGATATTATCCGCAAACAATATTCATTGTTTATATTTCGAGAAGTGATCTTATCTCATTCATGCATTCGTAAGCGGTTGAATCCAGAGTTAATGGTGTTATTGATATATTTCCTTTTGAGATTGAATGTACATCGGTTCCTTCGGGTGCATCTTCGTAGAGAGGGCCGTTAATCCAGAAATATGGTCTGCCCCGTGGATCAAGCCTTTTTTCAACTCCTGTTTCAAAAAGCTTTCTTGCAAGATGTGTTATCTCATATATACCTGTAAATTTTTGAGGAATATTTACGTTGATTACATCACTTTTTATCGGGAATCCTTTCTTCAGAATTTTTTTACATATATATGCTATTGCTTTTTTGGAGTCTTCAAAATCGAGGCATGAATATTTGGGATCATCAAATTTGTCACCCTGGTCTTCTACCTGAAGTGAAAAGGCAACTGACGGGACGTCATGATTTGCAGCCTCCAAAGCTGCACCTATAGTTCCTGATGTCATTACGGATTCAAAGGAGAGATTTTCACCAATGTTAATTCCTGAAACGACCAGATCCGGTTTTAATTTTAAGGCATAAAGTCCGATAATTACTGAATCTGTCGGCTTTCCACCAACAGAATATGCCTCTTTATTATTTATACGGATTTTGTTCGCTCTTATAGGCTCAAATATTGAAATAGATCTGCCTACTGCACTCTGTTGTGTTGATGGTGCAACTACAGTCACATCAGAAAATTCTGCCAGAGCATCATAGGCTGCCCACAAACCTTCCGATGTAACTCCGTCATCATTTGTCAGAAGAATATTTGGTCTCATAGGTATATCCTTCTCTTTTATCCCCAGGTTTTATTAAAAGAATGTTTTTTAATCCGAAAAGATTTTTGCTGATTTTTTTTCTGAAGATTTTAGACAAGTATAATAGTATTTGCTTATATACTAAAACATTAGCTTGTGTGATTTCCATGTCAGGTAAAAAATTCAGAGCTTTGGGTTTTGCCATTTGCATAATAATATTGTTATTGATGGCAGTGCCTGCAGTTTCAGCAACAGTTACATATTACTCTCAGGAAGAACCTGTAATTTCTCCAGAAGGATTGAAAATAAACAGCTATAAAATATTCGGGGACTTGCCGGATGTCTTTACAGATGATGATATAACAGCTCTTTACATGCTTCAATATGAATCAACAGGATATAATCAGCTGGTAATCGATCAACCCGGAGGCCTTTTTTTTGTCATAACAGACCCCCAGGGCAACTCTGCAAGATCTGGTAGTAATTACATTGGGAAAACAATTTATCCGGGCGATTATATCAACGTTAAAGAGACAATTTCTTTTGATAAACCAGGAGTGTGGAAGATATCTCCGGGATATACGGTCATTACCGGTGCCGGAATGCAAAAGGTATCAAATCCAAAAGACTGGCAGGTTGCGGAAATTAATGTTATTGGAAGAGAAAATCCAAAACCTGATCTAATAATCGAAAATATCATGGCTGATTTTGATTCTGTTAATGGAATTATCTCCAGAATATCATATACAATAAGAAATATTGGTGATGCCGATTCGGATCCAAGTATAACAGCACTTTTTGCGGACAGTAACAGGATAGATACTGTTAGTAATGTCGGATACCTCCCTCCGGGTGAAAGCATTACAATTTTTGAACCGGTCAGTGTAAAATATTCAGGAAGTACATCTCTTATTGAGGCACAGGCAGACTATAATGAACAGATAAATGAAACTGACGATGAAAACAACCTATATGAAACCATAATTGATAATCCCGGTTTTGCTGATTCCTTTGAAAATACGGGTGGTGGGGTTATATCCAATATAAATACTATTTCTGACTCAAATACGAGACCGAGTGTTGCTGCTGAATACAACCAGTGTTCTGTTCAGGTTCAGGGTTGCGCAGATATTTGTTTTATCTGCGGAGTTGTAGGTCTTTTGTCAATTCTTCTTTCAATACTAAGTTTTGCTCTGGGATATTTTTACGGTTTAAATAAAAATTGTGAGAATCAGGTTCGCTGGATGAGGTCTAAAATAGATTTTCTCAGATCTGATAAGGATGACTGCAAAATTACATTGGATGAAGAAGATGAAGATATAACTGAAAAAATGGAAGAAGAGCTTGAAAAAGCAATAGATAATCTAAAAAATAATAAACAGGAATAATTTTTTTTACTTCAATCGTCAGTCTCATCTGTTTTAAGTTTCAAATATTATATTCAATGAAGGCGCTAATTGCAGAATATACAGTATTCAACGATCCAGAACTTGCACCGGAAGGCAGAGCAATGCTTAATGTCTTAAAGGAGAGTTTTGAGCGCTGTGGTTATGAGGTCCTCTCTCCGGAAAAAGGAGATTTTAAGGATGAAATAAAAAAAATTGCACCTGAATGCGATGTAGGACTTGTAATTGCACCGGATGATATTCTCGGAAAATTTACAAAAATTGTTGAGGATAATACCAGAAATATTGGATGCGGAAGCCTGAATATTGCACTATGTTCAAATAAACTAAGAACCGGGTCCGTATTATCTTCAAATGGCATTGCTGTACCGGAAGAGGTTCACGAAGGTCTAAAGCTTATCAAAAAGATCAACGGAGTCGACGGCCAAAATATGCGCCTTTCAAAAGAATCTCCAGAAGAAGGTGAATTTGGGCAAAAGTTTATCTCCGGTGAAAATATTAGCGTGAGTCTTGTGGGAGGTCGTGTTACCGGAGACGTCTGCCTTTCGTATAGCGGCAAAAAACCACTTGTTTTGTCTGTTAACAAACAATACCTCAAGAGAGAGGGTGACAGGTTTTTTTACATGGGAGGGGAAACACCCTTTTCACATCCGAGAGAGGATGAAATAATAGAAACGGCTGTTAAAAGTTTAAATTTACTTGGATGTCAGGGATATACAGGAGTTGATATGGTTGTCTCTGATGAAATTTATGTGGTAGATGTCAACCCGAGACCTACAACCAGCCTGGTTGGTATCTGTGCAGTAATGGAAGAAGAGATTGCAGATATTCTTGTGGGGTCATCTAAGGGTGATGTACCTGATTCAGTTCATTTAAACGGCAGAGTTTCTTTTGATACTAAAGGTGTGGTGACAAGAATTGAATGATATTATTGGTATAGATATAGGCGGAGCCAATCTGAAGATTTTTGATAACGGTTCTGTTATAATTCATTACTGCCCTATGTGGCAGAAGGCTCCTCTGACTGAACTTCTAAAGTCTTATGGTGATAAAAAAGCAGCAGTTGTTATGAGTGGTGAGCTTGCTGACGGTTTTTCAAATAAGGATGAAGGAATAAAATTCATTTTTGACTCAGTAAAAGATGCTGTGCCGGATTCCTTATTCTATGGGATGGATGGAAAATTTCATGATACACCTGCTCATATTCTTGCAGCAGCTAACTGGCTTGCATCAGCCGATTTTCTCCGGTATAAATATGAAAATGCAGTTCTTGTTGATTTCGGAAGTACAACAACTGATATTATTCCCTTAAATAACTTTGATTCCTTAAAAGGCATGACTGACCTTGATCGTCTTAGAAAAGGATATCTTGTATATACAGGCACCTTAAGGACAACAGTTCCCTCTCTTTTAAGAAAAGTTATTGTCAATGGTTATGACACATTAGTGAGCAGCGAGTATTTTGCGCAGAGTGGTGATGTACATCTAGTACTTGGGAATATTAATGCAGATGATTATACAACTCCAACACCTGATGGTGCTGAAATATCTTACAAGGCATCTTTGCAGAGGCTTTCACGAGTACTTTGTTCTGATCTAGAAGAGATAGGTGAGAAAGGGGCACTTGAGATAGCAAAAGCATTTTTCTGCGAACAGAGAAAACTGATTTCAGAGCAGGTAAAGAGGGTAATGGATGATACCGATTCAGATTCAGTTATTGCTGCAGGTATAGGATCAAATATAATATCTGAAATTTTCAACTGTAAAAATCTAAGAGAAAATGATGAAATTTTTTCTGATGCTCTTCCTGCATATGCTGTGTATGAGGTGGCAAAACGAACATTAATTTTCTAACCATCATAATTTTTTTAAGTTCTCTGGCAGTTTCAGCAGTTTTATTTTTATTTGGAATGCCATTTTTCTTTTTATTCATGTTTTTACCATTAATACCTTTTATAAAAAAACCAAAGGGACTGAAAAAGTGCCCTGTTTGCGGATGGCAGACCTGCGGGGATGAATTATATTGCCCATATGATGGTAATCTGCTCGTTGAATAAATGCTTTTTAAAAATCCATTAAAAAAATTATGTTACAAGATCCAAATTTGGTTTTTTATCTGATAATTAGTTATGAGGGCGGCCCTGTACCATTTGAACAATCATTGCATTTATTCCCAAACTCTCATCATTTCTGATATTTTCTGAAATATTTAATAAAGACAGAGGAAATGCTATTCCATGAAATTCTATTGATTTAATTTCGCCGGTTTTTAAAGTATTAAATTTTCTTATTGTTGAAGGGTTGACTGCTATATTCATATTTCTAAGAATTTTGGAGATGTGATTTGCAGGATGCATTTTTAGATTTAAGATACAGAAGTCAACAATAGGGGATCCTATTCGGATGTCGTCATAAAATGGCGAATCTGAATAAACAAGCTTTTTACAGTCTTTACATCTGTATCTTTTTACATTAACAAATATGTTTTTTTGCTGATTATTTTCAATTAATGTGGCAAATTTTTTATTTTTTGTATCGTGCCCTTTCAGTTGTCCTCCACAGCATGGACACTCATTTACAGAATCAAAAATAATACCATTAAGATTGGAGATTCCATTCATAATTATGTCGGCAACCATAGGAGGTATTGCTACTTTTTTCATCTTTCAATTATGAATTGGCACTCATGCAATATTAATTCCACCGTTATTGTGCATATTTAGGAAAGCCAAACATTGTTTTTATATAATACAAATATCAAACATTTCTCTGTTAGAGGTATAGTTATGGAATTTAAATATGTACCAACAGTCTGTCCTTTTTGCGGGACAGGATGTTCATTCAACCTTGTGGTCAAAGACGGCAAAGTTGTCGGGACTGCACCGTTCCAGAGATCAGTTGTCTGTGACGGAAAGACCTGCCAGAAAGGTCACTTTGCGTATGAACTTGTAAACAGCCCTGCAAGGCTTACAACCCCTATGATAAAGAAGGGTGATGCACTTGTAGAAGCATCCTGGGATGATGCTCTTGCAGCAATTGCAGCAAAGCTTGGCTCATACAAGGGCAACGATATAACGGTTGTTGCATCAGCAAATTCAACAAATGAGGATATTATTGCACTTGGCAAACTTGCAAAAGAGGTTTTCAACACAGAGAACTTTACAAGTGCAGCAGCAGTTGGTGTTGATGCATCAGCAGGAAGCATTGCAGGTATTGCAAAAGCAGACTGTATTGTGGCTGTCGGAAATATTGTCGAGTCACACCCTCTTGTTGCAAGACGCATTGCAAATGCAAAAGACAAAGGTGCAAAAGTAATAGTTATTGACAATTATGCAAGCCCGATGGCAAAGATGGCAACTGACTTTGTAAAGGCAGCACCTGGTGCAGAAGCTGAAGCAATTGCAGAAGCAGTAGCACTTGTTGAGGGTAAAAATGTAGTTGTTCTCTTTGGTGTCGGAATGACAGCATCTGAAGCGGCAATTGCAAAAGCAGCACTTTCACTTGCAGAATCAAAGAATGCAGCATTCTGTGCACTTCCTGCGCAGTCAAACGGACGGGGGGCACTTCTCCTTGGCGCAAGCGCCTGCTTTAAAACAGCCTGCACAGGCGATTCAAAAGCTTACTATGTTGTTGGTGAAGACCTTGGACCTCTCAATGCCGAATTTGTAGTTGTTCAGGATTCATTCTTAACAGCAACAGCACAGTCAGCAGATGTGGTTCTTCCTGCAGCAGTTTATGCTGAAGTTGATGGAACAGTTACAAATGCAGAACGCCGTATACAGCTCGTTAGAAAAGCACAGGAACCGGCAGAGGGTATAAAAGCAAACTGGCAGATTGTAGCAGATGTGGCGGCAAAACTCGGTGCAAATCTAGGATTTGAATCCGCAGAAGAGATCTTCAAATCAGTTTACTCAGACCTTTCCTACGAAGCAATTTCAAAAGATGGCTTTGTTCTTCCTGAACAGAAAGCTGAAGTTGCAGATGTTCCTGCAATAGCAGCAGTTGCAACATCAGCAGAGTTCCCGCTTGCACTTACAACAGCAGCAACAATCTGGCATGGATTTGGTGGCTCAGGCACACTCTCAGAGAACTGCAAGTCACTTGTTCGTGAAGTTCCGGATATCTTTGTAAAAATCAGCAAAGAAGACGCAAAAGAGAATGGCATTCTTGCAGGTGACTTTGTAGCAGTCACAACTGAAAAAGGATCACTTACAATGCCTGTAATGATAACAAAAGATATGGAAAAGGGTGTAATCCTTGTTCCAACAATGTGCCTTGGTGAAAAGTGCATCTGTATGTTAACAGACGGTGAAAAGGCACTGGCTGCAAAAATTGAGAAAGTGGAGGCCTGAAAATGGTAGCTAAAGGAGATATGCTCTGGGCATGGGCAAAAGATGAAGAAGCAGTCAAGAGAGGAGAATGTGGTGGAGCAGTAACAGCACTTCTCAAGTTTGCACTTGAAAGCGGCGCAGTAGACGGAGTTCTTGCTGTAAAGAAGGGTGTTGACATCTACGATGCACAGCCAATTCTTATAACTGAACCGGAAAAAATTGCAGAGTGTGCAGGTTCACTTCACTGTGGTACACTTCTAATGCCAAAACTCATTAAAAAATACTTTAATGGAGCGAAGGATATGAAGATTGCAGTCACAATGAAAGGCTGTGATGCAAAGGCACTCTATGAACTTGCAAAGAGACAGCAGGTTAACCTTGACAACCTTATCACAATCGGTCTTAACTGTGGTGGTTCAGTCAGTCCTATTGACGCCCGTATTATGATCCAGGAAAAGTTTGAATTAAACCCTGATGATATCATAAAAGAAGAGATTGATAAAGGCCAGTTTATTGTTGTTACAAAAGATCATGAGCACAAGGGCATAAAAATTGATGAACTTGAAGAAGAAGGCTACGGCCGCCGTCTTAACTGCCAGCGCTGTAAGACAAAGGTCCCACGCCAGTGTGATCTTGCATGTGGTAACTGGGGGGTTATCGGTGACAAGGCAGGGAAGGCAACATTTGTTGAAGTCTGCTCGGATAAAGGTGCAGACCTTGTTACAAAGGCAGCCGGAAAGGCAATTGAGACAGCACAACCTGCAGGGCCGGCTCTTGGTATCCGCAGCAAGGTTGAGGGTGCAATGTTTAAGCTCGGCGATAAATGCCGCACAGAACAGTTCGAAAAGCTTGGTGAGGGCAAGGAACGCTTAAACTTCATCATGGACCAGACATCACGCTGTATTAAATGTTACCAGTGCATTGACAACTGTCCAATTTGCTACTGTGTTGAGTGTTCAACAAAGAAACCATACCTCGTAGAGTCCGGCGTTGTAAACCCGCCATTCATGTTCCACCTCATACGCTATTCACACATTGCAGATTCATGCGTAAACTGTGGCCAGTGTCAGGAACTTTGTGCAATGGACATACCAAATGCACTCTATATGCATGCTCTTCAGCTTGAGATGCAGGATATGTTCGGATATGAACCTGGTGTTAATCTTGACCTTCCGATTCTTTCTCTTGTTGAGGAACCTGCAGAAAGAAAGCGTCTCAATGATACCGGTGACGATCAGATCTTTAACATATTTACAGAATAATAATATCTTTTTTTTACAATCTGGTTTTAATTTAATTAGGATTTTCATTTAAAGTATTTGGGAAACTAATTTGATATTTATCAGATATTTTTTAAAACGAAAAGAAAAGTTTTTGTTAAAAAAATGTTATCTTATAAAATTTATTAAATCCTTAGTAGATTTATTGACTAATTTTGGCTGAAATTATTTTGATTTAAGATTATCTGTCTATCTGATAGCGATCCCAGTTCTTATGAAAAATTAAGATGAATTAAAAAATATTATAATTATTATGATTATTCGATTTTTTCAAGTGTAATTTCGAATGTGAGATTCTTTCCTGCAAGATGATGATTTGCATCCAGAATTACTTCAGAATCTGTGTAATTCATTATAATTACTTCTATCACACTTCCATCAATTCCGCTGAGATATTCTGTATTGCCTGGTGTTATTGTATAACCTTCTGGAAAAATACTGCGATTAACAGGGAATATATATTCAGTGTTATATTCACCGTATGCTTCATCAGGTGTCAGACAAACTGTTTTAGTCTCACCCTCAGTCATTGTTAAAATTGCCTTTTCAAATCCGGTTATCATTTGGTTTTTTCCAAGAACAAATGTCAGGGGGGTGTCAGTTCCTTTTATTTTTTCATCAAATATTGTTCCGTCTTCAAGTGTTCCTTTATAATATACTGATACTGTGTCGCCGTTTTTGGGATTTGTTCCAATTGTCTGTGTACAACCTGATACAACAATAATTAAGAAAATTATTGCAATAGTAAGGTTTTTTAAAATGTTATTTTTGTCCATAATTATCTTTTCCCAATATAAATTGACTTCAGAATAAAATAAAAGATTGCAGTCTTTTTAATGTTAATCCATGTTTAGTCCTTTCTTTCAATGCATACTGCATTAATTGCAGGTTTTCCTGTCACGATCATTTTTTTAATCAGCTGACCCAAAACAAAAACATTATCCCCTTTCTTTATACTCCGTGAAGGGTTTGTAAACATTATTATTGCAATTGCTCCTGTTTTATCTTCTATTGTGTATCTTGGCCGGTTAAAAAAAACAAATTTCACGTCTTTAATTATTCCTTCAACTTTTACAATCTCTCCAGTCATATTGGAATTTATTGCACTAATTTTTGTAAATCTGGCCTCTTTTTTATAAACAGGAATAAGATTCTGGTACTGCACCTGATTTAGATAATTAAGAGTCAGAGGAATTAGAATAAGCATAATAAGTACAGGTATTATCCAGACAAGTGATTCAAAATTATTGGTTAAAATGATATAAAAAAAACTCATAAATAAAAGCAGAATCCAGATTAGTAAGTTAAAAAAAGATATTTGTATATTTTTACCTTTAATTATCATATTATTACTTCCTAAAGGATAAATTAAAAACTTATTAGTCTTCTTTTCCCAAAAACTTTAAAATTCATTTATATTTAAGAGATTTCATTTGTCAGTTTCAATCTCATTTTTAAAAGCCATCCAGTATAATAAACCTACAAACAAAAGACCACCTACAATATTTCCAATTGTGACAACAATAAGATTGTTGGTCCATAAGGTTATCCAGTTAAGATTTGCAAGATTGTCAGCTCCAAAAGATGCAATCTGTTCAATTGTAAGATAAGGTTTTGTAAAAATGCCTGCAGGAATAAAGTACATATTTGCAACACTGTGTTCAAATCCACATGCAACAAAGGCCATTATTGGAAACCATATCCCAACTATCTTTCCAATCGCATCATCTGCACAGATTCCTAGAAGTATTGCAAGATTAACAAGCCAGTTACAGCATATGGCTTTTAGAAATAATGACCATGTCGCGGCTATTCCGGCATAACTGACTTTACCAAGGGCGATACCTACTGCTGAGACTCCAAATACTGTTGCAGAACCTGTACCTCCCGGAGACCATGAGGTAAGAGGGCCGTAAGCCATCATATAAGCAAATACTACTGAACCGGCCAGGTTTCCTATATATACCCACAACCATAGATTAAGAACTGATTTCCAGCTTGTTTTATGAATAAATGCTGCCATCGGTGCAAACATAGCATCGCCTGTAAAAAGCTCTGCGCCTGTTAATACTATAATAATCAGGCCTAAAGGAAAAACAGCCCCAAGAACAAATTTTGCAAGACCATCTCCCAGGTATTCTGCAACTCCTGTGAAACAGACAGTTGCAAGTGCAGCACCCATTGCAATGTATGCTCCTGCCATAAAGCCGCGAAGAAGCATATTCCAGACTGGCAGGGATACTTTATATCTTCCGGCCTCACCTGTCTTTGAGATAACTGCCACAGGTGAATGAAAAACCATATTAATTAACCTCCTGAAATATTTTTAAATTTACTTATCAGTTTTATGCTAATATCCTGCACTTTTCCTCCTATGCTTAAAAAAGCACAGATTATCATTTACTAAATTTCGTTATTTAGAATACTCTCCAAATATCTTATAACACTTTCCAAAAATTTTGTACAAATAGAGTCTCAGCCTTTATTTGAGATAAAAATTTTCAATAAGACTAAAAAAAGAAGAATATACAGGCCAGTTTATTTTATATTTTACTTTTATAGATTTTAAAATTTTTGTCAGATAGTTTTTTTAGAGGATTATATCTTTGCTCTTAATAAAATGACATAACCTAATATGTATAAAGATCAAAAATTTGATACACTTTGATGCCAATGATGGAAAATTCCTCATCTTTTAAGAAGATAATGTTAATAGGAATAGTAGTTGGTATAATTTCGGGAGTGGGAGCACTTCTTTTCTTTTGGGGACTTAAAGTTGGTACTTATTTTGTAATGGAGAATCTCATAGGCTATCATATGCCTATTGAAGGTCAGTCGGCTGAAAGCATATCCGGATGGGCCCCCCCTCCTTTTATCTGGCTAATTCTTCCGGTAATATGTTCCGGTGCCTTCCTTTCAGGGCTTATAGTTTATAAATTTGCGCCTGAGGCTGAGGGGCATGGAACGGATGCTGCTATAAAAGCATTTCATGGCGATGGTAAAATACGCTGGAGGGTTCCGATTGTAAAGGCAGTAGCTTCTATTCTTACAATATCAACCGGAGGAAGTGCCGGGAGAGAAGGCCCTACTGCACAGATTTCAGCCGGTTTTGGTTCAATAGCAGCTGATGCTCTGCATCTTTCCACCCGGGAACGAAGAATCGCGCTCGCGACTGGTATTGGTGCGGGAATAGGTACAATATTCAAAGCCCCTCTTGGCGGAGCAATCCTCGCTGCAGAGATTCTTTATACGCGTGATTTTGAGTCAGAAGTCATTATGCCTTCTTTTCTTGCATCAATAATTGGTTATTCAATATTCGGCTTTTTTGAAGGATATGATCCAGTCTTTGGAACAGCAGGTATTCACTGGGAGATCTCCCAGATACCTCTGTTTCTTATTCTGGGAGTAATCAGCGCTTTAGTGGGTCTTTTATATATTAAGGCATTTTATGGAACAAAAACAACATTTAACAATTTTTTTGAAAAACATAACCTCCCTAAATACTTAAAACCCGTTACCGGTGCTTTTTTTATTGGTATTTTCGTCATAATTTTAGCGCATATATCTCCTGAGACTATGATAACAGCACTTGCAAGTCTTGGTACAGGTTATGGGTTTATGCAATTTGCAATCTACAATATGCTCCCTTTAAGTGTCCTGATCCTCCTGCCTTTTGCAAAAATTTTCACAACCTCATTTACAATCGGTTCAGGTGGTAGTGGAGGTGTCTTTGCCCCGGGATTGGCAATAGGCGGCGCTGCCGGAGGAGCATTTGGAATGATATTGCATATTCTGATTCCTGCAGTTGTGCCCCTTAACTCCATCCCTGCATTTGTTATTGTGGGTATGATAGCACTTTTCGGCGGAATTGCAAATGCACCTATTGCAGTCATGATTATGGTTGTTGAAATGACCAGTGATTTCTCCCTTTTAGTACCTGCAATGGGTGCTGTTGCGGTTTCTAATGTTCTTACGGGGGAGAAAACAATATTTAGAGAACAGGTCAAAACAAAGGCGCAGTCTCCGGCACACAGGGGAGAATATCAGATTGAGATTCTTGAGGATATTACAGCCGGAAATGCAATGAAAAAGCTGGATGATCTGATATGTCTTTCACCTGATGACCCCTGGGCAAAGATGATCAATATAGTGGAAAAAACCCAGCATACGGGATTTCCTGTTATTGAAAACGGAAAACTTAAAGGTATTGTCACGCACAGAGATGTAAAACCGGAATTTCATGGAATGTCTACAATAAGAGATGTAATGAAAACTCCAGTATATACTATTTTCATTGACTCCAGTCTGGAAAATGCCCTCACAGTAATGATGGAAAAAAACATTCATCATCTTCCGGTAGTTGACAGGAGCAATCCTGACATACTTCTTGGGTTTGTAACATCAACTGATATAATGCGTTCATATGCCAGAAAGATGAATGAGATGTCAAAACAGGAATAATTCTTATATTTTAGTTTTCATGAACATTTTTCTACTATGCTGCATTTTTCTCTTATCCAGGCGAGAAAATCATCAAATCCCGATGTAACGGATAAAGCAATGATTTCAGGAAGAGAGTATGAGTGATTGAGTAAAATCAGATCTTTTAGTGAATTAAATGAATCTTTTGTGGTTTTTATGATAAGCAGATCCTCTTTATTTTGACAAAATTTCTCTTCCTACATGTAATAGGAGACTACCGGCATTTTATTTACGCATGCAGCCGACCAGATTTTATTATACTGGCGGCTAAAAAATCTGATTCTTCAGGATTGGCTGTACAAAGAACCAGAATTACACCATCTGAATTTTGAGACATAAGATCTTTTTATGTACACATTTGTTTTATGTTTTCTGCGACAATTTATATGATGGAGGTGATTTCCCGTGGGAGGAGTAAAAGAAGGTGATGTAGTTCTTGTTCATTTTACAAGCAGAACAGATGATGGTGAAATATTTGAAACGTCTAAAGAGAAAGAGCCATCTGAAATAAAAATCGGCGAAAAAAAGATTAATCCGGTATTTGAAGAACTTTTAATAGGGATGAATCACGGGGAGAGGAGAGAAGTAACACTTCCCGCTAAAAAGGCTTATGGTGAGCATAAAAGACGGCTTGTTTATAATATGAGAAAATCCGGACTCAGTTTAAAATATGATCCCAAACCCGGAGATATTGTTACAATAAAGCTGCCAACAGGTCAGAGTTCATTTGTTAAGGTAATAGAGATAACAAAAAAATCAATAAAAGTTGATGCCAATCATCCGATGGCAGGTAAAGATCTTACGTATGAACTTGAACTTGTTGATATAATAGCCAAAAACTGATAATACCCGGGATAAATATGCATAATAAAAGGAATAATCCGCAAAAAAGCAAGAAATTTGTTGTGGATCGTAAAGGCGAAAGGATTGAAATATATGATCCACCTTTCTACAGGACGGAATTTGAAGATGCTTACCGATTTATAATTGAGGACTACGCAATCAAAAATAAAGAGATTGCAATATTTATTCCCTGTGCACTGAGAAAACCATATAGTCAGAGTCCGAGCCACAAACTCTTCCATAAAATAATTGAAGAAATCCTCCCAAAAGACAGGTACCATGTTTTGATTTTTGGTACATGTGGGACTGTTCCAAGTGAACTTGAGCTTATGTATCCTTATTCAAACTATCATTATATGCTTGGAAAATGTCAGAATGATCGGGAAAGAGAAGATTTTCATAAGATTGAAGTTTACAGGCTGAAAGGCTTTTTGGAAAAAACAAAAAATACCTACACCAAAAGAATTGCCTACTGTATCGGCCCTTTTAGAAAGGCGCTTGTTGAGGCATGTGAAAAGACAGGTACTGATATTACCATTCTTCCGACAGATCCTATGATTGAAAAAATGTATGATATTGACTGTCCTTTCCCTGAAGGAAGTCTCTCAATGCAGGAATATATTGATGAGTTTAAAAGGGGCATTTTAGCACTAAAATAATTAAATATTGTTTTCCGCTCTAATCTTTTTTATTTTGTCTCTTAGCATGATTGCCCGTTCAAAATCAAGCGAATCGGCTGCACCCTGCATTTCAGATTCAAGTCCGATAAGAAGATTCGGGATTTCACTTTTTGGAATATGTTTTGTATCTGTGAGTTCGACTTCTTTCTCCCGTATTGGTTTAATTATGGTTTTTGGAGAGATTCCGTGCTTTTCGTTATATTCAATCTGCATCTGGCGGCGTCTTTTTGTTTCCCCCAGTGCAGCCTTCATGGATTCTGTCATTTTATCTGCATAAAGGACCACATATGAATCAGAATTTCTTGCTGCACGGCCGATTATCTGTATCAGGCTTTTTGCATCCCTTAGGAATCCTTCCTTGTCTGCATCTAAAATACCGATAAATCCGATTTCAGGAATATCCAGACCTTCTCTTAAAAGGTTTATGCCGACGAGAACATCAAATATGCCCAGACGGAGCTGTCTTATTATTTCTGTTCTTTCAATAGTATTGATGTCAGAATGAAGATATCTGGTCTTAATCCCTTTTCCTGAGAGGAATTCAGTAAGTTCTTCAGCAAGTTTTTTGGTGAGGGTTGTTATCAGAATCCGGTTTCCTTTTTGAATTGTTTTTTCAATCTCTTTTAAGACATCATCCATCTGGCCTTTTATGGGTCGTACATATACTTCGGGGTCAACAAGTCCTGTTGGTCTTATTATCTGTTCAAAAACCTTTTCTGAATGTTCTGATTCATAAACACCCGGTGTTGCAGATACAAAGATTACATTATGCATGTATCCTTCAAATTCATTAAATATCAGCGGACGGTTGTCATAGGCAGATGGGAGTCTGAATCCATAATTTACAAGAGATTCCTTTCGTGATCTGTCACCGTTATACATTCCTCTTACCTGGGGCAGAGTCTGGTGGCTTTCATCAATAATCATCAGAAAATCATCGGGAAAATAATCCAAAAGACAGAATGGTTTTTCTCCTTTCTTCCTGTGATCGAAAAAGCGTGAGTAATTTTCAATTCCCTTGCAAAAACCTGTCTCCTCTATCATCTCAAGATCATAAAGAGTTCTCTGCCGGAGTCTGTGTGCTTCAAAAGGCCCAAGCTCTTTCAATCTTTCTTCGAGCTCTTTTTTAATCTCTGTGATTGCATCAGATTTTGCCTCTTCTGGAATGACATAGTGCCTCGCAGGATAAATAAAAAAGTAGTCCATTGATTCAATTCTGTTTCCTGTAATTTTATCGATTTCAGATATTCGCTCTATCTCATCGCCAAAAAGTTCAATGCGGATTATATTGTTGAAGTAACCCGGGATAAGATCAATTGTATCACCTTTTACCCTGAATCTTCCAGGCATAAGTTCTATATCGTTTCTCTCAAACAGAATATCAATAAGATTTTTTATAATCCCTGTTCTTTTCACTCTGTCTCCTACATTAAGCTCAAAACCCATTTTTTCAAAATTCTTAGGGTTTCCAAGTCCGTAAATTGCAGAGACAGAGGCAACTACAATCACATCTTTTCGGGATAAAAGTGATGCGGTTGCAGACAGACGCATCTGTTCAATTTTTGGATTAATCTGGGCATCTTTTTCAATATACTGATCTTTTTGTGGGATGTATGATTCCGGCTGATAATAATCATAATATGATACGAAATATTCGATTCTGTTATTCGGGAAAAAATCTTTTAATTCATTGTAAAGCTGTGCGGCAAGGGTTTTGTTGTGTGCAAGAACAAGCGTTGGTTTTTGAACAGTTTCCACAACATTTGCTACTGTGAAGGTTTTTCCTGAACCGGTGACACCAAGAAGCGTCTGACATTTGAATCCTTTTTTTATTCCTTCTACCAGCTCTGCTATTGCTTCAGGCTGTGAGCCCTTCGGACTAAAAGTGCTTGTCAGCTCAAATTTAGTATCTTTTCGTATCATTTGTCAATAATCTCTTTTGTCCTTAAAAGACGGTTATAGTTAATTGCAAAGCGATGTGCCTCATCTCGTATTTCTTGAATGAATAGTGAGGCCTTTTCATTCTTTTTTAAGGGCAGAGGATGCGAGAAGCCGGGGACAAATATCTCTTCCTCTCTTTTTGCAACAGATATTACCGGTATTTTAACACCAATTTCTTCAAGTGCATTATTTGCTGCTGACAGCTGTCCCTTTCCGCCATCAATAATTACAAGATCCGGGTAATCTCCGCCTTCGGCCATAATTCTTGAGTAACGTCTCTTAACAATTTCTGCAAGTGATGCGAAATCATCGATTTTGTCAACAGTTTTTATCTTAAACCTTCTGTAATTGCGTTTGTCAGGTTTTCCATACTTAAAGCTTACCATCGAGCCGACCATTGATGTGCCTGAAAGATGCGATATATCAAAACATTCGATGACATCAGGATTTTCAGGAAGATGAAGGCGTTTTTTAAGTTCACTAATCTTTAGCTCTCCACCGAAAAAGATAGTTTCGACGTTGTGGAGTACAAGATCGAGAAGGATCTTTTTATCGCCTTTCATGGGAATGGTTACGGAAACTTTTTTACCCTTTTGTTCTGACAGAAACTCTGTTAAGGCAGAATCTATCTCAACCGGTAGAATAATTTCAGATGGGGGTTCGTTTTCTGAATAATACTGAACTAAAAATTCTTCAAAGGCATCTTCTCCTGCATCAAAAACAAATTCCTGTTTCTCTGCAAGACATCCCTTATAAACCGAAAAAATCATCAGATAGATAACCCCGTCTCTCTGGACAAAATTGATTACATCTTCATCTGTTATTTTTTTCCTGTCTATGTGTTGTCTTTCGGAGAGATGCCTGAGTGCGTCTGCCTGATCACGAAGCATCATTGCTTTTTCGAAATCAAGAGATTTTGATCTCTCTTTCATCTCTGAATCCATGATACTGATTATATCTTTTGTATTTCCACAAAGTACAGAGGATGCTGATTTAACCTGCCCGGCATAATCAATTTCTGAAATCTGCCCGGTACATGGTGCACTGCAGGTTCCAATATGGGCCCTTAGGCATGCTCTTTTGGTCATTCTTCTGCATGAACGAAGCCGGAATGTTTTCTTGACAACTGAAAGGATGTAATCTCTCTCTTTTGCGGAGACAAAAGGGCCGAAATATTCTCCTGTCTTTCCTTTTTTTCTTGCAATACCAATTGAAGGAAATTTGTCACCTGAGAGCCGGATATAGGCGTAATTTTTAGAGTCTTTCAGATCAATATTGTATTTTGGCTGGTATCGTTTGATTAGATTGCTCTCCAGAATTAAGGCTTCAACTTCAGTCCCCGTAACAATAAAATCAACCGAATCTATGGATTTTACAAGTGCACGGGTTTTTGGATCAGGGTGGTTTTTATTAAAATAGCTGGAAATTCGTTTTTTAAGGTCTTTTGCCTTTCCAATATAGATTACCCTGTTGTTTTCATCTTTGTAAAGATAGCACCCGGGCTCGTCTGGAATTAACGAAATATTCACCATAATTTATTATTTGAGAAGCGGAGCAAGAAACTGTCCGGTATAACTCCTTTTTTCTGCAGCAATCTCTTCCGGTGTTCCTGTTGCAATTATCTCTCCGCCTCTGTCTCCTCCTTCAGGACCAAGATCAATTATATGATCTGCTGATTTTATCACATCAAGATTATGCTCGATCACAACAACAGTATTTCCTTTGTCTACAAGATCATTTAGTACGCTTATCAGCTTTTTTACATCATGAAAATGAAGGCCTGTTGTAGGTTCGTCGAGAAGATAAATTGTCTGCCCTGTTGCCCTTTTTGAAAGTTCACGTGTGAGTTTGATTCTCTGTGCTTCTCCGCCGGAGAGTGTTGTTGAACTCTGTCCAAGTTTTACATATTCCAGTCCTACTCTGCATAATGTTTCGAGTTTGTTTCTGACTGACGGGAAATTTTCAAAGACTGAAAAAGCCTCTTCAACTGTCATATTCAATACATCAGAGATAGATTTTCCCTTGAATTTTACTTCCAGTGTTTCGGCATTATATCTTGTTCCTTTGCACTCCTCACATTCTACATAGACATCAGGAAGGAAATTCATCTCTATTTTTATGAGACCGTCTCCGCTGCATGCCTCACAGCGGCCGCCTTTTACATTAAATGAAAATCTGCCGGGGCTATATCCTCTTATTTTTGCTTCTTTAGTCTCAGCAAAAATCTTTCGAATCTCATCAAAGACCTTTGTATAGGTTGCAGGATTCGAACGTGGTGTCCGCCCGATTGGACTCTGATCAATTACAATCACTTTGTCAACAGGTTTGTCAAAGCTAATCTCCTTATACGGGTCGGATTCATTGCGCGATTTGTTAATCTCCTTTGCCAGGGCATTATAAAGTGTATCATATATCAGGGTTGATTTCCCGCTGCCGGATACTCCTGTTACGACTGTAAAAAGACCTGTTGGTATGTGGGCATCTACTGATTTTAAATTGTTTCCTGAGCATCCTGTAATATGTATGTATGAGTCAGATTTTCGTCTTTTTTTAGGAACATCGATTACGTCCACCCCTGAGAGATATTTTCCGGTAAGGGATTTGGGATCATTTTCAATCTCTTTTGGAGTTCCCATAGAGACAATATTTCCTCCATGAACACCTGCCCCCGGGCCCATATCAACAACAAAATCTGCCTGCCTGATTGTGTCTTCGTCATGCTCAACTACAATAAGGGTATTGCCAAGATCGCGAAGTTTTTGCAGTGTTTCAATTAGTTTGTGATTGTCTCTCTGATGAAGGCCAATGGACGGCTCATCAAGGACGTATAAAACACCCATAAGATTTGAGCCAATCTGGGTTGCAAGACGGATTCTCTGTGCCTCTCCTCCGGAAAGGGTTCCCGAGTTTCTTGAAAGGGTAAGGTAGCCAAGACCAACCTCCTCAAGAAATTTCAGACGGGATTGTATCTCTTTTAATACCTGTTTTGCGATCTCCGCCTCTTTTTCAGTAAGTTCAATATTGCTGAAAAATTCCCTGCATGCGGAGATGGGCAGATCAGTTACATCAATAATTGATCTGCCTGCAACTTTTATAGAGAGCGCTTTTTCATTCAGGCGTCTGCCTTTACATGTAGGGCACCCGGAAATTCTCATGAACTTTTCAAGCTCTTTTCTTCTGTATTCTGATTTGGTCTGTCCGTATAGGCGGGTGGCCTGAGGCAAAAGACCCTCCCATTTTCCATTGTGCGACCAGAAAGCATCACCTCCCTTCATCTTCATATTGAATTTTATGATGTCATTGGAGCCAAACATAAGGGCTTTGTACTGCTTATCCGAGAGATCTTTTATCGGAGTGAATATGTCAAATCCGTAATGTTTTGCCACTGCTGCAAGATACTGGACGCGGAATCCGTCCAGAAAATTTCTGTACATTGCAACCGCACCTTCAGATAATGATCTGCTCTTATCTGGAATGATAAGTTCAGGGTCAAATTCCATTTTTATTCCAAGCCCGTTGCACTCTTTGCATGCTCCAAAGGGACTGTTAAAGGAGAACATTCGTGGCTGAAGCTCTTCATATGAGATACCGCATACAGGACAGGCCATTTTTGAAGAGTACATTTTATCCTCCCCGTCTTCTGAAAGAACAATTAAAAGACCTTCTGAATTTTTAAGAGCCGATTCCACAGCCTCAACAAGTCTGAATCTGTCATCTTTCGGGTTTAGGCGGTCTATAACAATGTCAATGTCATGTTTGACATACCGTTCTAAGTTTATCTCCTCATCTGTCCGGACAATATTTCCATCGACTCTTGCCCGGGTATAACCCTGTATGTCGAGATCTTTTAATACATGCTGATAAGTACCCTTTTTTTGTCGGATTACAGGTGCGAGAATTGTTACATTTGACTGATAATCAAGAACTATAGAATCTGCTATTTTTTCAGGTGACTGGGATTCAATCCTGATATTATGTTCGGGACAGAAAGGCACTCCTGTGCGTGCGAAAAGAAGGCGCAGATAATCATATATTTCTGTAACAGTACCCACTGTACTTCTTGGATTTTTTGATGTTGTCTTCTGCTCAATCGAGATTGCAGGAGATAGTCCATCTATTGAATCAACATCAGGTTTGCTCATAAGGCCGAGAAACTGCCTTGCATATGCTGACAGGGATTCCACATACCTTCTTTGTCCCTCTGCATATATGGTGTCAAAAGCAAGCGTTGATTTTCCCGAGCCCGATACTCCGGTTATTACTATAAGTTTGTCTCTTGGGAGTTCAAGGGAAATATCCTGCAGATTATGTTCCCTTGCTCCCCGTATTATTATCGAGTCCATCTTTTGTTATCAGAAGTCTATCTGATTCTTCATATAAATGAGCATGCAGGCATGCGGTGTGAAAGTATACTTCTGTTAAATTTAACAAAAAAGATATCCGGTAATTAAAATATCTATAAAACTCCGGGATTATGAATGATTACAGTTGCGGACTTATGCCTTTATGCGGAGAAAATCCTCGTGTTCTTATCCTTGGAAGTTTTCCCAGTGTAATCTCTGTTGATAAAAATGAATATTATGGAAATAAACATAATCACTTCTAGAAGATAATAGAAGCAGTCAGCAGTTGAAAAAAGTCAGCCTTATGAAGACAGAATCTTCTCACTTTTAGAGAAAGGAATTGCTCTCTGGGATGTCGTCTCCGGTTGCAAGAGAGAGGGCAGCTCTGATATTACTATCAAAAAATGCAAGTATAAACGATATCCCGCAGTTTCTTCGTGAGAATAAATCAATAAAAGCTATTGTACTAAACGGAAAAAGTGGAGCCGGAATACTTTTCCAAAAGAAATTTAAGGATTTTCGCATGAATTTTTCAGATATAGATATTATTATTCTTCTTTAAACAAGTCCTGCAAATGCAGTTTACACTCCTGAAGAAAAGATAGCACAATGGAGTGTTATAAAAAAATATCTTAATAAATAATATCATTTATCTTTATTTTTGGTAAATCTTAAAGAAGAGAATTCATATTTTTAATCAAACTGATAATGCTTCCTTAAGAAATCTCTGATCTTTTCAGATTCAAGCCACCTCTGATCGAGACGGTTGACAAGTTTGTTTATTACATTTGCCTGGTCAATAACTTCATAGGAGTACTTGAATTCCTCAAGCATTACATAACCGATTATTGCCTGAAGAGGATTTCTGATCTCGTCATTTAATATCGCAAGCTGCTCAAAATTTTTTTCTATCTGCTGCAGGGATTGTTTCTGGTGCTTTTTTAAATTTATTAGATCAGTTATATCTGTAAAAATCGCAGCAAACTGACTCTTTCTTGGACTGTATGAATATATATGATAATATTTGTCAAATGTGGGATTGTAATCTGTAAACTCTTCGGGGTTTCCGGTTATAGCAATACGTCCATATCTCTCCACAATTTCTGGATTTCCCTTAGGATAGAGGTCATAGAAAGTTTTTCCCCTGATGTCTTCAGCATTAAGCCCTGTCATTTTTTCAAATGCAGGATTAATCTCCAAAAATCTGTAATTATAGGGTCTGCCTTTTTCATCCCTTATTATCTCATGTAAAACAAAACCATTATTCATCGTTGAAAAAAGTTCTTTGTACTGTTTTTCACTTATTTCAAGAGCCTTTTCAGCATTTTTCCTTTTTGATATATCAAGAACGGATTCCACAGCACCGATAACTTTTCCTTCATTATCAAAGACAGGATATGCAGCTACTTTTACGCTTTTTCCATCATTTCGTGTTTTTTCTTCAATAAGCATTTGTTTTGAGCTGATTGCCTTCATTATTGTACAGTCATCACAGGGAGATTCACGTCCGTACCATAATTTATAGCAGGTTTTTCCAATCAGATCATCAGGTTTTAGATTAACTGAATCTGCAGGGTCTTTGTTGGCCCACATTATTTTAAAGTCACAGTCATAAAAAACCAGATTTTCATGGATTGAATTTAGAATCAGTGTTTTTTCCTCTTCAGAATTTTTAATTTTTTCTTCATATCCAATCTTATCAGAAATATCTCTAGAATAAATGCATAAAAATTCCAGCTGATTAGATTTGAAATTCCTTGCATGTGATTCCACAGGATATATTGTTCCGTCAGACCTTTTATGATAAGTATCATATGTAATACTTTTTTCTTTTGAAAAAAGCTCATCCCACTGGTCTTTTATAGACTTGTCATTAGGTGTAGGCCTTAAATCCTCAACTTTTTTCTCCAGAATTTCATCTCTTGAGTAACCCATTGCTTTGCATGCTGATTCGTTTGCATAAATTATACTTCGATCTTTTGTTACCCAGTAGATCTCATCCGCAGAATTCTCTATTGAAAAATGCATAAGGTCAAAAAGGTATTTTTCCTGATTATCCGGGACAAATCGGGATAGTGTCCCGGCAAAGGGATATTTCGACAGAGTAGAATGAAACTTGGAATCTGATTCCTCCATGGCATGGGATTCTGGCATTATAGATAATGATTCATTAGGAGTAGCAGATATTTGATTCTTTCACAATATGACTATATAATTTATTGAGATTCCAATATGTTTCTGTCAGGAAAGTAAGTATGCTTTAAAAAAATATACCTGATTTAAAAAGATGAAATCCATTAATCAAATTAAGAGGAGATTTACACAGGATTTCTGTTTTCCTGATAAGAGGTATCCGATAAAGTAATTTCTGTCTGTTAAAAAAATGTATATCTCATTGGTAATCCAATATTACTCGTAAAAAAGGTTACAAAATGATATCTGAACAGAAACTTGCAGTCATATATGCAATCCTTGCTGCTGTGCTATTTGGAGGCTGTGCTCCTATTGCAAAATATCTGCTGGATGGAATAGAACCTATAATTCTGGCAGGTTTACTTTATCTGGGAAGCGGCTTTGGACTTTTAGCATATCTCGTCCTGAATCGGATATTAAGTGGTAAAAGAGATTTAATAGAGGCTTCACTTCAAAAATCAGATATTCCCTGGCTTTTTGGTGTTGTTTTTTTCGGTGGGTTTCTTGCACCGGTTATTTTAATGTACAGTCTTGTTATGACTCCTGCAGCAACTGCATCACTACTTTTAAATTTTGAGGCGGTTGCAACAACAATTATTGCATTTTTCTTCTTCAGGGAAGCTATTGGAAAACAGATTTGGGCAGCACTCGGACTGATTACATTATCATGCATAATTCTTACCTGGGATCCTCAAGGAAATCTTGGATTTTCAATATATGCATTTGGAATTTTGATCTGCTGTACTTTATGGGCTTTAGACAACAACTTTAGCAGAAACATCTCATCAAAAGATCCGGTGCCTATTGTATGTATAAAGGGTTTGGGCGCAGGCACTCTGTCTGTTATTGCCGGCTTATTTATAGGTCAGTCACTTCCTCCGCTGAATGTTGTTATTACGGCAATGATGGTTGGATTTTTTGCATACGGAGGACTTACCAGTGTACTTTTTCTTCTTGCATTACGTGAAATAGGGACTTCAAGAACAGGGTCTTTTCTTGCAATTGCGCCTTTTTTCGGCGTTGCAATATCCTTTGTTATGTACAGTGACAATTTGGGAATGTCATTTATTCTCTCACTGCCATTGATGATTGCAGGCGCCTGTCTTCTTATTTTTGAGAAGCATTCACATATGCATCACCATAATGCGAAAACGCATGAACACAGACACAGGCATAATCTTCATCACATTCATGAACATGGTTTAAACGATCCCCTGATAACATCTTCAGGTGAACATTCACATGTACACTCGCATGTTGAAACAGATCATGAACATTCGCACACTCCTGATATTCATCACAGGCATAAGCACTAAATCGGTATCTTAGATCCAAAATAAGTAAAAGGTTAGAGATTATATCTAATCTTCAGGTTTTGAAATGGATCTTTTAAATAAATCAGATGCAAATTTAAGATATCTTTTAATCGGTGCCTTAATCCCCGTAATACTGGTGGGGATGCAGGCTGTGTCTTATCTGATTAATATGATTGTCATATCCCTGATTCTTGCAATGCTGGGTACTCCAATATTGTATTTTTTTAAAAACAGGGGTCTATCAGATGTAATATCAGTGACTCTGATAATGTTCTTATATGGTGCGATTATTGTTGGATTTATTGCCCTGATTTTTGAATCGGTAAATGTATTCCTTGCAGATCTTCCAGAATATGAAGAGCTTTTTACTGTCCGTATTCAGGAAATTTCTTCATTAATGGGAGGACTGGGTATTTCAGGAGATATGATAAGTTCGTTATATCCTGACTGGAGTATTATTCCAAAAATTGCAATACAGATAGCCGGAGGGATATCATCTCTTTTAATGGATGGATTTTTTATTGTTGTTATTACATGTTTTCTTCTTCTTGAAATTCCTGCCCTTCCAAAACGTATGAAAAGAGTAACAGGGGGAGACGACAATATAACCGAGAAATACCAGGATATGTGCAATAATATGATCCAGTGGATGGTTGTCAAGACAAAAACAAATATTGTTCTTGGTGCTTCTTTTGGTGCAATGCTATATGCCATGGGAATTAATCTGGCAATTTTCTGGGGGGTTATGGCAATAATTCTCAGTTATATTCCTTATATTGGTCTTTTTATCGTGGCAGTTCCTGCAGTGATTCTTGCTTGGCTTCAGCTTGGCATATGGGGTGCTTTGATAGTTATTGTAGGAATTTGTATCATAAATGCAGTGGTTGAAAATGTTGTGTTCTCAAAATTTGCAGAAAAAAGTTTCAATATGCCGCCTCTTGTTGTTATATTGTCTCTTGTTCTGTGGACATGGGTTCTCGGCCCTATAGGAATGCTGATATCTGTACCATTTACAATAATGATTCTGATTGCTTTAAAATACGGTGAGACTACAAAATGGATTCCGGAAATTATGGGTATGGATGAAATAAAGAATAATAAACCTGATAAAAAGGCATTGAAGACTTCACAAAAATAAAAAAATATTTTTATAAATTAATTTTTATGTTAATTGGTGCACAGGCAAACCTATTAAATAGTATAATTGGTAATAACCCATTATCTTTAAAAAAAGGGGGTTTATTATGGGATACAGATGGAATAATGAAATTGATGTCGATGAAGCAATAGTCGTTTTTATGAATTCACTGGACTCTGAAGGTAAAATACCTGCGTGGCTTTTGAAAACTATAAAGCAGTCTATGAAAGATTCAAAAAAAGAATTAAGTTATTATTTTCTTGAAGAAATAAAGAAACATGCTCCTCAGGCACTTAATTACTTTATGGATGAGGGCTAAAATCCCTCAATTTTAATTTCTTTAAAAATATATAATAGGGAGGTCTTTCTTTGGATTTTTAATTAGAAATTTTCGATTTTTTGTGCCTGCATTAAGGAAAGCTCATTTATTACATCTCATATTCTCGGACAGATGTATAACTACAGGGTGATTGCAGCTTTCCTTGTAGACACAATAAGAAGTGAATTCAAATGGTATTTATTTGTCAGGCATGCGATGTGAAAGTAATCCTGTCTTTTCGCGGAATTTTATAAAGCTGCAAATGCATGAATTAAAAGGTGTCTGAATTCCATGTTTTTCTCCCAGTTTTACAACAGCGCCATTTATAAAATCAATTTCAGTTAACCTTTTCATCTCAATATCCTGATACATTGAAGTATATACATTAGAAAATGAAGGAATAAGATAATTGAAAAGATAATCAAGATATTTTTCAGGAGAATTCCAGCGGACTCTGATCTTTTCAGCGTTTACAACAGAATAAACTTCGTTTATTATTCCTGATATGGTTGCTTTAAGGTTTTCATCAAGGGTTTCCCCCACACTGATTGAAAAAAGTGCAGTAATAGGATTTACTGCAATATTTAAGAGTGATTTCTCCCAGATTGCAGATCTTATGTCATTACATTCTTCAGCCTGTATTCCTGATTTATTTATTATCTGCACAATATTTTTTAAGATAAAAGAATTATTTTCACCTTCATAACTGTTGTCAGGATAAAGTCCGATTTTCATCGGTTCGCTTTCGCTTTGGATTATTACAGCACCATCTGCGGTAATACGAAAATTTGTTGTTATTGTGGCACCCAGAACAAGGTTTGAATATTGATTCAGAATGTCCTCATTACCTATTCCGTTCTGTATACTGATAACTGTACTATTTTTAAGAATTTCCAAAAACTCATTACATATATGTTCAGTATCAGTGCTTTTTGCTGTAATCAGAATAAAATTAAATTTTTTGCCTGATTCTATAACCTCTTCTGATGAAGAAAAACAGTTCAGATTACATATTTTTTTATCTCCCCATACACCTTTCATTAAAAGACCATTTGAGTTAATGGCATCCCTATGTCTTTTACGGCAGATAACAGAAACCCGGGAGTTATCAGACAATTTTCCTGCAATTGACAGCCCTACAGCTCCGGCTCCTATAATCAGAATTTCAGGTTTATATTCAGACATTTTTTCAATATGATGGTTTTGATTTTCTAATGATTAGATTTTATCATTAACAAAATGTATGGCAGAGAAGTATTATTCATCAAAGACATATTGTATATTTAAGTTGTAGTCTGTAAATTAATGGACTATAAGTAATAAATCAATTACAGGAGAAATCATGATCGAATTAATTATTGCAGGAATTCTGGCAATTATTATCATAATATTGATATTATGGTTTGTCGGGATATATAACAAATTTTTCAGCCTTAAAAATTCCTCCGAGGCTACTTTGGGACAGATAAAAGTTGCAATGAAAAAACGCCTGGATATGATTGAACAACTTCTTGGCGCTGTGAAAAGTTATGCAGCATTTGAAAAAGAAACATTTGAATCCGTTACCAAAATGAGAAGTTCGGTCGCGACTGCAAATCCCGGTGATCTTAACAAACTGGAAAGTGAATCCAAATCAATAATCGGCAGGCTCTTTGCAGTAATGGAAAACTATCCTGAACTTAAGACCTCTGAAACTGTAAAAGATCTCATGAACTCTGTAAAGGACATAGAGGATGAGATTGCAAGACAGCGTTATACATTCAACAATATTTCCCAGCAGTTCAACACAATGCTTGAAACAATACCTTCAAACATAGTCGGGAATATGATTGGGATGAAAAAGCTTGAATATCTCGAATTTGAGAATGAAAATCTGGAAAAAGCACCTAAAATTTCATTTTAAGGATTATATATGGAAGAAAAAAAACAGATTACAATCCTTTTTTTGATAACATTTTTGGCAGGACTTCTCATTGTTCTTTTATCATCAGCTATTACTGCAGAAATTTTTGATTTCAGCGGTGATTTGGTGGCAGATTCCTATGAGGTTGTATGGTATGAAAGCGGGAGTTTGACTGAAAGTTATGTCTATGATGTAAGAACGTCCGGTGAATACAGGATGCTCTATCGTGTATGGAAAGCGCCTTTAATATATTCTGGGGAGTCAGAAGACCTAAACAGTCCGTATATAAAGCTTACAGGAATCAAAGGTCCCGAAGGTTCTTTTGGATATTTAAAGACTAATCTGGGCAGAAGTTATCTTCAGGAATCAGATGACAGGGCGGCATACAATCTCGTATCTGAAAAAGCATATGATAATGAAGTGGGAATAGTTAATCCAGGTTATTTTGCAGCCGGAAAATACACTGTTGTATATGAATATCTAATCAGTCCTCCTGTTGAATATGATAATGATGCAGTGCACATCAATCTTAAATTCGCAGACGAGCACATTCCTTATAATAATGTTAAGATAACCTTAATTTCGGATAAAATTACAGATGTCTTTTCACATCCATCATCATATGAGATACAAAAGGAGGATGACAGAGTAATTCTGACAGGACATTCTCCTGAAAATGAAATCATAGAGGCTGAATTTTTGATGAAACCTGAAGCATCAAAAACTCTTTTTGGATATAAAAAATATACTGAGGATATTTTAAGCAGAACCAAATCCGCAAATGAAGGATATCTTTTTGGTTTTAAGCTTGCTGATGCTCTTTCAACAGTCGGGAAAATAATGGTTCTTCTTGTGCCTTTCCTGTTTGTTTTGCTATACTTCATTTCAGGAAGGGAGAAAAAATTCACTGTGCCTGAGTACCTCAGTACAATTCCTGACAGAAAACTTCTTCCGTGGCAGGTCAATCTTATCTTCAAAGATGATGCCTTCAGTTCTGATGAAAATGCATTTTATGCGACTATCCTTCTCCTACATAAAAAAAGAAAGATTTCAATTAAGGAGAAGGATGATAAAAAAGGCGTTTTAATTGAACTTCTGGAGACAAAAGGCGATGATGATTATGAACAGCGGATTTTAAATTTCATATCTGTCAATTCAGGAGACAATGATGTTCTTGATACTGGTTATTTTGAGGAAGTAGCGAAAAGAGCGGTTAATTCAAAGGCTGATGAGAGTATCGCCCTGTCCATAAAAGAGAGTATTTCAAGCCTCACATCATGGACAGATCCTGTTCTCTCCGTAAAATATGCCGAAGATGGAAGAGGAAAACTATTCGTTTTTCTTGCTGCAGGACTTTTATTTGCATTAATCTCAGGAATGCTTATGATGTTATACAGTGCTGCTGCAGATTCTTTCCTTTTCTGTGCATTTATGGGAATAGTTGTAATTATACAGACTGCAATTGCCTATCTTTTTCCGTCAACACTCTTCGGCAACTGGAAAGGTGATTATTACAGGGAAAAGATGGAATGGGATTCTTTTAAAAAATTCCTTTCTGATTTAAGTCAGCTTGAGAAATATTCGCCTGAAGACATCAATATGTGGGGAGAATGGCTCATTTATGGTACCGCACTTGGCGTTGGTAAAAATGTTGAAAAAGCAATGCAAAAACTCAATGTGAATATTTCAGAATCCGGATATTTCTATCCTCATTATATGTGGTATGCAGGATTTTATTCAATCAGCACATTTTCACCTCCTTCACAGGGCGGAGGGGGAGGATTCGGAGCCGGTGGCGGGTTTGGTGGCGGAGGTGCCGGGGGAAGATAATTATAATAAATTTTTTTAGTTATTTTTTATTTAAATTAATCCGGTTTTTTTAGTGATTTAAAAATTATTTGAATATACGAATCCTGATTATTGGCAGATAGTGTAATACTTTCTTTAATTTTTTCAGATATTACCAAACCCCTTATGCTCTTTTCAGTCCCAACTATTATTATCTGATGATAACATTCATGAACAAAAATCAGTCAACTAACGAATTAAAGGAAAAAACCGCAAGACTTTCAATAATTTCAAATAGCGGGCTTTTCATTATGAAAATCGTAGTGGGATTTACTACAGGTTCTGTAAGTATTATTTCCGAGGGTATTCACTCCGGAATGGATCTTCTTGCTGCAATAATTGCATTTTTTGCCGTAAAAAAATCAGGGCAGCCGCCGGATCCGGAACATGAATTCGGACACGGGAAATTTGAAGATATTTCAGGACTTATTGAGGCAGCGCTTATTTTTGTAGCTGCAATTCTTATTATAATCGAAGCTGTTTCAAAATTAACAGGAGATAAATCTGAATTAATTCCACCTGAGATGCTGATACTTGGAATAATTGTTATGGGGATTTCTGCTGTTGTAAACTTGTTTGTCTCACGTAGACTTATGAAGGTTGCAAAGGAAACCGAGTCCATTGCCCTGGAGAGCGATGCATGGCATCTAAGAACTGATGTATATACATCAGTTGGTGTTTTTTTAGGCCTTATTGTTATTCGGCTTACAGGAATTGCTGCAATAGATTCAATTATTGCAATAGGAGTTTCTTTGGTTATCTTAAAAGCGGCATTTGATCTGACAAAGAGATCTCTTTATGATCTTATCGACCGCAGTATTCCTGAAAAGGATAAAAACCGGATAAAAGATATAATCTGTGATCATTCATCAGACTATGCAGGTTTTCATGATTTGAAAACAAGAAGAGCAGGACCTGAGATATTTATAAATTTTCATCTTGTGGTTTCCGGTGATATTACAGTACAACAGTCTCATGATCTGGCAGACCATCTGGAATCCGACCTTAAACTTGAATTTCCAAGATCAGTAATCACTATTCATGTTGAACCATGCAATGAGGGATGCAAAAGATGCGGATCATTCTGCAATTATAAAAAAGAAGAATAATTGGAAAAATTTATTCAATATTAAATTCCATTGCCTCTTTTTCAAGGAAATATCCAAGAACAGTCCTTATTATGACAGTTACAGCTAATATTACAAGATCCTCCTGAGAAGGTGATATGACTGTCAGTAAAATGTCTGCCGCTATTAAAAACTCCAGTCCAAATACAATTTTACTTGTAAGATCCAGGCGAATTTTGTTGTAAATATAGTTCCCGCGTTTAAGTTCAAGGAGAAGAACTTTAAATGCTGCAGTCAGTCCCCCGTAAATAATTAATGCAGCTCCTACAAACTCAAAAAAATAAACAAGTAACTGAATTGCATCATAAAAGAGAGGAATATTCATATTGATTAATATCAAAGGTGGCTATAAATCTTTTTCGGCAGTTTTAAAATCACTATTCATCTGTTCATAAAACCACCATTTATATAGCCTGTAATTCCTCCTGCAGCATTGTAAACGTTTTTAAACCCTTTTTGCTTCAGAATACTGCTTGCAAGACTGGATCTATGTCCGGTCCTACACATGACGATAACAGGCTTTTTTGGATCAATCTTTTTGTATTCTGTTCTCAAATCCATGGCAAAAATATTAACTGCTCCTTTTACATGCCCTTCTTTAAACTCTTCAGGTGATCGCACATCCACAAGAAGAACATCTTTTTCTTTTATTTTTTCGGAGACTTCTTTAGGTGAAAGCTGGTGTATATGCTCTGTATTATAGCCGGATGTAACCCAGGAATGTGTCCCTCCCCTGAGATACCCGACAGTTCTGTCAAGACCCACTCTTCTAAGCATTATTACAGCATTTTGAGCCTGTAAAGGATTATCAGAAACAAGCAGGATATCTTTATTCGGCGGGAGAATCCATCCTGCAAATGTGGAAAAATTGCTGTTAACATCAATATGATAACTTTCCGGGATGTGCTGCCCTCCAAATGTAGAATAATCCCTGATGCTGACAACTATTGTGTTGCCATCCTCCATTTTTCGTTTAAATTCCGCAGGCTCCAGAGGTAATATTTCAGGAAGAGTCCGGACCAACACAGGCCCTTTTCTGTTTATATCACTGCATCTGGAGAAATGATCAGGTGCAGGAGGCATCCCCACAGTCAGTGAATCGACAAATTCGTTAATATTTTGTATAAGAATTGACGGATTATGTTTTTTTTCATATCCAATAGAAGTGAATTTCATTGCACCCATTGATTTTCCGCATAAAGAACCGGCTCCGTGAGCCGGAAGAACAATGCAGTACTCCGGAAGTTTCATGACTTTTTCATGAATATTGGAGTATAACATCTCTGCAAGCTCTTTTGCTCTTCCCGGAAAAAGATCAGGTCTTCCAACATCATTGACAAAAAGTGTGTCGCCTGTAAATGCCACAACAGGTTCATCCCCTCTTGAAAGGTCTGATACTGCATATACAAGACAGTCAGGCGTATGCCCGGGAGTGTCAAAAACTTCAAATTTCATATCCTCTATCAGAAATTCTGATCCCTGTTTTACAGGAATATGTTTGAATTCACATTTTCCTGCTTCAGGGGCATATATATCTGCGCCTGTTTTTTCTGCTAAATCGAGATGTCCGGATACAAAATCAGCATGAAGGTGTGTCTCAAGAATATGTGTGATCTTTAAACCTTCTTCTTCTGCAGCCTGTATATATTTCTCCACATCACGACTGGGGTCTACAATTGCACAAGTCTTATTTCCCCCTATAAGATATGAACTGTGAGCTATCTTTTCAATGAAAAACTGCTTTATCAACATATAAATCCCTCCTTTTTCGTTAAATGTCTTTATCAGACAAATAATATATAAATCATTGCTACTGATATGCAGGTAAAAATTACAGTCATTATTCCTCCTGCCTTCATATAATCAGAATTATGATAACCACCCTGACTCATTAAAAACGCATTTACCTGATGCGTAGGCAAAATAAAGGAATTAGAAGCGCAGACTCCTGCAAGTAGGGCTAGACCGCGTGGATCAATACCTGTATCAAGACCAATCATGATAACAAGCGGTACAAGAATAACAGTTGCCGCCACATTGGACATGAAAAGGCTGAAAAATGTTGCAAGTATTGCAACAGCAAATAATATCAGTATAGGATTATTTCCAATAATTAAGCCGGTAACAGCATCTGCAATATAAGACGCTGTCCCGGTATTATCCATAGCTATACCAAAAGGGATCAGTCCTGCCAGTAAAAAAACAGTTCGCCAGTCTACTGCCCTGTAAGCCTCATCAATACTAAGAACACCTGCCATTACCATGCATAAAGCTCCTGTAAGAAGGCCAAGTGATATTGGAACACCTGTAAAAGAAAGGCCGATTCCACCGATAAAACATAATACTGCTATAAGGGCTTTGGATTTTTTAAGATCCTTCTCTTCCGGAGGTGTTAATAAAATAAAATCCGGACCTTTTCCTGCCTTATCAATACTTGTCCATGAACCATATACAACAAAGGAATCTCCTGTTTTGAGTTTAATGTCAGAAAATTTTTTACCCGGCTCATTATTCCTGTCGGGATATACAATTATTTCAAGGCCATAGTTAAGACGAAATGAGAGTTCACGGATAGTTTTTCCTATAATTTTTGAATGCGGTCTAAGTATTATCTCGGCAAATCCTGCATTTTCCTCACTTGTAAGTTCATCCAGATATGTCTTATTTTTAGCAGGAGTGAGTCCAAATTCCTTTCTGAATAATTCGGCATTCTCCTCAGAACCCAGCAGAGTGAGAATCTGACCTGATGAAATGACAGTATATCTCCAGGGAGCGTAGAGCATATCTCTGCCGTCTTTTATTGCAAGGAGGATGAGGGAATATTTCTCCTGTAACTTTAATTCCTCACGTTTAAGACCATGTATTGGAGAATTTTCAGGAACATTGTAATGATACATCCTCCTGGGAAGATTCCATGTTTCAAGGAGTGCCTCCTGTGATTCAACATTATCCTCTGATTCTGTTTTTTTTGGAAGGACATATTTTCCCAGAATTAAAAAATAGGATATACCTGCTACAAGAAGACATAATCCTATTGGGGTTACGGCAAATATATCAAAAGGTTCCTGATTTCCCTGTATTAAAAGATCATTTAACAAAATAAGAGGGGATGAGCCTACCATACTTAATGTTCCGCCAATTATTGCAGAAAAACCCATTGGCATTATCAGCTTTGAACGGGGTATTTTGGTTTTTTTGGATATTCTTAATATTGCAGGAAGAAATAATGCTGCAGAACCAATATTCTGCATAAATGCAGATAATAATCCTACACATGATGAAATTATTCCTGTAATTCGTTTCTCACTTGAGCCGCCCAGAATGACAATTTTCCTTGCAAAATTAATCATAATGCCGGTTCTGTCTATTCCGTATCCAAGAATCATAACTGAAATAATTGATATAACAGCATTGCTTGCAAATCCCGAGAATGTCTCTGCAGGACTTACAAGTCCCAGCCATCCAAGTGTCAGCATAATGATAATTGCTATAACATCAACCCGAAACGCCTCTGTTACAAAGAGAATCACCATAATTACAAGAATAGCACAGACAAGGATTATCTCAGGAGTCATGTTCCACCGTGATTTTACTGAATCTAAATTTTTTCGCAGATGTATAAAAAAATTTTATGATATTATTATGAAAATGATTTCCTGCCATTTTCATGTACTCTGTAAATGTGATTTTTTTCTGCATGTTTCTATACGACTCAGTATGAGTTTATTGTAAATAACAATTTTCTGGAATTTTTTTTAATTGAATTATGCTCTGCTTAAAAAAAAATTGAAAGAAGATATGTTATTCTGTTATTTTATCCCGTATAATGTCATCAATCTCTGAAATATGCTCTGCACGAGTAACAATTAAAAGTTCATCATCATATGCCAAAGGAGGGGCTTCTGAAAAAAGGTAAAAATCATCACCACGATAAAAACCGATAAAATCGCTATTTTTTGGCAGTTTAATCTCTGACAATTTTTTTCCTTTGTGTCTTTCACCGGCAATAATACTTATAAACCTGACATTTCCTTTCATCATTGTCGAAAGTTCAATGGTATCTATACCCCGTAGTGCATAATATATGCTTAGGGATGCTGTCTGCGGAGGATTAACTACATGATGAAATCCGAGTTTTTTTGCAACATGCATAAATTCCATATGTTCTGTTGTGACAATTATCTCCGGTACATTATATCCACGTGCAATAAGGCCGGTAATTATATTGTCCTGATCATGACTGCTGCATGCAACTATTGCATCCGCCTTTTGAATTTCAGCTTTTTCCAGAATTTCAGGATTTGTACCTTCTGCATTTATGACAGTGCAGTCCAGCTTTTCAGAGAGACTTTCGGCCAGATTTTTATCTTTTTCGATTAGAATAACCTCATAACCTCTTTTAATAAGCATCAATGCAAGATCTAACCCGAGTGCACTTGCCTCAACAATAATGACTCTCAAATATTCTCACCTTTTAACCCATGTTCGTGTAAAGAGTAATATAAATAACGGGATTATTTCAATCCTTCCAAGCAACATATCAGCGATAAGCACTATTTTTAGAATAAAAGGCATTGCTGCATCTGTAATTCCACATGAAAGACCCACAGTTCCTATTGCACTGGATACTTCGAATAAAGAATTATCCAGTGCAAATCCGTGGAGCATGAAGATAAAACAGGATACCGCAGTTACAATAAAATAAAGAAAGATATAGGTTATGATAGTATAGACAGTGTCGGAATCAACAATCTCATCTCCAATTTTTAGGGGAGTCAAAACCTCTTTTGGAAGAAAAAAGCGGATGAATATGATATGAACTATCTTTAAAAGGATTATTATACGGATTATTTTAATTCCTCCGGCAGTGGAACCCATTGAACCTCCGGCCCACATTAATGCCGTCAATACTGCCTTTGAACTGTCTGGCAGGGTTGCCGGATCAATTGTGGAAAAACCGGATGTTGTAATGGCCGAAAATGCCTGAAAAAATGCGATGGATATTGTATCTTCAACTGAATTACTCCCTGATAATGTAAAGAAAAGAAGAACAAATCCCAAAATACCGAATAATAAAAAATATCTTGTCTGAATATCTGAAAAAATACTTTTAATGTCTTTTGGAATGCGGGAATAAAGGCTGAAATTCAATGCGCCCAAAACACAGCATACTGTGACTATCAGGGGGATAAAGGGACTGGTAAAACCTGAAATAGAGTTTGTATTTGTGGAAAAACCTCCTGTGGAGACAGATGAAAGTGCATGGCAAACTGCATCAAAAATATTCATTCCTCCTAAAAAAAGAAGGGCGAAAGCAATGGTTGTGATAATGAGATATATTTTTATAAGTATTTTTGTCGTCGCAAATACTGTGGGTTTAATCTTATTTTCACCTGTATTTACAGAATAAAACCTGTATGCGCTAGTACCGGGATTTACAAATATCATCATTGCAATAACAAGTATCCCTATTCCGCCAATCCACTGAAGCCATGAACGGGTAAAAAGAAAAACAGGGCCGGGATCTGTTGGGGAAACTGAAAGACCTGTTGTTGTAATACCTGAAACAGTTTCAAAAAAAGCATCAATTAAAGTCATATCAGTTAAAAGAGCCATTGGAAGTGTACAGATTAAAGCAAGGAAGGGAAAGATTACTGCTGCCAGTACAAGTGCCTCTTTTTTCTCAAGCTCTGAATTGGGGAGTGCTTTGTTAATTAAATAGCCTGAAATAATGATTAATCCGACAATTAAGAAATAGATTCCTGAAACAATGATCTCTCCATAAAATAATGCAACCAGAAGAGGTATCAGGAGAACAAATCCTGTTCCAATTAATATTTTAGACAGGTGTTTTAGCAGAACATCAAGTCTCACAGGAGATACAAGCTCATACATGACGGACAATGATATATATCCTGCATTAAGAATATAATTGTTTACTCTCAAAAATTTTAAAATATGAAGCAAAATCTGAATCAAATTTTTTTATCCTCTAAAATCCGGAATAATTTAATCTTAAATTTAGTCATCCTGTTTTGTATCTTTTCTCCGTAACACAAACTTGTTTACTTTTTCTGACAAAGTTTTAATTTTTTGAGAAACAAAACATACTTCAATGATTCCCCTCATCCATAATCTGAAAGGAAAAAGAGTCTTAATTTTTGGAGGAGGCGAGGTTGGATTTAGAAAAGCTTCATTCTTTTATCCTGAAGCTGATATTACTGTAGTAAGCAGATCATTTAGTGAAAACCTTAAAAATATGGATGTTGTGCGAATAGAACTGGATATAAATTCAGTTTCTGATGCAAATCTTCTCAAAATGGTATCCGGGTCTGCAGTTATCGTTGCTGCAACTTCAGACAGGGATATAAACAACCATCTAGGGCATATTTCAAAAGAGGCCGGTATCTTGTTCAACAATGCCGACGGTGAAGAAGGAGATATCACTATTCCGTCCTCAATAAGAGGAAAAAATTATCTTATTGCAATATCCACCGAAGGCAAAAGTCCGGGGGTGTCGCGCTATCTGCGAAGACTTCTGGAGGAATACTGTCCATCCATCGATGAGATGATTGAGCTTCAGTTTGAAATCAGAGAACAGCTAAAGTCAAAAGAGCCTGATCAGAAGAAAAGAAACAGTGTTTTAAGGCAGATACTTGATGATGAAACTGTCTGGATTAAACTCGAAAAAGACAAAGACTCTGCAATAAAATATATAGAAGGGAAATATCTTCAATGAAATACAAACTGCTGATTCCTATCTCATATGCGGGACTGACTCACCATGAAGCAGATATAGAAAAACTGGAAAACTCCCGTTTTAATGATGAGGTGAAATTTCTCCAGGAAGCAAGAGAACATTTTAAAGGCGTTGTTTTACTGCAGACCTGTAACCGGATAGAAATATATGTTCAGGGGGATTTAGAAACACTGGACAGGTTTTTGGTTTCTTTAGGACGCAAGGGATTTGTGAAGCTTGAAGGATGCAGTGCTCTGAGTCATCTTCTAAGGCTTGCATCCGGAATGGATTCCATGATAATAGGTGAAGATCAGATACTTGGTCAGTTAAAAAAAGCATTGTCCATATCACAGGAGGCTGGAGTGTGCAGTCCTGCCCTTGACCTTTGTATAAATAAGGCAGTACATACCGGAGTTGAAGTCCGTAAAAGAACCAATATTAATAACGGAGCTGTTTCGATAGGTTCTGCTGCTGTTAAACTTGCAGAAGAGCTTCTTGGCAGTCTTGAAGGCAGGCATATTCTTGTTGTGGGCGGCGGTGAAATGGGAAAACTTGTTGCACAGGCACTTGCCGCAAAAAATCTTACCGCAATATATGTAACCAACAGAACTTTTGAGACTGCAAAGCGGCTTGCAGAAGAGATTGGCGGAAAAGCAGTAATGATGGATGAGCTTTATCATTACATATCCCTATCAGATGTTGTAATATCATGCACAGCTGCACCCCATCCTGTAATACATTGTGACCCTCTGAATGAAATTCTTGAAAAACAGAGATGGCCGCTTGAAGAGATTAAAAAACCATTAATTTTAATTGATATCGCACAGCCGCGTGATGTTGAGGAATGTATATCAGAGATAGAGGGAGTCAGGATATTTACAATTGATGACCTTCGCAATGTGAGTGAACAAAATATGAACTCACGACGTCGTGAAGCAGAAATGGCTGAGAAATTTTTGATAGATGAAGAAAAACAGTTTGTTTCTTTTTTAAATCGTGCTGCTGCAAATGAGACATTAGGTGATCTACATACATGGGCAGAATCGATACGTATCAGGGAGCGTGACAGGGCTCTTTCAAGAATATCAGGGCATGATGAAAGAACAAAAGAAATTTTTGATGATTTTTCAAGAGTTATAATCAAAAAGCTACTTACTGACGCTACTTTTGCTGTCAGAAGCTGTGCAGAATGCGGCGATGTGGAGACCGCAGAAAAATTAGTTCTTGCAATTACCAGAGGCAAAAGACCATGTTCC
>JAFGWE010000020.1 GCA_016937345.1 Methanomicrobiaceae archaeon
AAAAACGAGAAATATTAAAAAAGAATCCCGTGAAGAAAGGAAGATTAATTTTACCAAAAGTTATCAGGAGACATTCACTTTGGGTGCATCAATTTCTATTTTCTTAAGATAATTCCTGTACTCAGAGATTACATCATTTGCAGATTCAAAAATATTCTCATTACCAATCAGATCCACAAAACCATCTTTTATGAGCTCATTTAAAACTGGTTCAACTACATCGCACATAACAAGAGCCACACCCCGTATTTTAAGCTCAAGATAAACCTCTCTTAAAGCCTCAGCAGATGTAAAATCTATATCTCCAATATTTGCCGCGGATACACACAGCCAGTTCAGCCGTGGCTTTGCAGTAATAGCAAGAGTCACAACCTCTCTAGTAAAAAGACTCTCATTTGCAAAATAAAGGTTTGAGCCGAAACGATATACACAAAGGCCTTCCTCTGCCTGTCGGCCTTCCGAAAGAAGCGTTGGCCGCCACGCACCCGAAGGACTTTGGACAAGAAGCGAGTTTAAAGGCCGGTAGCTGTGACGAAGATGTGCAATAACTGAGAATACAACCGCAATCGCAATTCCCTCCCATACACCAAAGGTCACAACAGATGCTGCGGCAATTACCGCAACAATAAACTCAACCGGCCTCTGGCTGTGCAATGTCTTCATCCCTTTAATGTCGATCAGGCGCAATCCTATTAAAAATACAACAGAAGAGAGAACTGCTCCGGGAAGATATGAAAGAGGTTTTGTTATGAAAATAAGAACAGCCGCAACTACAATAACAGCTGCCACCTGTGAAAGCTGTGTTCTTCCGCCGGCACTATCAACCATCTCGGTCTTTGTAGGACTGCCATTTACAACAAAAGTTCCGGATATGCCGGCTGCGATATTTGAAAATCCAAGTGCCAGAAGATCGACATTTTCGTTATACTTCTCAGCATACTTAAGGGCATATGCACGGGATGTAGCCGCACTCTGCGTAAGAATTACCAGAAAACATGCAATTGAAAGACTTATAAGCCCGGGAATATGCTGCAGGGGAACAACAGGAATTGATATCTCAGGAAGACCTCCGGGTACATTTCCAAGAAGAGATATTCCCAAAGCCTCAGGATTAAAAAGAAAGCCCCCAATTATCGCAAGAATTACTGCAATTAATGCTGCAGGAATTCTCCTTTCAAACAATTTTGCAAGTAATATAAAGAGGATAACTGATAAAGACAGGAAAACGGTTGGCAGATTAAGATATGATATTCCATCATAAAGATAGTATATCTGCAAAACAGCACCGTCCATTACAGTAGGAATCCCCGCCATCCCTCCAATCTGCCCGATTGATATCTGAATCCCGACGCCTGTCAGAAATCCGATAAGAACAGTTCTTGAAAGAAAATCCGCGATAAAACCAAGCCTGAATATACCTGCCAAAAGAAGCATTCCTGCTGAGAGAATAGCAATCATACCGGCATAAGCAACATATTCAGGAGATTTTGGAATAGCATATATCAAAAGACCACTTGCCAGAATTGCCGCGGTTGCAGAATCTGCACCGACTACAAGATGCCGGGAAGAACCCAGAAAGGCAAATACAAGCATGGGAAGAAGAATCGTATAAAGTCCGGTCACAACAGGCATTCCGGCAATTCGGGTATAACCCATGACTTCAGGTATTGCAAGTGCCGCAAAAGTAATTCCGGCTATAATCTCAAGAGGAAGCTGAGATTTTTTTATCGGAAGAATACCGGACAAATAAGGGTAATCCCTTATTCTCTTCAAAATATTCTTTGTGTATACGATAGTATCCTCTCCGTTTTGTCTTATGATGATATTCCCAAAAAATATGGATCTGTAGTATTAGCCCGAATAATGGCTTAGAATTATTTTTATATATACTTTGGTCAGATCACTTAAAGCCAAAAAGAAAACCATCTGACAGGAATCTCATCAGGATAATTTTAAAAAATTAGAAAGATTTTGATGAAAATAAATTTTCATAAGGGGATATATTATTCAGATCCATAAGCGCTTTTAACTGAAACCTCATTTCTAACAGCATCCGGAAACCACACAGTCCTCTGCGGGAACGGAATCTGGATGCCTTCTGCCTCAAGTGCAACCTTTATCTTCCACAATAATTCTGTTCTTACATCCCACCACACAGATGAAGGTGACCATATTCTTACGCAGATGTTTACACCGTTATCTCCAAGCTGGTCCACATATATAGAGGGTTCAGGCTTTTTTAATGCAAAAGGATGCTCGGATATAACATCCCAGATAATCTTTTTTGCAAGTTCGGCATCATCTTCATACCGGATTCCAACAGTATACTCAAATCTGCGTGCAACATGCGCGACATAATTTCTTATATCTGATGTAAACATCGTCTGATTAGGAATTCTCGTAAAAATACCATCATATGTCTTAATAACAGTTGAGAGAATCTGTATATCCTCAACTGTGCCCATAGTATCCCCAACGCCTATATTATCGCCAATTTTAATAGGTCTTTCCAGAAACAGTATTACTCCGGATATTGCATTAGCAAAAAAAGTCTGGCCTGCAATACCGACCACAATTGCAAAAAGACCACCTGCTACAAATATTCCGGAAAGGTTAACTTTCAGATACGGGAGAGCAACCAAAAATCCAAATATAAATATAAATATGGATATAATTTTTCCAATAACCTCACGGTCATTCATTGGGATCTTTTCTGAAAGATGCCCCTTGATAGTCATAGAGATTATCTTTGCAACAACTACAGAAATGAGTAGAATTAGTGTAAAAATTATTATGTCAGCTGCTGTTACCCCGCTTTCCGTCAGGGGCTCAAATAGTACGGATGAAAAAATATCACTCAATCAAATCCCCACTCCATCAGATAGTATCTCTTAATAACAGATATTTTTCGTGCAAAGTAAAGTTCAGTTGACTTCTCCATTCCGACAATAAGAGGAACATTTATAAATTCCGTCTCTGCCGTCTTTTTCGGAAGAATTTTCATCTGGGCGACCATTGATATCTGCTCTTCATTGTAGTATAATTTCATCCCGTAACTGTCAAAGACAGCAGATGAAACTGATGCTATATCACTTTCAGGATTTTTTATAGTCAGTGACATTACACCTTCTTTTAAAAAGTCAGTCTTTGGAATATCCCTGTACAGATGACTTTTATGATATCTTACAATCTCACCACTTGTCGGACTTCCATATAAAGAATATTTCTCAGGTGTCTTCGAAAAGAGATCTAAAACTTCCATATCATTTCCTGATTCCAGAAATACACATATTTCAACTGGAAATGTAATACAATACATATAACTGGATTCAGGCGGAATCAAAATCCTGTCAAATTCTATCTCCAGAAGTTTTGTTATTGATTTGGGAAGATTTACAGGTTCTACAGGATTTATATGGATTTTACCGTCAGGGTCAGATAAAAAAGACTCAAATTTTTTTCCACAGCATTCCCGTGTGTAAAAAAAAATTCCGTTTTTTTCTGATATGTCAATAGTTATCCCTTCTTTTTCCAGATGAAAAGGATAACTGTATATTCCGTACATTTATGAAAAAGAAAGAAACTGTATCATAGATATACTTTTTTAGTATCTTTTTTATTTATTCATCTGACTTCTGATGCAGGACAGCAGATCTCTTATATCCTCTTCAGTTGTGTCAAAAGAACACATCCACCTGACAATCCCATTTTCATCATCTGCTATATAAAACGGAAAATCGTCAATAACTTTTGAAATTATTTCCTTTGGAAGGTATACAAAAACAGCATTTGTATGACGGGGGTATGCAATTGAAATTCCTTCTATTTTTGATACTTTATCTGCAAGAAGTTCTGCCATCTTATTAGCATTTCCGGCGTTTATCTTCCAGAGATCATTTTTTAGAAAAGCTGAAAACTGCACGGAAATATACCGCATCTTTGATATCAGCTGCGTAGACTGCTTTTGAAAATACTCAAAATCTGTTGCAATATCATCCCTGAAAAAGACTACAGCCTCGCCAAACATCATCCCGTTTTTAGTCCCGCCGAATGAAAGTACATCAATGCCGGCATCCCGGGTAAATTCCTTAAAAGGCATATCAAGGGCAAATGCCGCATTTGAGATTCTTGCTCCGTCCATATGAACAAGCATCTTATTATCATGAGCAAAATCACAGATCTGGCGGATTTCATCTGCTGAATATAATGTTCCCAGCTCTGTGGGTTGTGTAATACTAATAACTCCGGGCTGTGAGTTGTGCACATCTCCTCTTCCCTTAATACAGGCTTTAATCATCTCAACATTTAATTTCCCATCTTCTGTCGGGATGTCTGTTATCCGACATCCGCTAAACTTACCCGGGGCATTGCATTCATCGACATTTATATGAGCTGTTTCTGCACAGATTATTGAATTATAAGGCCTTGTTATTGAATAAAGAGCAGAGGTATTTGCACCAGTACCGCTCATAACAAAATATACCCTTACATCATCTCCGAAATGCCCTGCAAAAATATTTTTTGCCTCCAGAGTAAAAGGATCATCACCGTAAGCAATTACATGACCGGAATTCGCGCCAAATAACGCCTGCATAATATAAGGATGAACACCGGAGTTATTGTCACTTGCAAAACTATGCCTGTATATTTTTTCAGCATTGAATTTCATTTGAAACAGTCCAGATATCTGATATAATTATTTGAAATTCATAATAAATGAATACAATCAAAAAAACAAACTTAACAGTAACAATTTAAATTTCACTAGAAAAGACACTTCTCATTAGAACAATTGCAGCGTTAGATGGTTCCCGAGAACTCGCGTATCTCAGTACAGCATCTGACGT
>JAFGWE010000021.1 GCA_016937345.1 Methanomicrobiaceae archaeon
TACATGAAATCCACTATGTGAAGTTCATGGTAAATTAGCAGTCTCTATATATTGGAAAGATATGTTTTTATACCTTTTGAGATTGAACCGAAAATAAAAAAAGAAAATTCTAAAAAAAACGTATGTGCAGATTAAAAAACATCCATGTGCTAATTTTTTTCTTCTGAAAGAATCATTGTCCTTCCGCGTACCTGAAGAATAACGGTTCTGCTTTTTTGTGCAATCTCTTCCGGGATAATATCTGTGTTTTTAAGCCATTTAACTTTGATAATTTTATTATCTTTTATCTGCCTGCGGATCTCTTCGATTGTACTTTCAGTACAGCCTTTTTTTCCTATCCACAGGGTGGCTTTCAGCTGATTTAAATCTCTTTTTAATTCTTTATTGGTCATTTTGTTTTTCTCTCCGATATTGGATATCTGCGGATATTTCCACAGGCTTTGCATGTAGCAATAACTTTTCCTCTGTGAACTCTGATTTTCATATTGTATCCCGGTATAAGATAACTGGAGCATTTGCGGCAGTATTTTCTGTTGTAAGGCTTTGGAATTCTGATCCGGTATCTCATTGAGATTTTTTTTGCATGTTTTATGCAGTTTATACTGAAGGATGGATGAGTTTTTAAAAATTCATCGGCTGTTTCAAAAAGGCATATTATTCTTTCTTTTGCTAATGCCTTCTGTTTTGACTTGTCATTTCTTTTTGCCATAGGAATTATTGACTCTCCTTCAGAAATCTGGCTTAAATCCGGTGTCTGTATTTATTGGTTGCCGGATTGTATAATATGAATGGGAGATATATTCCACATTTCAATTATTTAGCAATCTTACTTTTCTACCCTCTATTTTCAAATTGTCTTCACAAAATAGTTTAACAGCCAGTGGGAGGGCGACATGCTCCTTTTTTATTATTCTTTCAGTTAATTTGTCCTCATCATCATCATCAAAAACCGGTACAGTCTGTTGAAGAATAATGGGTCCCGTATCCATTCCCTCGTCCACAAAGTGGACTGTGCATCCTGCTACTTTAACTCCATAGCTGACAGCCTGTCTTTGGGCATGAAGTCCGGAGAATGCAGGTAAAAGCGCCGGATGTATGTTTATCATTTTTCCACGAAATTCTTTTGCTGTTCTTTTATCCAGAAGGCGCATATATCCGGCAAGCACAAAAAGGTCCGGATTTATTTTCAGCATTGTTTCGTGAAGATTCTTGTTGTATTCGTCTCTGTTTTCAAATGAGCTGTAATCAATAACTTTTACAGGAATACCTGCACTTTCCGCTCTTTTTATTGAGTATGCACCTGGCTTGTCTGTTATCAGGCAGACTATCTCTGCATTAATAAATCCATTATTGACATTGTCAATAATCGCCTGAAAATTTGAACCCCTGCCTGAGGCAAGCACTGCGATGCGTTTCATGGTAAGAAGTTTTGACATTTTAAAGATGAATAATTATTGTATATCATTCATTATGACCTGGTATAGTAATTCTTATTTCAACTATTTTTCTTCCTCTCATCTTCATTACCTGCATCATAATTCCGTTCTCAAGACTGATGATTTCACCACGTTTTGGGATGTGTCCAAGCCTGTCAATCAAAAGACCCCCAATTGATTCATATGATTCGTCAAGTGGCAGATCTACCGGAATTTCTTCGTTTATTCTTGAAACCCATGCGCCTGCATCTATTATATATACTCCTTCATCTATCTTTTGTATCTGTGGTTCTTCCTCATCGAATTCGTCAAGAATTTCTCCTACAAGTTCTTCGAGTATATCTTCCATAGTGATGACGCCGGCAAATGTCCCATATTCATCTACAACCATAACAAGGTGGGTTTTTTTCCTTTGCAGTTCGTTTAAAAGCTCATCGATATTTTTGCTTTCAGGAACAAATACGGGTTCATATACAAGATTTGGTATTCCTATGCCCTGTTTTTTGTTGTAAATTGCAGCGAATACATCTTTTACATTTAATACTCCTGTAATGTTGTCTACCTGTTCGTGATAAACCGGAATCCTTGTAAAACCAGTTTCATTGAAGATGTCTATTGCTTCTTCCAGGGAACTCTGATCACTTATCATCTTTACATCGCCGCGTGGAGTCATTGCTTCACGTGCAATGGTGTCTGTGAATCTGAAAACACGGTAGAGCATCTCATGCTCTTCCTCTTCAATAGTTCCGCTTTCCTCTCCTACATCAATCCATTGTTTTATCTCTTCTTCTGTTACTGTGGGACGTGTGAAATTGGTTTCAATATTAAATAATTTTCTAATGCTGTCATATATCCAGAGAATTGGTGTCAGGATGTACGAAAAGGCAAGTATGAATCTTGATGAGAAAAGAGCAATCTTTTCAGGATATCTTGCTGAGTATGTTTTAGGACCTATTTCTCCAAATATGAGCATTAGTACTGTAACGACTCCTGTTGCAATGCCTATTCCAACATCGCCGTAAATATCAATGGCTATTGCTGTTGCAATTGATGCTGCTGCAATATTTACAACATTGTTTCCAATAAGTATGACAATGAGAAGGTGATCGGTATTCTCTTTTAATATTGAGAGTGCTTTTGCTCCTCTCTTTTTTTGTTCAACCAGAGCCCTTACTTTTGCATGGTTGATTGAAACCATTGCAATTTCCGATCCTGAAAAAAAGCCTGAAAGGATCAGGCACAGAAAAAAAAGAAAAAAACCCAGGCTATTCTCAATCATTGTTTCCACGCCGCATATGCGGCTGCATTATTGTTTTTATTCATGAATGCGATATCATTTATTTATATGATTGTAAACTAATATAAATTGTTTCGTCGTTTTTTCAAAGACCTTGGAATATTTTTGTTTGGTTTCTTAAGGTTCAAAGATATTTTTCATAAATTCAATCTGTTCATTCAGAATTGTGATTTTTTCTTTTGAATCAAGATGACTTTTAAAGTTTAGATCTTCAATTTCAAGTGTGAGATGTTTGTTATAGCCGCAATCAGAGAGATAATTTAACACTTCATTTGCATCGCCACAATTTTTTGGAAGTGTATGTGTTTTTTTGCCTTCAGTTCCGCTGACATGAATATTTTCAATCTTCTCAAAGAAAAGATCTACAAATTTAATTGCTTCTTTTTTTGAATTTTGTATTGCATGTGCAATGTCAAATGTAAAATAAAGCCATGTCTCATTTTCAAGAATTTCTTTCAGTGTTTCAGTGCTGTATAAAAGAGCATTTACTTTTGGCTGCATGTTTTCAATTGCAACCTTTATTTTCTTTTTATCCTGTGCATTTTTTACTCTTTGGAGGTAATAGCAAAGTCTTTTTTTGTCTCTTTCACCGGGAGGTCTTTTTGCTGTCCTTCTTCCTGGATGAATTGTAATTATAGGTGCATTGATCTCTTCGGCAATCTTAATAGATCTTTCAGCTGATTGTATTGATACTTCGGCAATATCAGGATTCACTGAACATGGATTGATATCAAGTACCGGAGAATGGACAGTAATCTGCCTTATTTTTTTGTGTTGAGCGATTATTTCCTTTAAATTATCTGCAGGAAGTCCGTTAAGCCAGAAGTCGGGCGTTTCAATCCAGAATTCCATTGATGAACATCCGGCATCAGACGCAAAGTCAAAAATATCACTTATTTTGTATTCATGAAAATACATGCTTGAAACTGAATATTGGGGCATTTCTCTCTAAAAAATTTACATTCATCCTAAAAAAACTATTTTATAATTAAATATTTTTGTAGTAATCTGTATTGTAAATATCAGGATTCATAAGGGAGCTGGCATCAGGAAATAAACCCCCCAGACTGCCTAATATCTGTATGGCTATAAATAATGAGATGAAAACAAAAATAAGCATTACTATGAGGGGGATTAATATCATGAGAACTATATCTCTGTTTTTTGTTTCTCTGTATTCTATTTCTCTCCGGTTTATTGTATCCGCAACTGAGTAGGCATCATACATGCCATATACCCAGATTATTAGTCCTGGTATTAGGAAGAGAAATGAGCCTAATATAGAACCAAAAAAAAACCCCAGACCTTTGATTAATGAATCTCCGTTGTAGATCTGACCCAGCCCGGGAAACAGACTCGAAAGAATCAGTGATATTAATGGTACTTTGAGTTGTTTTGGAAATTCTGATGTCAGATTTATAGATTCAGTTTCATTTCCGGATGAATCACTTATATCCGCACCACAACAGGGGCAGAATTTTCTTACCATTAATTCAGTTATATGTTCTGTTTTCCGATATTCTTTTTTGTATAAGATCTTATTTTTTTTATAAGGGATTAATATTTAAATATTCACAAAATGCATATCATTCAGAAGAATTAAAGGATAAATTATATGGACTGGTTTGGAACACAGACTGATGAAGAAAAAAGATTCTATAAAACAGTTTCTGAACTTTCATTCACAATCAGCAGGCTTCTTGATGACGGGTCATTAAAAAGCATATGGGTTGAGGGTGAAATAACAAATTTTCATCGACATGCATCAGGCCATTTTTACTTTTCACTTGCCGAGATAAGGGATGCCATGACTTATGTTATAAACTGCGCCATGTGGCGCAGCTCTGCAAAAGAACTGGATTATTTGCCAGTAAATGGAGCAAGAGTGAGGCTTTATGGTTCGGTTGAGGTATATGAACCACATGGAAAATACCAGTTCATTGCAAGAGATATTGTTCCATGCGGAGAGGGTGAAAAACATATTCTTGTTCAAAGATGGAAGGCCGAACTCTCTGAAAAAGGTGTTTTTGATGAAAATCTAAAAAAACCGCTTCCAAGATTTCCCCAGAGAATAGGGGTTGTAACTGCATCCGGAGGTGCGGTAAGAAGAGATATTGAAAATATTATTTTGAGACGATATCCTGTTGAAATAGTTCTCTGCGCTGCAGCAGTACAGGGTGATCGGGCACATTTAGAAATTGCGGATGCCATACGCAGAATTGATGGAACAGTGGATGTTATTATTGTGGGAAGGGGCGGTGGTAGTTTTGAGGATCTTTTTGCATTTAACCATCCTGATGTTGTAATGGCGGTTTTCGAATGTGTAACTCCTGTTGTAAGTGCAGTAGGCCATGAAGTTGATTTCACTTTGTGTGACTTTGCTGCAGATGTGCGTGCGCCAACTCCTTCTGCGGCAGCAGAAATTGTGGTGCCTGATATCCGTGATCTACGCAGGGAAATGGATTATCTTCGAAAATCTTTAAATGGCACGTTTTCAAACAGAATTGGAAATGAAAGAAATTGTCTGGAGGATTTACGACTCAGGCTGAATCCTGCAAGGCTTCAAAAAATAATTAACGGGCAGTATGAAAGAATGGATGATTTATCAGGCCGTCTGTGTCGCGGCCTTTATCAGAGACTGGAAAGGGAGAAGATATCATTGATTGCTTTTAAATCCGGACTTGACATTTTAAATCCGATAATGCCTCTAAAGAAAGGATTTTGCATGATAAAGTCTGGTGATAAGATTATAAAATCCATGTCAGAATTAAGGCAGGGGCAGTCGGTGACCTTATGCATGAATGATGGTTCTGCAGAAGCAGATATTAAGGAGGTTTATTATGACCAAAAGTTATGAAGAACAGATAGATGAGTTGAAGTTAATTATTTCCAGAATTGAAAATAATGATGCGGGTCTTGATGAGAGTCTTGCACTTTATGAACGTGGCATCAATATTCTCCGAAATTGTGAAAAAATTCTTGAAGATGCAGAACTGAAGGTGACTGAGCTTCAGAATTAAGGATGACCTCCATAAAAACAGTCATTATTTCACCTGTTTTTAGAATATTTACAATTTTTCTGGGTATTAAGGCAGCTGAATAATCAGAATATATTCCAACAGTTCTTGGGCACACAAAACTGCTTTTTCTCCAGACAAGGTCAGTTGGATGGCTGAGTGTCATTTTTGAATGCCCGCAGGATAAAATTGTAAATTCCAGATTCTTTATTTTCAATGTTGTTTTAAGAATGGATCTGTCATCAGAGAGTATTTTTTTAAATTCATCATTCAAATCCGCTGCACCTTTGTCTGCGCCGACTGCTATGATGCATGTTCCTTTTTCTGTCAGATGAGTCTCTTTTGTAATCTCAAATGTTGATCTGTGTTCTGATCTGATATTTTCATGCCCCCTGCATTTTATTGTCTCTGTTGCAGTCAATATCGCATAAGATTCTGAATTCATATATATCTCTGGTCTTTTTTTGTACCTTGGGAGATTATATCTCATTATATTACCTAATTATTAATGCAATGTATGCTGAGTTTTTTTGTCCGTCATGTAACGGCTTAAGGGAACATACCATATTAAAGGAAACATCTGATCTTCTTGTTGAATGTAAAAAATGCCACAGAGTTCATCATGTAGAAAAGATTAAGGAACCCGCAGAAATTGAAGTAAAAACAATAATAAGTATTGAAGGGGAGTCAAAAAGAGGTATTATAGAACTTGATGAAGATGAGATCGTAAGGGTTGGTGACCTGCTGGTTGCAGAAACTGACGGTGATGCAGTCGGTGTTGAAGTAACGTCCATTGAGTCAGGTGACAAGAGACTTGGCAAAGCATCTGCGGCAGATATTGACACTCTCTGGACACGCATGATTGACAAGGTTATTTTAAAAGTATCATATCATGATGACAGGAAGACAATACCGCTCTACCTTGAATATGAAGGCGAAGATGACATTGTCATTGGTGATGTTTACCACTGTGGAAATTATAGTTTCAGGGTAACTCATATAAAACTAAGAAACAGTTCTATGATGAGAAAAGAGGGATGGAAAGCCTATGCACGAAAAATAAAGCGTGTTTATGGTATAAAATCCCGTTAATATAATAAAAGCCCTGATTTTTGGAAAAATAAATAAATTAATTCAAAAAAGTCCTGCAATATTTTACCAGGAATATTTTTTTAATATGCTAAATTTTGTCATAATATGACTAATTTCTTTCATAATGACGGAATAATAATTAAAAATAGTAGTATTTTATCCAATCTGACTGATCTGAATTTCTGCTAATGCATATCCATATCTGAGAACAATATTGTCTTCTGTTTTTTCTACAATAACTGAAGGTCTTTGAAGACTGACAGAAGTTTCTGTGGAATTATCTTCAGTATCTGGATAATAATTGAATGCAAGTGGAACAAGAAGTCCGATTTGTGCTTCAGTAAAATTTCCACCGACTGAATTGTACTCCTCGGCAGTCATATTCTGTGTAAGTCCGTCTGCAAATTCAAGATCAATCTTTTTGACATCTCCTTCATGCATTCCGATAACATCTGAGCTGATTGCGTCAAGTTCCAGGTCTATAAGTGCATATTGGGTCATACCCTCGGGGTAGACATAAGCATCTACGGGCAATATTTTTTCATTCTGAAGAGCTCCTGCCTGGAGAATAAGCTGATTTGTCATTGCAACCGGAAAGCCGTTTTTGTATCCATTCTCAACTATAGACTGTGAGGAGGAGATAATTGGTGCTCCATTTTCAAAGCTTAAGGTATAATCAACAATTACATAATCTCCTGCTTCAGCTTTTTTAAAGATTGAGAAAAATGAGAAGGTAAGTGAAAAGCCGACTACACATGATAATAAAATGAATACTATAAATATTCTTGACAGCGTTTTTTGCATGTCTTTGTCTTTTTTAGTCCCCTGTTTTTTCATCCTTATATATGTCTGATTTATATGAGATAAATAAATGCATGTTCTGTTTTTTGGCTGCTTTAAAAAAAGCTCTTGCTATTAAAATATAAATATGATTAATGTCTACTTACAGTCAGGTATCTGTTTGATGCCATGATAAAGTTGATACATATAAAGGAGGGATTGTTATGGTTAGAAGGCGTATTTATCCGGTTCATTCTTTCTGGAATGAGATTGATGATATGATGGCTGAGATGGAAGGAAGACTTGCACAGACATTTGGTGGATATAACAATGCATTCTCTCAGCGTATACTTCCTGCTATAACCGGGGAATGTCGTGTTGATGTCCTTGATCATGATGATGAGGTATTAGTTGTTGCTGATTTACCCGGTGCAGAAAAAGATGACATAAAGGTAAAACTTATTGATCCAAAGACAGTTGAACTTTCATGTCAGAGGGGAAAAGAAGTTGAGGAAGAAGATAAGGAATCCGGTTACTACATGCGTGAAAGGTCTTATGGGAGCATGAAAAGATTGGTAGCTTTGCCGGCAGATGTATCGGAAGCGGATTCAAATGCAACTTTTAAAAACGGAGTCCTTGAGATTCATCTGAAAAAAGCAGAACCTCTTGCAATAAGTGAAATTTCAATTGAATGAAAAAAAAGCTTTTTTTTTAATTTTTTTTATTTACCGAGTCCTTCATATTGTTATACAGCAATTATTCTAAATAATGGATAAAAAAAAGGTCAAAAATTATATGACCTCTGATGTTGTCACAATTGACGTAAAAGGAACTGCCAAAAATGTTATTGAAGCAATACGTCTTACAAAACATGATGGATTTCCTGTTGTTGACGGCAAAAAGGTGGTAGGATATATTGCAGCCCGGGATCTTCTTTTTGTTTATCCTTCAACACCTATTGAAAGGGCTATGTCCAGACATCTTATTGTGGCAGATGCAGATATGAGTATAAATGATGCTGCCCGTGTAATCTTCCGTTCGGGCATTCAAAAATTACCTGTTGTGGATGATGAAGGAAATATTATGGGAATCATTTCCAATGCCGATGTTATAAGATCACAAATTGAACATGTTTCTCCTGAAAAAGTCTTTAAATTTATTGAAACACTCAAAATGCTTCATGACGTTGATCCAAAACTTGATCGGGAGGTTGTTCCGGTAAAAAATCTTCTGCCTACTCAGTCTAAAATATATGAGGATGAACTGGAAGGAAGAATATATGAGATAAAAAAGGGACTTGCAGAGCCAATTATTGTTGTTAGAAGGCCTGGAAAACTTATACTTGTTGACGGCCACCACAGGGCGGTTGCAGCAAAGCGTCTTGGGATAGAGGAACTGGATGCATATGTTATTGATATTGAGGAAGATGTTGAACTCGGTCTTGAAAAAACAGCAAAAGAAATGAATTTAAGAACTCTGGATGATATTCGGGTTCTGGATTACGCAAGACATCCTCTTGTGGCAATAACTCATCGTCTTGTAAGACATAATTAAATTTTTATGAGCCTGAATATGATGAATCAAAATCATCATTCAGGATATGCTCTTTGACAATCTGTCCCTCTTCTGTTATAACCTCGGGCCAGATTCTTGTTCCTGAATGAACCACTGTCCTGTCTTTTAGTAATGTTCTTGGCCCAATGACAGTATCATTCTCAATACTGCATGAAATCCCGATTTTTGCTTCATTGTCTATGATACTTCCACTTATTGTTGAAAGAGCTCCAATCTGAACTTTGTTATATATTGATGATGAGAATATCTTGGAATCATGGTTTATGGTACAATTCTCTCCAATGCTTGTATAAGGTCCTATGAGGACATTATCTCCTAATTTCGTTCCTGAACCTATAGATACGGGACCGATTATTTTTGAGTTTTCACCAATGGTGACAGAGTCACCAAGTTGTACAGGTCCTAAAACATGGGCTCCTTTAACAGTTACATTACCTTTGATATTTGTATACTGCATATCCTGGAGTTTCCAGTGCTCTGCTTCCCTGAGACATTGGGGGCTGCCGACATCTGTCCAGTTGCCCCGTGCAAGCCACCCTTTAATAGTAATCTCTTTTTGCATTAGAAGAGGGAAAAGGTCTTTTGCAAAGTCAAATTTTTCTCCTTTTGGAATAAAGTCAAAAATTTCCGGGTTACAAACATATATTCCTGTGCTTGCCAGATTTGAGAAAATTTCTCCAGGAGAAGGTTTCTCCCTGAATCTTTTTATATGGTAATTGATGTCTATTTCGGCAATACCATAGTCGCAGGGTTCATCGATGCTTATAAGGCCTATTGATACAAGGCTTTCGCCTTTAATATGATCTCTGTAAAAGGACAGAAGATCGATATCGGTTACATGATCACCGCCGACAACAAGGAATGGTGAACCTTCCAGATATTTTTCTGCGTTTTTAACACTTCCTGCAGTTCCGAGTTTTTTATCCTCATGGACATAGGTAATGTTAACTCCAAGAAGAGATCCGTCTCCAAGGGCATTTTGAATCGCATCTCCCTTGTATCCAATGGTAATTATAATATCATTAAATCCAAGGTTTGAAAGGTGAGAAACCAGATGTTGTATTGATGGGAGGTTAACTATTGGAATGCAGGGCTTTGGGCGCTCAAATGTAAGTGGACGGAGTCTTGTTCCTTCCCCGCCGCACATAATACAGACCTTCATATATAATGAATCTTAGTAGTATTCTCTAATAAGGCAGTCGATTGGTGTTAAAAGAAGAATCATTTATTATCTAAGTAATGATTTTAATTATGGCCGAATTTATCTGTACACTTTGTGGTAGATGCTGCATGGGAATGGGTAAGTATGTGAAAATTTCCGGACAGATTGGTCAGGGGAGATATGCTGCGCATCACGGACTTTCAAATGAGACATTTTATCCTTCAATAATGAGGGAATACAGAGATACTTTTTCTCCTTATGATCGTAAAACCCCTAAAGAGTGGTGCCCCTTCCTTCTTGATGCGGATGAATCAGGAAAATATATTTGTGTAATACATGATTCCCTGCCTTCTTTCTGCAGGAATTTTAAGTGTTATTTATTCAAGATATATAATTCCGATAATATTTATGTGGGGGAAGTAAAAGGCAAAACAACTCTCATATCAAATGATGAAATACTTAACAAAATGTGGAATGATGAAATCTCTAACATTTCTACTGAAAATATGTCTTTATGGAGGAAAAGTATGATTTCAGCACTTGAAAAAAAGGGATATTTCGTGGTGGATTATGAATGATCAAAATCTCCGGACTCTTAATGTTGAAAAAGGAACTGTACAGTGCCTTTCCTGGAAGAAGGAAAGTATTGAAAAATGTCGTTTCTGTGTTCATTCAGTCTCGTTTTTAGAAAATGGCCGTTGGATAAAATCACCTGCAAGAGCATTTTGTACAAAGTGCAGATCAACAGACGAGGTATCTCTTCCTGATGTTGCAGCAGTATTATGTGATGACAGAAATGAGGAAGGTTACAGGAGTATTATGAATATTATCAGTTAAAAATTATATATTAGTGAAAAAACCCATTATTTTTTCAATATCCACATTATTTTCAAAATGTTCCGATAATGAATTGTAAGCGGCCTCGTAATCTGAATCTTCTTCAATTATTCCTTTAAAGGGAATATTTTTTCTTGAGTACAAATACTTTAGAAGAGCGTCTGCCATATTTTTATTTTTAAACAGACCGTGCATATATGTCCCTATCACAAGTCCGTCATTAGATACTGCTCCATCGCCAAAAAAAGCCTCTGATACATTATTACGACTCGTTTTTCCCATATGTATCTCATAGCCTACTACTTCTCCTACCAGTGAAAGAATAGGTCCTACTTTATTTGCAGTTCTGTTAACCTGAACGGTTGTTTTATTGTATGCGTCAAAGGTTGTTTTTATGTCCAAAAGACCAAAACCATCAAAATTGCAACTTTTATCTGATTCGTATCCTTCGTCTTTTATCTCTCTTCCAAGCATCTGATATCCACCGCAGATTCCAATTATTGGTATTTTATTCCGACGCGCAGCCTGTATTTTTTCTTCAAAACCGGCTTCTTTGAGTTCCAGGAGATCTTCTACTGTGTTTTTTGTCCCCGGAATTATTATACAGTCAAAGTTATCTGTGTCTGTACCGGGATCAATATACTCAACCGATGCGTATTTCTCAAGAATTTCAAAATCACTAAAATTTGAGATCCTTGAAAGTCTTATGATTGCAATCTTCACTGGCATATTTGAAGATTTTTTGTCTTTTATTGAAAGTGAGTCTTCACTTGGAAGCTGAATATTAGTATATGGAAGCACTCCAAGAACCGGAATGCCTGTTTTTTCTTCAATTATCCTGACTCCGTCGGTGAAGAGATTAGGATCTCCCCTGAATTTATTAATAAGAAATCCACACACATTTTTCTTAACATCAGGAGGAAGAAGCTCATATGTTCCGATTATCTGTGCAAAAATGCCCCCTCTTTCGATATCCCCAACAATAATTATAGGGAGCTGGAGTTTTTTTGCAAGCAGAATATTTGCAATATCCCTTTCATAAAGATTTAGCTCCGCAGCACCGCCCGCCCCTTCGATTACAATGTTGTGATACTTCTTTTTAAGTGATTCATAGGACTCACCGGCTATTCCTAGCAGATAATCTGTTTCTTTATAATAATCACTGATGTTTAAATCCCTGTAGGGTTTTCCAAGGAGAACTATCTGTGAAGTTCTGTCCCCTTTTGGTTTTAAAAGGACAGGATTCATCTCAGCCACCGGGTCTGTCATGCAGGCAAAAGCCTGCACTGCCTGTGCAATACCTATCTCAGCACCGTCTTTTGTAACAAATGAGTTCAGACTCATATTTTGCGACTTAAAAGGTGCGATACTAATTTTACGTTTTGAGGCACAACGGCATATTGCTGCAACAATTGTACTTTTTCCTACGTGTGAGGCTGTTCCCAGTATCATCAGTGACATGTTTATAATATTAATCTGTATTAGATCTAAATAAATTGAATATGGTGTGTCTGTGTGGTTTCATATATCGGGAGTAAAACCTGTGTTTCTTCGTGACATTATTGCTGAAATAATGCGTTTTTGAATTGATTTTTGCAATACAAAAGAGGAAACAATGGTTGGATTGGCAAATGCGGCAATGATTTTTTATTGTTTGGAATTATGTGTTCATATTGCGCGTTAATACATAATATCTCTAATTAGAATTGTTTTGATAATGATTTTATATCCAGTGTATTTGTTGCTTAGCTATATTCCGGCATCTCGCATGCTAACAAATATATAACCAGACTTTAAAGGTACATGGTAATGACAGGTGGTATTTGTCCAAAGTGCGGACTGCCAAAAGAATTGTGTATTTGCGAAGAAGTAGCAAAAGAGCAACAGCAGATTAGTGTTAAGATCAATAAAAGGCGTTATGGCAAGGAAGTTACTGTAATAGATGGTCTTGATCCATATGATATTGATCTTGATGAACTTCAGAAATTCCTTAAAAGCAAACTGGCATGTGGTGGAACTATAAAAGGAAATTCCATTGAATTGCAGGGCAATCACCGTGAGAGGGTTAAAAATCTTCTTATGGATAAGGGCTACAAGCTTGACAACATAAGCTGATATTTACATCTCTCTTTCCGGGTGAATATCTATTGATATTCAATTTTTTTTAAAAATTCTTTCTAAAAATGTTTATGCATTTTTTATATTAAGAACCTGAATGCAATCCATGCAATAGCAAGCATCATTATTGAATATTTAAGGCCTCCGACTGCCCGGCCTTCGCCCATTTGCCCGGCCACAAGGCCTGAAAAGAATCCCTGGATCATTGCAGCGTGTGTGAATATACGTGTGTATAAATCCATGTCGATTGCAGCTCCGAATGTTCCGCTTGCCGCTGCCTCGCTGCCTGAAGAAGCAACAGCAGCACCTGCATCCGCCATTGTGCTCAGGAATGTTCCGGCCATAATTGCTATTACAAACATGAATACCAGAAATGACACTATAACAATCACCACATAGATCATCATATTGTTTCTGCGTTCATCGGCGAGATTTATGAATTCATATGAGTCATTTGCTGCGGCTTTTAATACCTCGCTTACATTTCCTCCGGCAAGACTTGCCTTTGCTATAAGATCAACACTTCTTCTTGCCAGAGGAGTTCCCAGTCTTTCCCCAAAACGGGATATAGCTTCAATAAAAGGGATATTCCATGAGATTTCGTTGTTCATTTTTTTGATATAAGGCGTCAGACTTCCGTAATCTCCATTTGATACTGTGCTTATTGCATTTGTGAGTGTCATACCGCTTTCATTCATCCCGGCGACGTCCCTGAAAAAGTTTGGCAATGCAACCTCAATATTTCTTCTTCGCATTGCCTCTTTTGTGTCAAGTATTGCATATGGCAGAAGGGCAATTATGATAGAGAAAACCACAAGATCATCAATAAATGTTGAAGTCAGAAGGGAATATATTCCATATTGAGATATTGTGCTGATAAAACCTAAAATGAAAAGAATAAAAGCCAGAGGCAGGGTAACCAGAAGTATATTCTCAGGTTTTTCGGTTAAAACTTTTATAGGGTGCTTAAAAATTCTATTGAATCCCTCATTATATTTATTTCGCTCTTCAATTTTCTCAATAATTTCTTTCTGTTCCTGATCTTCTTTGGATATTTTTTCAATTTCTTTTTCCGGTTTTTTTCTGAAAATACTCATTATTTCAGACCTCCGGAGTCATTGCATCAATCAATATTACGAACATGATACTGCCCAGGGGAATTATTCCGTATATAACAGCATACAAAAATATAGGACTTGAAGAACCACTTATGGACGACATGATTGATTGAAGGATTATAAGAAACAGAGTTCCGGCAACAAGTGCAGTTACATATGATTCAGAAATAAGCCCCAGAGTTTCAAGGAATGTTTTCTGTTCAAGTCTGTTTTCCCGTGTGTATTGCTCGGATTTGTTCCGAAAGTATTCAGTGAGATTGCTTCCGCTTGAAATACTTGCAACAGCACCCTGCAAAAAATCTCTCATTCTGTTGCTTGGAGTATATTGTCCGGCAGTTCTCAGGGCATCCAGCAGATCTTTTCCAAATATATCTACTTCTCTTGTAATATATCTGGCTTCAACAGCACTCTCTCCATAGATCTCACTTTCTCCAAGAAGCCTGAAAACCTCAGCCGGAGTTATTCCTGCGGTGGACATTGCCGTTATGTAATTAATTGCATAGGGAAGTGTGGCATCAATATTTCTTTTTCTCTCACCTGCAAGAATACCCGGATAAATGAGAAAAGCAGCATAAGTCATTCCTCCAAAAAACAGAAAAGATATTATGATGAACAATATTGTTCCAATTATCATGCTGTATCTTGTTAATTCAGAGAAGAGATCTGGGAGATTTCCTCGGTATACAATGATCTCCGGAATTCTTAGAAGAAATGTTATAATTCCAATCATCAATGCCATTAGAATTCCGACAAGAAATGAACTTATGAATGCAGTTGAAAGATAGGTTTCAAATGAAATTTTCATCCTGGCCCTGAGCATGTCATTTCTCAGAGTACTATAATCATCCCTCTTTTTTTGTATCCTTTCTCCGAGTATATTGAAGCAGAAGCGCTCATAACTATTCATACAAATCCTCTCTTACAAGCTTTATCACAGCCTCCGGATCACGATAGTAGGACATAAGAACCTTTCCAACGTCTTTGTAATTTCTAAGCTTTTTAATCCTCATCCATTCAAGAATCTCCTGGCGGCGTTTTAGTTCCTCAACCATTCTGGCTTCATCCCACCCGCGTGATTCCATTATATCTTCAAGGATGTATGATTTTCCTGAGTATCGTATTTCGTCAGTTGCCTGGTTCCATTTGAAGACTTCATTTGTGATGAGCTCTCTGGTTCTTGGATCAATGTCAAGTATCTCAATTAACTGCTTATTTCGTCTGGTTCTTTGCCCTCCAATTCTGACCTGAACCTGTACGCTTATGAGATCAAGTGAACTTAGCATATTTCTGGGAACATTTAATGGCGGATTTTCGATACGGTGAACTACACTTGCAACCGAGTCCGCATGCATTGTTGCATATGTCACATGGCCTGTGCTCATTGCCTGGAAAAGTGTCTGTGCCTCAGCGCCTCTTACTTCACCAACCAGTATATACTCGGGTCTCTGACGGAGTGCTGCTCTCAGAAGTTCGTACATATCAATTGAGCCTTTTCCATCCTTGTCAAATGATTCCCTTGTGGTACTTGGAATCCAGTTTTGATGAGGCAGTTTTAACTCCCTTGTATCCTCAAGTGTTACAATTTTTGCCAGCGGAGGGATGAAGAGGGATATTGCATTAAGAGAGGTTGTCTTTCCTGATGCTGTTCCTCCTGCAAATATACAGGATTTGCCGGCTTCGACAGCAAGCCATATGTAGGCAACTGAAAGGGGTGAGAAAGTACCCCATTCTATTAGATCAGTTGGTGATATTGGCTCGTCTTTGAATTTTCTTATTGTAAATGTTGAACCATGTGCTGTAACTTCGGTTCCAAGTGTCATCTGTATACGTGATCCATCTGACATAGTTGCATCAAGCATCGGTTCTGCAATTGAAATGTATTTTCCTGCCTTTTGAGCAAGCTTGGTCACAAAGGAATCAAGTATTTTATAATCCTTGTAAAAAATATTTGTCTGAAGTGATTCATAGTTTGTGTGAAAAACAAATAACGGGGTGTTCAGACCGTCACATGATATATCCTCGATATATTTGTCATGCATAATCGGGTCAATAAGACCGTTTCCTAAAAATTCCTTGTTAATGTGATATATTATCTTGGCTCTTTCTGCCGGACTGAGTTTGAGCCCGTAATCTGCAATAATTTCATTTACTGAATCTTTCAGAATTTCTGTTGCTTTATCTTTTGTCAGATCCTTTGTATTTATATCAAGGGTCTCAAAAAGGCGTTGTTCTATTTCAGAAAGGAGTTTATTTTCGGCATCGTTTAAAACAGGTTCAATAATCTTGTATATATATTCATTTGTATTTTTATCATATACAATTCTTATATATGCATAAGGTTCATTAACCGGGTATAATTCAATCTCTTCTATACCTTCAGGCTCTTTAAATGATAGATCTACAACCGGTCCGTGAATCGAAGGATTATATTCGAATCTGTCTCTTTTTTCTGCTTTGAAAAGATCAAATAATTTGGATTTTTCTTTCTTCTTTGTTTCTGACAGATCAAGTTCAGTTATCTTTTCAAGATCTAAAGGAGGAAAATGTTCAGAGTATATTTTATCAATCTTTGAGATTGTTTCATCCAGATCTTCGGGCAGAAGCTCTTTTTTAAAGGATTTGACACTGAACTCCTCTATCTTAAAAGTAGCGCCTTCTGGCAAAACCAGCCCGGAATATCCCTTCTCGATTTCGTTAACTGAAATTAAACCTGCTTTTGCCTCATCGATCTCGGAATCATTTTTGGACCATTTGGTTTTTTTTGCTGAATAAAGGGTTTCTCTTTTGGCATTATCTTCTTCTTTCTGTATTATTTCTTTATTTTGGTTAGAATCTTTTTCCGACCATCTGGTTTTATTTGCTATATACTTTTTTGAAATTTTATTCTCTTCATCATTCTCAGAGCTTTTATCTCTTAGATTTATTTCTCCCTGATTATTTTTATTTTCTATAGATTTTTCCTTTTCAGGTATATTCTGCTGAGAAAATGACTCTTTATTGCTGTCTTTCTTATTAGTCTCATAACCATTTACTATGCTTTCTTCTATTATGATTTCATTAACCGGCTCTTTAAGATTTTTTAAAGAATCCGGTTTTTCTTCTAAAAATTCCTTTGAACTCTCTTTTGGAACATTTTCTAAATCTGTGTATATTGGTTCTTTTTCATTTTTTGTATTTTTCTCTGCATTTTTAATTTTTTCAAGAATTGTCTCAAGCTCTGAGAAAGATTTTTTGGATTTTGCCTCTGAAGTTTTTAATAAATATTCGGTATCAATTTTATCATGTCCGGATTTATGAGTAATTATTTCTCCGTTTGTTTCTTCAAAAGGTTTAAAGGATTTATCTTCTGATTTTTTCTCTTCTTTTTTGATATTTATTATCTCTTCTGCTTTTTGAATTCTGTCAAAAATTTTATTTATATCGGATGTTTCTTTTCGCTCTTTTTTTGAATCATTAGCAGAAACATATGAATTTTGATCTGATGTTTTTAAAACATCTATTTCTTTTGAGCTTATTAATGGTTCGAATTCATTAATTTTTGTATTATTTTCAGTTACCACGTCTTTCTCATCTTTTAAGTATAGTTCAGATCCTGATTTTTGTTTTTTAATTTCTTCAATGATTTTTTCAAGTTCTGACTTTGGTTTTTGCAATTCCGATTTGTTGTAATCCTGATCTATTTCAGGATAAAATGTTTTTTTTATGGAATCCTGGTTATCAGAATCTTCTTTTTGTGTTTGAATTTTTTTGATAAGTTCTGAGAGCTCCTTCTGCCTGGAAGTATTCATTTCGTCCTGTGGAAAAAAGTCCGGAGCGCTTTCTGTCTCATTTCTATCATTGTTAAAAGGAGAATTAATTTTATCTGTATATTTTACAGTTTCTTTCTTTTTTCTTCTAAAAAACCTGAAAAACCCCTTATTGCCTTTATTGTTTGTCAACCTGATCAGACTCCTTTGAATTATATTTTAATAGTAATTAAAGACTCTTTTCCAGAAAGTTTAACCTGGAAAATGTGTTCCTTGCTGTCTTTTTCAATAATGATGCAATGATAATCACCGCCCTGTAGAAAAAAACCTGCGTTTCCATCAGAAGATGTATAGTCATGGCTTATAGCAACATTATTCTTTTTCATTATTATCTTTAGTCCACAAGCTGGCTTTTCATCCTTTAAAACTATTATTTTAACTTTTGAAGGTTTTGTGCTGAAATTTTTAATGTCATACAGGTTCTTTGAAAAATTATCCTGCTTTAGATTTTTTTTATCAAATATCCTTGTTCTTGCTGCAAGTCCTTCTGCAATTTTTTTTTCTATCAGATATAATTTATAAGAACCGGATTTATCAAGGCTGTATATGACTTTATCCCCGTAAAGCATCCCATAATCATCAATTTGGGCTGCACCTTCGGCTTGACCGGATACGAAGACTAAAAGTATGCTTTTTCTGTTATTTTCACCTGTAGCAATTCCATTATATTTATGTTCAAAAACATGTCTGAGCAGTTTACCATACTCAAAATCTCCGGCAAATTCCGATCCGGATATCGCTTTTTCAAAGAGTTCTGCCATCTGCATAAATGATGAAGTTTCTCCCTGTGATTTTTTTGATTTATTTTTATTTTCCAGCAATGCAATTATCAATATTATTTTATCAGTTTTATTTTGATATTATGGTTTTATTGGATGCATTACATTTGAAGATATCTATTATATGCTAAATTTTCATAATTCATCGCCACACATAAAAAGAGTGCAATACAATCTTTATTATTCATGATCGAAGTGCTTTTTATTTCTTCAGTAGCGATAATAATTACACTGATATATGCATCTCTACTTGATTTGAAGGAAAGGCGTGTTCCCTTTAAAACCTGGTATCCTATGCTTCTTATAGGAATTCCACTGGCATTATGGGTTTATGCAACTTTTTTGTTAAGTAATTCAAAAGCAGCATCAGGATATATTTTTCTGGTTGTAATTTTCTGTGCTATTTTTTATTTTTCTTCAGCCTATCTTCATCTCTTTGGGGGTGCTGATGCATGGGCCTTTATTTTTATCACAGCGCTTGTCCCTCTGTATCCTCTGGAGCCGTTGTGGGGTTATCCTGCAATAGCATTCTTCCCTTTATCTGTTCTCATTAATGCAGTTATTTTGAATATTGCAGCACCTGTAGGAATTTTCATTTATAATATAGTGAAGGGTAACAGAGCTCCAATTTTTTATATGATTGTGGGATTTCCCGTTGATGGAAAAAAGATAACAGATTCTTTTGGCTTTATAATGGAGGATTTTGAGGAGACTGAGGATGGGATAAAAAGAAAGTTTATCTCATTTAATGCTTCCCTAAAAAGAATGATCTCAGGAAGACGCCGGATGTATACTCAGGACCTAAAAAAATATCCCGGGGAGTACAAGAAAGAACTGGATTTATATGCCCGTTCAGGAAAGATCTGGATCTCTTTTGGTGTCCCTTTTATAATACCAATAACAGCAGGGTTTATATCTGCGCTTCTTTTAGGAGATATAATTTATGAAATACTCAAAATAGTTATGGGAGTGATTTGAATTGGATATTAATTTTGATAAAAATGGTCTTGTTACTGTTGTAGCACAGGATTGGGAAACCAAAAAAATTCTTATGGTCGCCTGGGCAGACAGGGAGGCTGTTGAGATGACACAAAAAACAGGGTACGCTTATTATTTTTCCCGGAGCAGAAGAAAAATATGGAAGAAGGGAGAGGAAAGCGGCCATATCCAAAGAATTGTCCGGATTCTTATAGACTGTGACTGCGATACCCTTGTATATCAGGTATGCCAGACCGGAGGTGCATGCCACACCGGCTATGACAGTTGTTTTTACAGAACAATAGATGGTGAAGTGGTCGGAGACAAAATTTTTGATCCTAATAAGGTATATGCTAATTAGGTATTGAATACATTATTTTTAAGGGAGGTTTTTTAGTGATACTTATACCTGATACTAGCGTCGTCATAGACGGACGCATCACCTCGATGATACAGGAATCGGGGGAATATAGAGGGGCCACAATAATTGTTCCTGAGGCCGTAATAGCAGAACTTGAAGCACAGGCAAACCAGGGGCGTGAAATAGGTTTTAGCGGCCTTACAGAGCTTCAGGAACTCTCCAAGCTTGCAGAAGAGGGAGTAATTACGATAAAATATGTCGGTTCAAGACCAAGTCTTGATCAGGTCAAACTTGCAAGTGGCGGGGAGATTGATGCACTGATAAGAAATGTTGCACTGGATTATGATAATGCAAAATTCATAACAAGTGATGTGGTTCAGTCAGAAGTTGCCCGGGCAAAAGGTCTGGATGTCCTTTATTTAAAGCCACAGATTGGTGAATTTTCGCCGCTCAAAATAGATAATTATTTTGAGGAAAACACCCTTTCAGTCTTTTTAAAGGAGCGCGCAAGACCCGTTGCAAGGCAGGGAACATTAAAGGAAAGCAGGAATGTAATTCTCTCAGAAGATCCTATCTCCGAGTATGAATTAAGACACATAGCCCAGGAGATACTTGAACGTGCAAAACGTGATCCTGATGGATTTATCGAGCTTGAAAAGCGTGGAATTACAATTGTTCAGATAGGTTCAATGAGAATATCAATAGCAAGAAGACCTTTTTCAGACGGAATGGAGATTACTGCTGTAAGGCCTATTGCTGACAGATTAATTGATGATTACAATAAATCAGCTGTCCTGAAAAAGCGGCTTCTTGAAAGCAGAAGAGGCCTTATTATCACAGGGACACCCGGGACTGGAAAGACAACTCTTGCACAGAGTATTGCAATATTCCTTTCTGATAATCAATACTCAGTAAAAACAATGGAGGCACCGCGTGATATTCAGGTTCCTGATAATATTACCCAGTATACTGCCCTTGAGGGCAGTATGGAGAATACAGCAGAAGTGATGCTACTTATGCGGCCTGATTTTGTGATATTTGATGAACTCAGGAAGAGCTCAGATTTCAGTGTATTTTCTGATATGCGCCTTGCAGGTATTGGTATGGTTGGAGTGGTTCATGCAAATGATGCCCATGATGCACTTCAGAGATTTTTGGGAAGAACTGAATTTGGTGTGCTGCCGCAGATTATTGATACAATTGTTCTTGTAAAAGACGGAGATATTTCAAAGATATATGATATTAACTTTGATTTCAAGGTTCCTGAAAGCATACCTGATGAGGATGATGAGCTCTCTGCAAGGCCTGTAGTCTCTGTTGTAAACAATCAAACCGGAGAGGTTGAATCTGAAATATTCCGCTATGACGGAGAACCGATAATCATTAAGTTTCCACTTACAGCAGAGACACCTGTACCTGAAATTCAGACAATAAGCATTCCTGAAGAGGATATCTCATTAAAACTTGTTGAAAGAGAAATTCAAAGAGAGATAGGCAGATTTACAGACGGTTCTGTTGAAGTGAAAATGCAGAATGAGAATAAGGCTGTTGTGTATATTGATGATAAGGATGTCCCTGCTGCAATTGGTAAGGGTGGAAAGAATGTTGCTGCAATTGTAAACAAACTGAGCATTGGAATTGATATCCGCCCAAGGACGGAGCTTCCACAAACCGGTTTAAAAGAACCAGTCCTGGAGGCTTCTTCATCTCTTGAACCTGAGCCACCAGCAGTCTCTTCCGGCAATGGTATTGAAATAAAAGTAGACAAGAAGTTCCTTTCAATCTCAGCGAAAGAGCATAAAGGAAAAATTGTTGACGTTTTTGGAGGAAAAGAGTATCTCTTCACGGCAACAGTTAATGAACAGGGAGAGATTCACATGTCCAAAAATAATAGTATTGCAATGGAGATGATCCGCCGTTATAATGACGGAGAGGAGATCAGACTCCGGCCAGTATAAATTAGATTTTTTCTTTTTTAAAATGTGGAGTGATTTATATTGAGTAAATTTGATATGAAGGAATTTGAGGAGGAATATCTGGATCAATGGTCAAACATTTTTGAAGTTGATCCCCGTGAAGCGGATAAATTCTACCTTAATGTTGCGTATCCCTATCCAAGTGGTGCGATGCATGTGGGTCATGGAAGAACATATATTGTTCCTGATGTAATCGCCCGCTATAAAAGAATGCAGGGAAAACATGTTCTTTTCCCAATGGCTTTTCATGTAACCGGGACTCCTGTAATAGGGATATCAAAAAGGATTGCGAAGGGTGATGAAAAGACAATAAAACTCTATCGTGATCTATACCGTGTACCTGAAGATATTCTGGAGAATTTTGTAGAGCCGGCAGAGATTGTCAGATATTTTAGCAATGAGTATGAGCGGGTGATGCGCTGCTGTGGTTTATCTATTGACTGGAGGAGGAGATTTACAACTGTTTATCCTCAGTACAGCAAATTTATCGAATGGCAGTATCTTCATTTGATGGAGCAGAATCATGTCATAAGAGGAGCTCATCCGGTTAAATACTGTCCTCAGTGTGACAATCCTGTTGGAGATCATGATCTTTTGGAAGGAGAAAAGGCAGAGATAGTAAAATATGTGCTTGTTATGTTCAACTGGGGCGAATATAGGATTCCCTGTGCAACTCTGCGACCTGAAACCACATATGGTGTTACAAATCTTTGGGTAAATCCCTGCGTTAATTACAAAAAAATAACGGTTGACGGGTTTAAATGGATTGTATCTCCGGAGGCGGCATTAAAACTCTCATTGCAGGATCATGAGGTCATTGAAGAGGGTGATATACCCGGTTCAGAACTAATAGACAATGTAGTTTCTCATCCTTTCTGTGGTGAAATTCCGATTCTTCCTGCTGAATTTGTTGATCCTGATATGGCAACAGGTATTGTAATGAGTGTTCCTGCGCATGCTCCTTTTGATTACATAGCACTTCGTGATCTTCAGAATGAGGGAAAATATACAGATATAATTCCTGTCTCTTTGATTACTGTTCCGGGTTATGGTGAATTTCCGGCAAAGGATGCTGTTGATAAATCAGGCATAAAAGATCAAAAGGATCCCGGAATGGAAACACTTACACAGGAAGTTTATAGTGCAGAATTTTCAGGCGGCCGTATGCTTCCACAGTACGGTGGAAAACCTGTAAAATTCGCCCGTGAAGAATTTGCCACAATTATGCTTGAGCAGCATGGTTCATTGGTTATGTATGATTTTGATAATCGTAATGTTATGTGCCGCTGTGGAAGCCGCGTTTATGTAAGAATTTTAAAGGATCAGTGGTTCCTTCAGTACAGCGATCCTGAATGGAAAGAAGAGGTTCACAGCCAACTGGAAAAGATGGATCTTGTCCCTCCAGAAGTACGTGCTGAATTTGACAGAACAGTTGACTGGCTAAAAGACTGGGCATGTACAAGAAGGATAGGTCTTGGAACATTACTTCCATGGGATAAAAACTGGCTTGTGGAACCACTTTCTGATTCTACAATCTATATGGCCTTTTATACAATTGCACATAAACTTCTGGAGCTGGAGGCTGAGAAGCTTACGCCTGAAGTATTTGATTACATCTTCAGAGGTGAGGGTTTAGCAGATTCTCTTCCGCTTTCAAAAAATATAGTTGAAGATTTAAGAAAGGAATTTTTATACTGGTATCCTTATGACTTCCGTTTCTCTGCAAAAGATCTGATCTCAAATCATCTGACATTCCAGCTTTTCCATCACAAGGCAATATTCCCTGAAGGGTTACAGCCCAAAGGGATGGTTGTTTTTGGAATGGGTCTTTTGGAAGGAGCAAAAATGTCTTCATCCAAAGGTAATGTGTTCCTTTTGGAGGATGCAATAAATGAGTTTGGTGCTGATACTGTTCGTATGTTCCTTGTTGGCAGTGCAGAACCCTGGCAGGACTTTGACTGGAGACGTGAGCTTGTATCATCAACGAAAAAGCAGATAGAAAGATTCTGGAATACAATTCGTGAGGGTGATGATTCTGAAAGTCAATACCCGATAGACAGCTGGCTTATGTCAAGGATGCAGGAGCGTATTAGACGGACAACAGATGCATTGTCCGCTTTCCAGACAAGGCAGGCACTTCAGGAAGCATATTTTGGTATAGAGTCTGATCTGAAGTGGTACCGCCGTCGTCTTCCGGAAGGTGTCCGTGCATCATCGGTCATAGGAGAGATAAGCAATGCATGGATTCGCCTTCTTGCTCCGTTTATTCCTTTCACATGCCAGAAGCTTTGGGAGGAAACCGGCCGGGAAGGAAATGTGGCATTTGCAGACTGGCCTGTATCTGAAGAATCAAAGGTAAATATTCCGGTTGAGCTTGCAGAAGAGCTTCTTCAAAGAATTGTTGAAGATATTGAGTCCATTATGAAGCTTATTCAGATAGAGTCTTCGTCAATTACACTTTTTATCTCACCTGAGTGGAAGTTTGATGTCTTTAAGATTATTTCAACAGCAGAAGATAAAACAAAAGTAATTCCCCTTCTCATGAAGGATGAATCCATGAAAAAGCGCGGCAAAGAAGCGACCGATGCCGCAAAACAGATTACAAATCTGATTCATCGCTTGTCTCCTGAAATTGTTGAAAGGATTGTCAGATTTGGAATTGATGAGGCCGGTGTTTTTGAGTCTGCAAAGGGTTTCCTTGAACTTGAGTTTGGCCTTCCTGTAAAAATTGTTCATTCAGATGATAATAGTCATCAGAAGGCTCGTATGGCTCTTCCCTTCAAACCTGCAATATTAATTGATTAATTTTTTTTTAAAAGTGAAGAATTTAAAGTCTTATAAATTCAGGTCCGGCTGAGATTAATTTTTCTTAACAGCTTCACTTGCTTTCTTTTTTCTCTCTTTTGTGCTATAGCCTGTAACATATTCAAGATATTTTCTAAATCTGGAATTCGTATCAAGTACTATTTTATCTGCCTCCTCTTCAGGATATTTGTCATAAATGCTGCTGTTTGAAGCAGTATCAATGACGAGCATGTTGCCTTTTTCATTAATCCATGCTTCAAGACGCTTGAAAGAACCATATTCAATCATATAATGTCCGTTTTTTCCTTCGGCCTCAATTTCAAAACATTCTTTAAGGCCGGCTTTTATTCTTTCTTCAAGGCCCTCTTTGAAACCTCTTTTAATTGAATATTCCTGCATGATTATTTATTTCACACGGCCTGCATTAATCTTTTTTGGAAATGTGCAGAAGATTATCTGTGCAAAAAACTAACAAATCCATGTCAACAAACCATGATTCGGAAATTTCAACCGTTAATACTATAAACCGGCCTGATATATTTGTTATCTATACAAATTCTGGAATTAATTTTGTCAGGTGAATATTAATGGATGATGTTAGAGTAATATCTGAACCTCCAAAGGCCGAGGAAATAACAGCTCTTATAGGATTTCCGGGGAGTGGTCTTGTAGGAAGTATTTCGATACAGTACCTTGTCGATAATGCAGGTTTTGAATATATTGGCAGTATTACAAGCAAGTATTTCCCTCCTATTGCAATGATGGTTGATGGTGTCATTAATGCTCCTATGAGAATATACAGCAAGGATTCTTATGTTGCATTTGTATCTGATATCCCTATTCATGCTTCCATATGTTATGAAATTACCAATGGGATACTTACATGGCTTAAACAGTTTAAAATAAAGGAAATAGTGGTTATTGCAGGCATTGTTACAAATACCTTTGAAAAAAGGGTTTTTGGAGTTGCTTCCGAGCCATCATATCTTGAAAATATCATGGATAAAATTGAAATTCTTCCAATGGGAAGCATATCAGGAATGCCGGGAAGTATTTTGACAGAGTGCAAGTCACTTAACATCCCGGCAATAGGTTTTCTGGGTGAAACTGTGAGTACACCTGATCCCAGATCCTCTGTTTCAGTGTTGAGAGTTTTAAATGAAATTTATAAATTTGATGTAGATATTGAACCTTTGACTGAGCAGGCAGAAGAAATAGAGGCATCTATGCAGAAGATTGCAGAACAGGTAAGGCAGAGCGAGCAGACAGACGAATTGCCAAAAAAAGAGCATCTTCCTATGTATGGGTGATAATAGTGAAGATTAATGCATTAACCGGAATTTCCCCTGCAATTATTGCAGAACTAAAGAAGTACAAGCCGCGAACCCTTGAACTTCAGAGTGCGCATAACATTATAACACTCATGGACGTTCTCCCTGGTGATCATATATTTCTGACAGAAATTGATCTTGACGATTTATGCCTTGGAGATCAGGGGATTATTGTTGAGGTTCTTAGTATTACAATTAATATGAAAAGGATGATTGAGTATATCCAGCCATATTATTGTGAAGAGCGGGAGAGGATGTCAGCGCGTTTAAAGGTAAAATATGTCGATAAAACATTTGCAAAATGTGTTGAAGGAAGGGAATGGGTCAAACCTACTATAGTTGAAATTGTTAAGTCATCTGTTTTTCATGCAGGATAACATACCCCTGTTTTTTGAGTTAACTTGCAAAGGATTAATATCAAAGATGTATAACAGTATAGAGCAACATTCCTGGTAATGTGGATCTGTGGCTTAGCCAGGACATAGCGCCGGGCTTCTAACCCGGACGTCGGGGGTTCGAATCCCTCCAGGTCCGTTTTTTATACTTTTATTTTAGTTCTGATTTTTTGATTTTAAATCTGTAAAAATTATGTTTGTTAAAAAAGAATCCTGATAAAATTTTTTTTTAAAGAACTTTAGTTCCTGGTGCGACTTTTATTTTTGTCGTAAGCAGTGATGCTTCTTCACCTGCTGCAAGTATCATGCCGTTTGACTCAACTCCAAAAAGTTTGGCAGGTTTTAGGTTTGTAACAACAATTACATCCTGATCTGCAAGTTCTTCAGGGTTATAGAACTGTGCAATTCCTGATACTATCTGTCTTTTTTCATCTCCAAGATCTACCTGAATTCTTAAAAGCTTCTTTGATCCGTCAATCTTTTCTGCTTCAATAATTCTTCCTGCTTTTAACTCTACTTTTGCGAATTCATCAATAGTTATCATATTTTCTTCCTTTTTTTGTGATTTTTCTTTTAATTTTGCTGTTTCCACTCTCATTCTTAGAGTTTTCTCATACTCTTCAATTTTCTCATCCTCAATCTTGTCAAATATTATTTCCGGGTTTGGAAGAATTTCTGAATCAAATCCTGTTTTTGCTTCAGAAAGAGTATGATCAATTACTTTGTCACCATATCCTAAAAGCTCCCATGATTTCTGTGCTTTATCAGGAATTACAGCATCAAGAAGTATTGTAAGTGCTTTGACTATCTGAAGACAATTTCTTATTACCTGTTTTGCGCCTTCTTCATCAGTCTTCATAAGTTTCCATGGAGCATTTGTCTGAATGTAAGCATTTCCGAATGATCCAAGAGCCATAATTGCCTCTATTGCGGATTTAAATTCGTACTCCTGTATTGATCTTTCAGTTTCTAGAATTGCTTTTTCAATTTCTGCCAGAATTTCCTGTTCTGGTTCTTTTTGAGGGATCCCTCCAAGTTTTTTTGCTGCAAAATGTAGTGTTCTGTAAAAGAAATTTCCTATAGTATCTACAAGTTCATTATTGACTCTTGTCTGGTATTCTTTCCATGAAAAATTCAGCTCTTTTGTATGGCTTGTATATGAAAGAAGGTAATATCTCAGATAGTCTGAAGAAAGTCCCAGATCAAGATAATCCTCATTTGTCCAGACTACATATCCTCTGCTTTTTGAGAACTTTTTGTCATCAATTTTTACCATTCCGCTGGCAACAACAGCATCAGGTGGCATATATCCTGCACCTTTTAAAAGCGCAGGCCAGAATACGCAATGATGATATACAATGTCCTGTCCGATAAAGTGAATTACAGGAGAACTCCCTTTCCAGAACTGTTCCCAGTCTCCGCCTGTTTTCTCAGCCCATTCTTCAGTAAAGGACATATACCCTATAGGTGCGTCAACCCAGACATATACTACAAGCTCCTCACTTCCTGGAAATTTTACACCCCAGTTTAGTGTCCTTGTAATACACCAGTCATGAAGTCCCTCTTTAACCCAGCCTGAAGCATAGTTTCTTGCATTGGATGTCCCTTTAAGCTGAGGGAGATACTCTTCAAGAAAGTCAGAAAAATCTCCAAGTTTGAAGAAATAATGCTCCTGATCACGAAGTTCTGCTTTTCCGCCACATATTTTGCAGATTGGATCTTTAATTTCTCCTGGTTCAAGATGTTTGCCACAACCCTGATCACATTCATCACCTCTTGCTTTTTCTCCGCAATGAGGACATGTACCTTCAACGTATCTGTCGGGGAGAAACATCTGGCAGTGTGGACAGTAGCTCTGATTAATAATTTTCTTATATATGTGATTATTATCAATAAGTTTCTGAACAATTTCCTGTGTACGTTTGTGATTTGTCGGATCATCTGTCATACCAAATCTGTCAAAATCTATCCCCATTTTCTTGAAGGTAGTCTCAAAGTGTTCGTTATAACGTTCTGACATCTCACGGGGGGTGATTCCTTCCGCTTCTGCACTGATTACTATTGGTGTTCCATGATTGTCTGAACCACAGACAAAGATGACCTCTTCACCTTTATGCCTCATGTATCTGACAAAAAAATCTGCAGGTACATAGGTGCGCAGGTGGCCAATGTGGCAGGGTCCGTTTGTATATGGAAGTCCGCATGTCACAAGTAATGGCGTATCACTCATGACTATGTTTTTAGCTTTTAGATGGTATAAATACATTATATTCTATGAAAAAAAGGCAAAATCTTATCTTAAAATCTTTTGGTGCCGGGGATCTCAAAAATCCTGACCCTCTGTTGCTTGCAGAATGGATTGGGGGGCAGAAAAAAGTTTGTTGTGATCTTATATCATATAAAATTGAAAGTCAGGTAAAGGCTCAAAAAAATGTTGCCGATGTTTCATGTTCGGGCGGGATATTTTACAGGCACAGAATTTTTGAATCTTTATTAGGAATAAAATCCGGTTTTTTAATAGATGAACCTTTTTTTGAGTCAGAATACATAAAGCTTGATGCTGAAAGAGTGCGCAAAATCAGCAGAGACACCTGGTTTTCGTTTCCGCCGCCTTCGGGTATGCATATAGAGGATAATTATTACAAAAACAGATCTGACTTCATTGGAGGCATGTGTTCTGTTTTTAAAAAAATAATGCGTGAACAGCGCGATTTGGGAATAAAAAAACATATTCTTGTCGCAGATTTTTATGATAAAACCGAGCTTGATGAACTCAGTTCTGAGCGTGTTTTTTTCTTCTCACCCAAAGGCGGATCAAAGGTTTTAGAATCCATTCTTGAATATCAGAATAGAATTGCAGTATTTCCGGAAAAACTGGCTGTAGTCTTTAAAATCCTTGATGAGTATGAAATAAAAAATATAGCAGTTATAGATGGCAGTCCGGAAGATTTTGAAAGCTGTCTTAATTATTTTGATCCTGAAGATATTTTTGCTGGGGGATTTTGCAATTTTTGTGAAGAGAATTACTGGGTTAAATTAAAAGAGAGAGCTTTTTTAATGAGATGAAATTATTCCTCTTTGACTTTTTCTGCAACATCAAAAAGTTTTTGGAAGTGTTTGCTCTTTTTAAAGATTATAAAAGTCATTTTGTCGGCAAATGAGAATTTAAATGAGCCTCCTGCTGCAGGAGGATGTCCTCCACCACCAAATTTTTTTGCTATTATATGGCTTATCGGAGGAACAGAACGAATGGAGAATTTACCTGTTTCTGAGACAATTACTTCAATATCTGTGTTCATCATGTCTCTTATTGCATGTGCAGTTTCACTCGGGTATCCGTAAAGCGGTGCAAATGCAATAATATATCTTCCTTTGATAATTTTTGTATTTTTAATGCTTTTTTTTATTGAATGTTCCTTTTCTTCTGATATTTCTTTATATATTTTGAGAATTTCAGCATTTGTAATATTTCCCTCTGTAAAACAGTTGCGCACCAGGTTCAGGTTCCTGAATTTTGTGCAGACTTCGCCAAGTATTTTTGAATCAGGTTCATTATGTTTCCATAAGTCATAATCACAGACAACCCTGGCAATTTTTTTTGAAAATTCATCATCAGGCAGAAGATCGCGTGCTACAATGCCTGTTGCGCATACATTTGTATCCACACATAGGTAATCTGTTATCGCTTTAACCTTCGATATTTCTTCATCACTCCATCTGTGATGATCCCGCCATTCAATCTTCCAGCCATTTTTTTTGGCGTTTGTTAAAGCTTCAGCGGCATTATCCTGGTAACCCAGGTCTGATATGCTTAAGAGGTCTCCTTTCCCCTGAATTTTGCTGACTGCTGATAAATTCGATGAAAACTTGCCAACAGATGACCAGATGGTAAAAACATCGCCAAACTTTTTTCTGTGAATTGAGTCACATCCTGCAGCATCAAGGTCATTGTGTGTGAGATGAACTACATGTGAGTTTCTTTCATTTATTGCATCTAAAAATCCGTTTTTGTCTCTCTTTTTATTTTTCTTTTTGGCCATATTTGTTTCCTGTATATTAAATGGACTGCAGGATTTATAATAAATGGGCCAATTATGAATTATTTCCGGTTATCGTTTTGCAGTTAATATTGATCTTTAATTGAATTTCAAAAAAAATAGCGCTGTAATAAATCAAATCATTTATTAGTCAGAATAACCAATATTAGTTGCTCAAATGAGATCCGTTTGAGTGCCTCAATAGCTCAGCCTGGGAGAGCGCCAGACTGAAGATCTGGTTGTCCCCGGTTCAAATCCGGGTTGAGGCATAATTTTTATTTTTAGATGTTTTTTTAATATTGCTAATTGACAAATAATTGGCATTTATACTTTGATGATAAAAAGGAAACAAAGATTTCATATGATGTTTTAAAATAAGAATCAGTTATTAGCAATTTCAATTATTTCTTTTGGAAGGCTTACAGTGAAAGTGCTCCCCTTTCCTTCTGAACTATCAACCGAGATGTCTCCGCCATGGACATTGATATATTTTCTTGCGATTGAGAGTCCAAGACCTATCCTTCCGTATTTTCTGCTGAGTTTTTCAGAATTGCTTATGTAAAAAGGTTCAAATATCCTCTCTAATGAATTTTTTGGAATTCCTGTTCCATAGTCTTTAAAGATTATGTAGTGATTCGTTTCACTTTCATTGTAAGAAATTTTTACTTTCTTTTTATCAGTATTGTATTTTACAGCATTTGATATAATCCCGTCAAAAACCTGATATATTTTGTCAGAATCTGCCTTAATAGAAATGTTTTTTGGAATATCAACCAAAATTTCATAATTACTGGAATATTCACTTATGCTTATAATATCGTTAATCATCTCAAAAAGATTGATATCTGTCAGATAAAGTTTTACTGCGTATGAATTAATTATTCCATTTTCAAGCATCCTTTCAACAATAGAGCATTCTCTTTCAACACTTATGAGGCATTTCTTTAGAATTTTTATAGTTTCTTCATTTATTCCGGATTGCTCTGGTTTTTCCAGTAAAAGATTCAGATAGCCCAATACCGGCTGAAGAGGCGTTCTGAGTTCATGTGCGGCAGTATTGATAAAATTATTCCATCTCCTTGCTTCAAATTCACTGACAAGTTCCTGAGTGGATTTTTTTCTGTTCTGTTCTTTTTCATGAAGATTTCCAATAATTCCGGTAATTTTGCCAGTTGAATCATTATGTGGACCAAAGATTACAAGGAAATATCTTGTTTCTCCTTTAAGCCTTATAGCAGCGTCAAAAGAAATTGTTTTTCCGTTTTCAAGAACTTCTTCTGTAAACGCTTTGTATTCTGAAGGTCCGGGATTTTCAATAATTTCTGAAAAGGATTTGCCAATAAATACTTCAAAATCCGACTCTTCCAATGTACTGTTAATAAATTGAAATTTTTGAATACTTCCCTTTTCATCAAGTACAAACATCAAATCCTGAGTGGAGCTGATAAAATCCAGAAGCTTTCTTTTTTCTTCGTTTATACTGATATTTTCAGATTCCTGCTTTGAGATATCAACAACTGTGAATCCAATTACATTATCTGAATTATTATTCCTACAGGATATTAGAACTGTGGCTGTTTCGCCTGATTTTTTGACCAAACGTGCTTTTAATTCTTTGATGTCTCCTGTTATAAGATTTATTCCGGGATTATTTTGATTATTCTCAAAAACAAGGTTGCTTAATTCCGTTAATGTTTTTCCGATAATTTCTTCTCTGTTATATCCTGAAAGATCAACAATTTTTTGGTTTATCTCTATGATTTTGTGATTTTTTCTGTTAATTATCAAAAGACCGGCATTTGCATTTTTTAAAAAATTAAGATATTTTAAATTGATAAATCCTGAATTGTGAGCAATCTGAGTGGTCGCAATGACAACCCATAGATATATTGCGGCATTGAGGCCGGCAATAAAAGGATCAATCCGGATTCCTATAGAATAGTAATAAGTTATTATCGCTAAAAATCCGGCAATCATGAGGATTGTGGCCTGAATACTTTTTTTTGGGTACCATATTGAAAGAAGTATAATTGGTATATAGTAAAGCTGGGGAAACAAAAAGAGAAAAGAGCTATTGATGTCCTGTCCATATTCACTGAATACAAAGAATGTAATGAGGGTGCTTAATAATAAAAATGAAGCAATTATAAAAATTTTAACTATATCTGTATCATTGATATTATTGGTAAATTTTTTTCCATTTACCTTATTGATAATTGCCATCTGATGTAGTATATTTTATATTTCTCGATATATAGCTGTTTTTTTGCAATGCAAAAGCGTTCATCGTATTAGATTGTCACAGGCGATGACAAAGATTGATTAAGATTTGTTCTAATAATTAATCAGAATAATTATGCGTCCTTTTGTTTTTGTTAATCTTGCAATGAGTGCTGACGGGAAACTATCCACATTTGAAAGAAGGCAGGTAAAAATATCCGGGAAAGATGATTTTTCAAGAGTGGATGCCATAAAAGCGGATGCTGATGCTATTATGGTTGGTGTAGGTACAGTTATTGCAGACGATCCGTCGCTTACGGTCAAATCACCTGAATATAAAGCCGGAAGGGTTAATAAAGGTCTTGATGAAAATCCTTTGAGAATTGTAATAGATAGTACTGGAAGAACGCCTGAAAATTCTGAAATTCTGCATAAAGGGGAAGGTCAGAGAGTTATTGCAGTCTCAAATAAAGCATCTCAGGAGAGAATTGAGTCATTAAATGAATATGCGGACATATTTGTCAGTGGTGAAGAAAAGGTTGATCTGAATTCCTTAATGGAGGCTTTATATGACAACGGTGTCAGGAAAGTTATGGTGGAGGGAGGAGGTACACTCATATGGTCATTAATTAAAGATGGCCTTGTTGATGAGATTTATACCTGCATTGGAAATTTAATAATTGGTGGTAAAAATGCTCCAACCCCTGTTGATGGTGAAGGTTTTTTTAGAGATGATGAATTCCCAAGGCTTCAGTTAATTGACGTTGAGAAGATGGATGACGGAGTATTGTTGCGCTGGAAAGTATTGGATAACGAAAATTAAATTAAAAAAATCATTTTATAATTTTTTTTATGTAAATTATTCGGCAAAAGCCGTTTCAGGAACAATTTTTAAGTGTTGTCAGTCCTTTTTCTGTATTCAAGAAGTTCGTCAAATATTTTGTAAGATTCGCCATTATCAAGCGAAGCGACAACAACAACTCTGTCAGTTCCTTTTGTTCCCTCTGTAAACAGAGCCTCTGAATTTACATCCGGAGCGATATTTCTCTCTATTATCTGTCCTGTTGAAAGATAGATCTTCACATTTAGTTTGTTTGCCATATAAAGACCCGGACCTCCGCGTGAAATTACAGTTACTGCGCCGTCCAGGGGATCTTTCTCAGCATCAACATTTATTGCCAGATTACTTGGAATTTCGTCCGTTGGGGTGGGATTTAATGAAAAGCCTGAAGCAGAAGAAGATTGTGCCTGGCTTTGTGCTGTCGTCTGTTCTCCGGATACCGCTGCATTTTCATTGCCTGTGCACCCTGCTGATAGAATTATTGCAAAAAGACCTAAAATTATTGCCAGAAACAAAATTTTTTTCATAATTCTGAATGGTTTTGACATATATATGAGTCTTTTGGCAATGTACTGAATATCACTTAATTATCGGATTATATTTATCCAATAAAAACTCTGTTATTTAATTTATGGTTAAATTCAACTGGGAAGTTAAACTGTCACTGACTCTTGTGGCTATGACTGTCATTATATATTCATTTAAATTTTTTGTGCTGCGGAATCCTGGTGATACTTTAAATTATATATTTAATGCACTTGGTTTTTTGCCAATAAATGTCCTTCTTGTAACAATTGTTCTGAATAAACTTCTTATAATCCGTTCGAGACGTGAAAAATTTGAAAAAATGAATATGGTTATTGGTACATTTTTTACCGAGATTGGAAATCATCTAATAAAAGAGATATCTAAAGGAGATTCCGGCATTGATGATCTTAAGAATTCTCTTGTTGTCAAAGATGATTGGGATGATGATAAGTTTGAAAATGTACTGAAAAAATTATCTGCTCATGTTTATTCAGTTGATACATCAATGATTAATCTATACATATTAAATGAATTTTTATCTTCAAGAAGGGATTTTATGCTTAGACTGCTTGAAAATCCTGTACTTATTGAGCATGAATCATTCACAGATCTTTTACGGGCAGTCTTCCACCTCACAGAAGAGCTCAAATGCAGGGGTGATTTCAGTTGTCTGCCTTATACTGACCATGTTCATCTTTCAGGAGATATTGGGCGGGTATATGAGAGACTTATAATTCAGTGGCTTAATTATATGAAATATTTAAAAAATAATTATCCATATCTGTTTTCACTTGAAATGCGAACAAATCCCTTTGATGCTGCTGCTTCACCAATTGTAAAGCAATAACTCATCATCCAATAACCATAAATATTTTGACCTCATTTCAAAAAATGTTACAACACAATTAGAGGGTGATGAACAATGGCTATGAATCCGAATGTAGAAAAAGCGTTGAATGATCAGATTCGCTGGGAACTTTATTCCTCATATCTTTATCTCTCAATGTCATCGTGGTATGAATCTGTTGGGCTTCGCGGATTTGCAAACTGGGAGTATGTCCAGGCACAGGAAGAAAAAGATCACGCTATGAAAATCTATCAGTATATTATATCCAGAGGCGGGCGGGTTAAGTTACAGGCAATAGATGTGCCCCCTTATGAATGGAAATCACCTTTGGATGCATTCAGAGTCTCGCTTGAACATGAGCAAAAAGTAACATCACTGATTAATGGTCTTGTTAATCTTGCCATAAAAGAGAAAGATCATGCAAGTACAAATTTTCTTCAATGGTTTGTCGATGAACAGATTGAAGAGGAGGGAGATGCCGGTCAGATTGTGGATCAACTTAAGATGATAGAGAAAGATGGCGGCTCCGGTCTTTTATACATGCTTGACAAAGAGCTGGGGACAAGAGTATATACTCCTTTAACGACAGCAACGCCACCTGGCTCCCAGTAATTAATTTTAATCTGTTCTTTTTTTAGAAATATACTTTTAGATGAAATTTTCTGAAGTAATTATAAAAAATTGTAAATATTTTTAATTTGACATTTGAAGCAGATAATTTGTGATTGTTAATAAATTCTTATTATTATAATTCACATAACAATAAGACTTTTATTCATTTTGCAATTCATATAGTTTTAAGGATTCAGAAGATAAATAAAAAATCACAAATTTAGGTGAGTTATATTGGCAATAGGAAATTTTGTACCAAAGAAGGTTTTTTTCACTTCTGGTTCTGGTTCCCATCAGGACAGACTGACATCCTTTGAGATGGCGTTAAGGAGGGCATCTATTGAGTGTTATAATCTGGTGGAAGTAAGCTCTATATTACCACCCAAATGTCAGATTGTATCAAAACAGGAAGGTTTAAGAGATCTCTTTCCCGGAAGCATTGTATTCACTGTGATGTCAAGACTTTCTTCAAATGAAGCCAAAAACAGAATAACATCCTCTGTCGGGATGGCTATCCCAAAAAATCCTGATACTGAGTGGGGATATTTTGCTGAATATCATACTTTTCATGAGACAAAGGAAGAGGCAGGTGATTACTCGGAGATGATTGCTAATAATATGTACACAAGTATTTCAGATAAGATTCCTGCAAAAACAATGAATGTAACCGAATCTGTTGTGGTTCCGAATAATGGAGACTGGGCAACTACTATTGCAGCGGCAGTGTTTATAATGGAATAATTTTTTTCAGATGATTTATGAAAAAAGAATGATTCAAAACTAAATTTATCATACAAATTTCCTTTATATCTGTATAAACTATATATCAATCTGTTGGATTTCATATTTTTATTAATGCAGGCTTTTATCCATTTGTTTTAAACTATATCCTGTCAAACCTGTATGATTTTGGATATGTTTTAAAGTCAGGATTTAATAAATCAGTTGAATAGTAACTCATATTTATCTGTCCGTTTTGTTTTACAGAATTAAATTTAGGGAAAAATATAGTAATTATAATAAATAATTGATAAAAAAAATTGCGGATTAAAAAGAGAATTGGTACCTGATTAGTAGCTTCTTGCAACAAGTGCAGGTTTAGAGGGCTTGCCGCAGATTATACATGTGTCTTCTTTTTCTTCAATGTATTCTGATCGGATCTCACTTCCAAGAACACTAACATCAAGTTTCTGCTCGATTTCATCGGCGCATTTCTTACTCCCGCACCATTGTAAGACTGCAACACCTGTTTCTGCTGCCTCTTTTGCCCCTTTTAGAGAATCTACTATTCTTATCTGCTCTTTTGCCTTTGATGAGGCTTTAAATTTCATATCCTTTTTAAATGACTCAAGTTGCTCTTTTATTCCGGATATTGCTTCTTCTCTTTTTATTGAAGTCTTCTGACCAAAGCGGTTTACAGCCATAATTACTCCGTTTTGAATATCTCTCGGACCAATCTCAATTCTGAGGGGAACTCCTCTCATCTCCCAGTGATAGTATTTTGCACCCGGTCGAAGATCTCTTGAATCTGTTTTTACACGCATTCCTGCTGATTTTATCTCTGTTTCAAGTAATTTTGCTGCATTCAGGATTTCTTCGGCGTTCTTTTTCATTATAATTGGAACAATTATTATCTGCAAAGGAGCAATTTCCGGCGGGAGAACAAGACCCTTATCGTCTCCGTGAACACTAAGCAGTGCAGCAATACACCTTTCAGAGATCCCATAGCATGTCTGGAATGCAAGCTTTTGCTCCCCTTTCTCATCCTCATATTTCAGATCAAATGTTTTTGAGAAGTTATCGCCGAGATGATGAACTGTACCTACCTGAAGTGTCTTGCCGTCAGGCATAATGGCATCTGCAGCCATTGTGTAGTCAGCACCGGGAAACTTATCCCATTCCGGACGTTTTGAAAATATAATCGGAACGCATATTCTGTCATAAAATTCCCTGTATAGCGCGATTGCGTCTTCGACCTGATTTTTGGCATCATCCCACGTGGCATGAACAGTATGTGCTTCCTTAAAAGAGGTAATTTCACGCAGTCTGATAAGAGGGCGGGTATGCTTAGTCTCATAGCGGAAGGTGTTTACAATCTGATAGAGTTTAATTGGCAGGTCAGCATGTGAGCGCAACCAAAGAGCGTACATCGGGTATATTGCAGTCTCACTTGTCGGCCTTAATGCAAGCTTTATGTCAAGTTTGGTTGTGCCGCCATGTGTTACCCAGTAAACCTCCTCTTCAAATCCTTTGATGTGCTCTGCCTCTTTCATAAATTCATTCTCAGGAATAAGAAGTGGAAAGAGTGTTTCCTCATGATCGCGGTCTAAAAGTTCGCGAAGTATATTGTATGTTGAACGTCGGAGTGAGAAGCCGTGCGGGTACCATACATAAAGACCCTTTACCGGGTAACGTACATCCATTATCTCTGCACGCCACAGTATTTCATTATACCATTCACTGAAATTTTCTTTTAAAGGAAGTGCTCCGCTGTCTTCTGCCATATTCAGACTCCTTGAAGTACTAGATCTATGATTTGGGGCGTAATAAATGCCTCTGTAACAGCCGCGAATGCAAGAAGTGGTATTACTATTAAGATAAATTGTTGTGCAAGAGATTTTGCATCTGATGCCGCATCGCCCTTACCTTTGAATTCATCCCACAGGGATACAGAAAGTAAAAGTCCAAGACCTGCTGCTATTAAAAATGCCGGGATTTCCATTATGCCGTGCGGGATTATTGATGCCATAACAGGAAGAATTCCTTTTTCCTCAGAAGCATAGCTTAAGACAAATCCAATTATAATTCCGTTTGTCATCAGAACAAACATGGTCACAAGCCCGAAAGTAGCACCGCCTATAAAGAGTAAAACTGCTGCCTCAAGATTGTTTAAGAAAAGCTTTAATGAGAGCACTGCCTGATTGTCATCCGCTACAAATGCATACATCTCATTTTGCAATGATGAGAGAAGGGTTTCTGCCATCTCTTCATTTTGTGCAAGCGAAAAGGCACCTACAAGGCAGAAAAAAAGGAATATTGCAAGTGATATGCATACAGCTAATGAAAGTTTGTTCTTAAACATAAAGGATCATCCTGACCATATCACGTATACCCGGAGCCATTCCCACCATTATCATTGCAAATATTATAAGGTGCCAAAGTGCCTGGCTGCCTTCTTTTCTATACATTTCAAGGATATATATTCCAGGAATAATCACGATGAGTTTTAGGGCAAACATTGAAAATGCAGTGCCTGTTGCCTCAATAAGAAAAGAACCTGCTACATGCTGCTCAACATATGCCATATCATGAAGATCTATCCCAAAACTTGTTGCACTTGCATCAAGCATGTGACCAAAAATAAGTAGTTTGTATAAAATGTCAGATACATATTCCCATTTAAGTACATATTTGAGGAATATCCAGACTGCAAATGAAGTTGCAGATGCCATTGCAAGAATGAAGAACATCACAAAAAGATCTATCTGTGTTTCTGTAATCCCAACCCAGATTAATGGTATAAGAGATATCGCGCATGCAAAAACTCCTGCTGCACCAAATCCCCTGTTATAATTTTCAATAAAATTTATATTTTTTAGAAATCTTGAGAAAGAAAGTGCAGATATTGCATAGACAAAAATTACAAAATAAATAACAGGCGTTATCAGCAGAATATACCAGGGGTAAGGTATTATTCCCGTATCTTCAACGACGCGTAAAAGACCTCCTAGCACTACATAGGGCATTAGAGCCAGAATAAACTCGTGATCAATATTAATTCCGGTTTTGATAAACCAGCGATATACAAGATATACTGCAATTATAAGGATGGCAGCATATGTGAGAGTGTCAACTATTGTATATGCCTCTCCGTTGATGATCGGACCAACGTAATATTTGTATATAAAATCCCCTATCATTTATTGATAAAATAATGAGCGCAGATGGTATAAACGTACTCAAAAAACCCCAATTTGACAAATCCAGATGGCTTCAGATGCCGCGGGATGTTATTATTGGACATGGAACGATAGAACAGCTCCCAAAAGTCTGCGAAGATCTGCACCTGGGAAAATCTGCTCTTATTATTGCCGGCGAAAATACAATGAAGGCCGCCGGCGGTCATGCCCGTGACCTTCTTGAAGAAAGATATGATGTAGAGATATTTGGTGCAAAAAATATCTCTCCGGAGACGATTGAAAACGCCGAAAACGCTGCAAAAGGGCTTGATTTCATTGTGGGTGTCGGCGGTGGAAAAGCAATAGATATTGCAAAAATTGTCTCTTATAATCTTGACTGCCAGTTTGTCAGTGTTCCAACTGCTGCCTCTCACGATGGAATCGCTTCATCGCGTGCATCAGTTCCAACAGAAGGGGGCAGTGTGTCTCTTGATGCCCATCCCCCGCATGCTATAGTGGCAGACACTGAGATTATTGCAAAAGCGCCTCACCGGCTTATGGCATCAGGATGTGCAGATATTATCTCCAATCATACTGCAATTTTGGACTGGGAATTATCCCACAGGATTAAGGGAGAAGAAATAAGTGAATATGCTGCGGCGCTCTCTAAAATGACGGCAGAGATACTTGTTCAAAATGCGCATCTGATATATCCTGGTTCTGAGGAAGGTGCCTGGATTGTGACAAAAGCTCTTGTCTCATCCGGTGTTGCCATGAGTATTGCAGGTTCATCCAGACCTGCTTCAGGCGGAGAGCATAAATTCAGCCACGCTTTGGATATAATTGCTCCCGGTAAGGGCCTTCATGGAGAACAATGTGGTGTGGGTTCGATTATGACGATGTACCTTCATGGCGGCAACTGGCGCGAGATTAGAAAATCCTTAAAAGATATCGGCGCGCCAACCACCCCTAAAGGACTGGGCATTGATGATGATACAGCTGTAAAAGCTCTTTTAATGGCAAAAAACATAAGACCCGAAAGATTTACAATTCTGGATATGGGTCTTGAAAAAGAATGTGCAGAAAAGCTTGTAAAAATGCTTTATGCGGAGTAATTAGTTATGGAAGAGAATCAGATTCGTATAACTCTGATTGGCAAAGCCCTCTCTAAAATCGGAAATGAGTTTATTTATAAAGGTGATCTTCCTGAATGTGAAGGCTGCAGGATGTTTAAAGTCTGTAATAATCTGATTCCAAAGCGGCGTTATCGAATTGTAGGATTGAGGGGTGAGAATGTACATTCATGCAATGTTCATTATGAGGGTGTGTGTGCGATAGAGGTTGTTGAAGCGCCGATAACTGCACTTATCGATTCAAAGAAGGCAATATTAAATTCTGAAATAATTTATGAACCCTTGTGCACTGAAACCGGCTGCAAAAGCTATGATCTGTGTTTTGCAGAGGGATTAATCGAAGGTGAGCGTTATCTTATCTCTTCTGTATCGGACTATTCAAAATCAGAATGCATTAAAAAGAAAGCAATGAAAAAGGTAGAGCTGACTCCTGTATCCGGTTAAAAAGCTTTTTTTGCCAGTGAAAATGCCGCTTTTTCAATTCTTTCTCTATGTTTTAGTTTTAATCTCCACCTTTTTGGAATTTCATCCAGTCCCCAGAACGCCCCTCCAAGAGCGCCGCAGACAGCGCCTATTGTGTCGGTGTCTCCACCCATATTGACTGCCTGAATGAGCATCCCTTCAAAATCTGAAGAATGCATAAAAACAGATACTGCACAATGCGTAGCTTCAAGTGCGTCCAGAGATGGCTTTAATGGAGTTTTCCTTCTCTCCGACAGCATATTGAGAACTTCTGTATTTTTACATTCTGATAGTGAATTGCAATAGGCATCTGTTCTGTTCTCACCCCTGCATAATCTGCTTACCATATTGTTCACAAAAGCTGTACACTCGCATGCAACAGGATGGTAGTGTGTAATTCTTGAACAAATTATGCTGTACAAGCGTGTTTTATCCGGAGGGAAAAAAACTCCCAGGGGTGCTCCACGCATAACGCTGCCGTTGCTTCTCCCTCCGCCTTTTTCATACAGATTGCGGGAGAGGATAACAGGGTCGCCTCCATTTATCATCCCCACAAATATCTGAGATGAAGTCGGGCCGTAAAATGCCGGATTCTTTTGGTACTCCAAACACATTCTGCGGGCAATATCATCTGCAAAAAAATCTTCATTCTCTATTAGGGATTCAGCAACCGCGAGCGCCTGAAAGGTATCATCAGTTATGTCGCCTGCCTGCAAAAGGTGTAATCCTCCGTAAACCATCTCGGTTACGGGTATTTCTCGCGCAGGTAAGCCCTCCAGCGGCGCGCCCAGAGAATCACCTGTTGCAAGTCCGATCAAAGTTCCTGTTCCCCGCAAATAATCAAATATAAAGATCACCAATTAATTATATCTTGTTAGGATTGTAGTATTTTTTAAGGATTGGTGATTGAGTGCAGAAGGAGGAATTACTTCATTTACATATGCTTCTTGTACAGGTTAAGAAGTACTATGAATCGATTGATAAAGATGAGATTATTACAGACAAATATGACAGACTGAATATTTCACCTGTTCATATTCACAAAAACAAAATATGCCACAAAGAAGCTATTTTAACCCTCGGTGGAGAGCTTGTGGGATATATTCATCATGAACATGTGCCGGCAGTTGATTATGCTTCAGGTACCGGTTCTGAAGAGGTTGCCGTTGAAAACTAATCCGGCTGATTATCATTCTATTTTAAGGGAGATTATTTCCCGTATTTTATCTGAAGCAAAAACACCTTCAGATGTTCAAAAAATAAAGGCCTCAGTTGCAAAGAAGTATTCACTTCATTCATTCCCGCGGAACTCTGATATTTTTGCAGCGGCACGAAAAGAAGAAAAAGAGTATCTGCGCTCATTTGTTCAGGTAAAACCATCACGTACTATTTCAGGAGTTGCTCCTGTTGCAGTGATGACATCGCCGCATCCCTGCCCGCATGGTATTTGTCTCCCGTGTCCCGGAGGGCCTGATAATCCGCTTTTCAGATCCCCGCAAAGTTACACCGGTGAAGAACCTGCCGCACTTAGGGCAAGGCAGCTGGATTACAATCCTTATATACAGGTTCAGGCAAGGCTTCGCCAGTTTGAGGAGCTTGGTCATCATATTGAGAAAGCCGAACTAATTGTCATGGGTGGAACAATGACTGCACGCGAGCCTGAATATCAGGAATGGTTTATGCGGTCATGCATACGTGCAATGAATGAATATGGGGAATCTGATCGTGGAGATATTTTCACTTTTGAAGAGCTCTGCAATGAAAATGAACATTCCAGAGTAAGATGCATAGCTGTTACATTTGAGACAAGACCTGACTGGTGCAAAAAGGAGCATATAGACCGGATGCTCTCTTTGGGAGTTACAAAGGTTGAACTGGGTGTTCAGCAGATCGATGATAATATTCTTGAATATAACCGAAGGGGCCATCTGGTAAAAGAGTCTGTTTTGGCAAATTGCAATCTCCGGAATGCTGGAATTAAGGTCGGATTTCATATAATGCCCAACCTTCCGTCAGCAACAATTGAAGATGATATGAAAATGTTTGACACTCTCTTTACTGACGAGAGGTTTTGTCCTGATTTCATTAAAATATACCCTACACTTGTGACTCCCGGTTCTGAAATAGAAAAACTCTGGGAAAATGGTGAATACAGGGTTTATGATGAGGACGAATTGATTGATCTTGTAGCTTATGGGAAATCAAAACTTCCTGAATATGTGCGCCTTCAGAGAGTTCAGCGTGATATTCCTGCAAAACTTATTGTCGCAGGTTCTCATTATAGTAATTTCAGGCAGCTTGCAAAGGAAAGATTACTTCTAAATGGGGGAAATTGCAGGTGTATTAGATGTCGGGAAGCTGGAAGAAATGAAATTTCAGAAGAGCCCTCGATAAAAATTACTGAGTACAAATGCTGCGGCGGGACTGAATATTTTATTCAGGCGGTTGCAAATGACTCTCTGGTTGGTTTTGTAAGACTTCGACTTCCTTCTAAAACGTGGAGGGATGAGCTAAAAGATGCTGCACTTGTAAGGGAACTTCATGTATATGGTGCCGTTGTTCCTATCTCTGAAAAAGGATCCGGTAACAAGTGGCAGCATCGAAATTTTGGGGATCGTCTTTTAAGGATTGCAGAAGATATCTCAAAAGATAAAGGTTATGGGCGTGTTGCAGTAATGAGTGGAATCGGAGTTCGGCCGTATTATCAAAAACGCAATTATGAAAGACGCGGACCATATATGGTTAAGGAAATTGCATGAATGCAGCAACATATGAATATCTGAAACAGAATTTTTCCGAATATTACCGCGGGGCTGTTTTTGAGATACCCCCAGCTCTTGAGCAGCGGGAATGGGGTTTTATATTTTTTGATTCTGAGAATGATGTCAGAATGAAGAGGCATATTGCATTCGGTTCAAAAGGTGAAGTTGAAAACTATCTGAAAACTATGGTGCCGCAGCATGCATATTATTCAACAGCCTATTATGCTCTTCCTTCAGCCGGTACAATGCAGGATAAGGTATGGTCGGGTGCAGATTTGATATTTGATCTTGATGCTGACCATATTGTACGTGGCGCATATGACAAAATGCTTGACAGAGTTAAGGAGGAGACCTTTAAAATAATCGGAATGCTCACAGAAGAGCTTGGTTTTTCCAAAAAAGATATAAAACTTGTATTCTCCGGAGGCAGGGGGTATCATATTCATATAAGAAACCTTGAGGTCAGGAACTGGTCAAGTGCAGAAAGACGTGAACTGGTCGATTATGTATGTGGAACAGGTCTTGATCCTGACATAATGCTCAGGGGCAGAGGCAATAGTGAAAATGTTTCAGGGTGGTCACTGCGTTACAGACAGGCATTAATTGAATATCTTCGTGAGTTAAAAAATCTTGGAGAAGAAGGGGCTGTAAATAAAATATCTTCATTAAAGGGTATCAGTAAGGATTCTGCCAGTGAATTTGTATACTCTATTGACAATACTATTGCACGACTAAAAAAACCTGAGAAGGGAGTTTTGGTAAACCGTGTATTAAGGACTGTTCTTACGGGCGAAGACACCGATTTTTACAAAAAAATCAGGGAGAAAGCAGCACTTACAGACGAACCGGTGACGACCGATATTAAACGTCTGATAAGGATGCCAGGCTCTCTTCACGGGGGCAGCGGGTTTAAAGTCTTAAGCCTTTCATTGAAGGAATTTGAAGAGTTTGATCCCCTTATTGATGCAGTTGTTTTTGGAGATGAATCTGTAAAGGTGGATCTGGCCTTTGGACTTGAAATGCCACTCTTAGGAAATAAATATTCTCTTGAGAAGGGAATAAATATTGTACCTGAAGCACTTGCTGTTTTTCTGTGTGCCAGAGGTATTGCAGATTATAGCGGAGGAATGATGAAGTAAAATGGACTTTGATTATCTCAGACTTATTTCACTTGATGAAAGGGAGAGTGGTAAACTATCCTCAATATCAATAAACACTTTTGATATGGCCCGTGATTATCTGGCCGAACTCTATGATGAGGCAAAGTCTATTGATCATTTCATGACGGAAAGAGGAAGCGAGCTCATAAATGAGATTGAGAGTGTTCAGTCAGTATTGCAGACAATAATAGATCAAAGATTTAAAAAGATAATCAAACTTGCAGAGAATCAGATAGGCAGCGGGAAGATAGACAAAGAAGAGCTTAAGATGCTCATACCTGTTGAAAGGGAGATGTTCGATGAAATTTTAAGCGCGATAGGAGAATGCAGGGATAAGATAACCGGAGTTTGTATTCAACCTTCAAATGAATCTTCAAAGGCGCACCTATCTAAAAAGATGAAATCTGCTTTAAATTCAGCAGATGAAGTAACTATGTTTCCTGAGTCTGATGAAGCTATATGTCGGGATATAAGGGAGATCCCCGCCTCCCAAAGCACAGATAATTTAGAAGACGATTTTGAATATGGGATTGTTTACATAAAGGAAAATATGGACTCTTTTATGGGTCTTGATGGTCATATATATTCATTATCCGCTGAGGATGTTGTATCACTTCCTTTACAGAATGCATCAGTTCTCTACGGACGCAACATAGCCTTAAATATCAGGGTTAGCAAATAATAATGAGATTTATTGTGAAGACTTCCCGTCAGGGGTGTTTTCCCGGCCGGAGTAAACTAATGATTTTACGCCGGTTAATATCCAAATCAAAGGGGCTAAACGTTTTATGAAGATGCCAACAAAGTTCAAGACATATTGTCCATACTGCAGAAAGCACGAGATCCATGAGGTAGAAAAAGTAAAGAAAGGCCGTGACCTTCACCTTCATTGGATTGACCGCCAGAAAGGACGCAGAGGAAAAGTAGGTAACATGGGAAAATTCTCAAAGGTTCCTGGTGGAGACAAACCTACAAAGAGAATTAATGTCAGATACCGTTGCACAGTATGCAAGAAAGCACATCTTAGAAGCGGTGTTAAAGCAGGCAAATTTGAACTTACGGAGTGATATAATATGGTTCGTGTAAACAGAGAAAACAGAACAAAATTCTATACAGTGAAATGTCCTGACTGCGAGAATGAACAGAAGATCTTCCAGAGAGCAAGTACAGTTGTAGATTGTGTTGTTTGTGGAAAGGTTCTCGCAGAGCCGAAAGGCGGAAATGCAGAGATAAAGGCAGAGATTATTGCCGAAAACGAGTAAATATATTGTTATGACTGAGAGAGAGTGGCCGGAAGAAGGAGAACTGGTCGTATGTACTGTTGCAAATGTTAAGGATTTTGTAGCATTTGTAACACTGGACGAATATAACGATCGGGAAGGTCTGATTCCAATAGCCGAAATTGCGCGTGGATGGATAAAACATATTCGTGACTTTGTACGTGAAGGACAAAAGGTTGTATGCAAAGTTCTTCATGTAAATACAAGTCGCGGTCATATTGATCTCTCTCTTAAAGATGTCAATGATCATCAGCGCAAAGATAAGATACATGAATGGAAGAATGAGCAAAAAGCCAAAAAATGGATTGGTTTTATTGCAGAGGCTTCCGGTGTTTCAGAAGATCTTCTGAAATCAAAATTCTATCAGGAATATGGGGCACTTTTCCCTGTTTTTGAGGATATACTTGTTGATGAGGCTGCTACACTTAAAAAGCTGGGTCTTGATGAACCTGTCGCAAAAGCACTTGTTACAATTGCAGGTGAGAATGTAAAACTCCCTAAAGTGACAATTACAGGAACTCTTGTCCTGACATCAAACAAACCTGACGGAGTTAATGTAATTAGAAGAGCACTCCGTAGTGCCCAACCGGTTATTGATGAAGTGGAGATCGAGCTTGTTTATGTTGGCGCTCCTAAATATCGTGTTAAAGTGACGGCACCTGATTACAAATCGGCAGAAAAGGCCATTAATAAAGTTGCAAGTGCAGCTATAGGTGTTATGGAGCGTGCTGAGGGTGAAGGAAGCTTTGTCCGAAAACAGCGTGCTGGTAAGAGCTAGATGAGCCGAAAAATAAGATGCTGTCCAAAGGATGGCAAATATACTCTCTCTTCTGAATGTCCTGTTTGTGGGAGCAAAACCAGGATTGCACATCCTCCACGTTACTCTCCTCAGGACCGATATGGGGATTTACGCAGGGTGATTAAGAAAAATGCATGATATTGTTGTTAACTTTTTTAAAGAGGACAGTTATTCCTGCGATATATTGATTGAAGGATTGCCTGGTGTTGGCCAGGTTGGAAAACTTGTTGCAGAGCACATGATAGATGAACTCGGTGCAGAGAAAATTGCAGAGATTCATTCACTGTATTTTCCTCCCCAGGTACTTATCGACGAAAATGGTGTAACAAGTCTTCCTAATAATGAAATCTACAGGTATGAGGGAGATAACTTTAATGTTATGTTTCTTGTTGGCGATTTTCAAAGTGCATCTCCTGAAGGTCACTATCTTTTAACCGATAAATATCTGGAAATAGCAGAAAAAGCAGGTGTAAGAAGGATATACACTCTTGGTGGCTATGGTGTGGGTCATCTCATCGAAGATGTGCGTGTTCTCGCAGCCGTCAACGATGAAAAATTAAAAGATGAAGTTGAGTCTGCAGGAGCCGTTTTTACAAACGGAGAACCTGGAGGCGGAATAATCGGAGCCTCTGGTCTTCTTCTGGGTATGGGCCATATAAGGGGTATTGAAGGGATTTGTCTGATGGGAGAGACATCAGGATACCTTGTAGATCCCAGGAGCTCAAACTCGGTGCTGTCTGTTCTTTCTAAACTCATTGGCATCGAGGTGGATGCAACAAAACTTCAGGAAAGAGCTGATGAAATGGAAAATTTTGTTGAAAAGATAAAGGCATCTGAGAGGGCAAGTTCGGAAGAAGAGCTAAATTATATTGGTTAAATATGATTCTTACTGCTGACTTTCACATTCACTCTCTTTTTTCAATGGCAGCATCAAAGAATACAACTCCTGAATTACTTACTAATTCCTGCAGGATTAAAGGTCTGGACGTTCTGGGGAGCGGAGATGCATTTCATCCTGTATGGCGGAGAATGTGGGAGAATTTTTCTGAAAATTCTAAAGATATTTTGATTGTGCCATCTGCGGAAGTTGAAGGGAATGGTAAGGTGCACCATCTGATATTGATGGAAGACTTCTCGCAGGCGGCTGAAATATCTGAAAAACTTCAACCTTTCAGTTCAAATATTGATAGGGCCGGAAGGCCAAATGTTGGATTGAATGGATATGAAATCGCCGAAATTGTTCATGAGTGTGGTGCATATATTGGTCCTGCACATGCCTTTACTCCCTGGACGGGTATGTATGGTCGTTTCAGCAGTATAAATGACTGCTATTCTGATGAGAAGCCTGATTTTCTTGAACTGGGTCTTTCTGCGGATACATCATATGGTGACAGAATATCTGAACTTGATGATATACCGTTTCTTTCGAATTCAGATGCACATAGTTCGTTGCTTCATAAAATTGGAAGGGAGTTTAATCGTATCAAATCTGTTTCCGGACGGCCTGAGGATATTCTAAGATCTGTCTTAAAAGGAGATATTGTTTTAAATGCAGGTTTTTTTCCAGAAGAAGGTAAATATAATCGGACTGCCTGTTCAAGATGCTATAAGCATTATTCTCTTACCGAAGCTGAAGAACTGTCCTGGAAATGTCCTCTGGATGGTGGAAGAATAAAAACCGGAGTTTCTGACAGGGCATTTTCTATGAGTGATAGGAAAGAAAAAAGTAAAAGACCTCCTTATTTACACATAATGCCTCTTGGAGAGATTATAAAAGAGGTGATGGGCCTTTCCTCACCCTGTACAAAAAAGTGTTCTGATTTATATTATGAGTTGATATCTGCTTTTGGAAATGAAATAGCTATACTTATAGATACTCCTGTAGAAAAAATATCTGAAATTTGTAATCCTGTTGGAATAGCAATAGGAAAATTCCGGGAAGAAAAAGTTATTCTCCATCCGGGTGGTGGCGGGATGTACGGATCTTTTGAAATTTAATATTTCTCTATTATTTTTATTTTGAACTTTCTCGAATCTGGCCCTGTATCTGGTTTCTGATCTCTTTAATCTCCTCAAGTGCTTTATCTCTTGTTTCATAATCTCCTCGTTCATGTGCGGCCGAAGCTACGTCTGTTAATTGTATGAGGAGGGAAAAAGTGTCTTTGTCTTCAAGGATTCTGTTTGAGATCATTGCTTCTTTATTCTTTTCACAGGTTTAATAGATAAATTTACTTAAACCTATTCTTATAAATTGTTTTTATTCTTAAATGCCTTCAAAACGAAATTTTCTGCAAATTTGTCTGTAAAATATGCATGTGTGTATCCGGCAAGGACATTTTGTACATATATGCCGTCGTAGTTGTCTTCAATGCCTGTTCCTCTGGATAGTTTTATTGCAAATTTTGTATCATATCCACAGTTAATTTTAGTGTAATGGAATTCATGTCCTTTATAGGATATGTTTTGTGGGAGAATACTTTTGTCTGTAATACATTTTGCAGATACGTAGCCCAGCGCCTGAAACCGATCCATTTTTATTGCATCTGCAGGAATTATTCCACACATTTTTGAATTTTTATTTTCATATGTCAGTTTTTCACAGAGATATGTGAGTCCTCCGCATTCTGCATATATTACCATGCCATTGTCTGCTGCTTTTTTTATGTCATCCCGGCAATTTGATTCTTCAAGTTTTTTCATGTGGAGCTCCGGATATCCCCCTCCAAAATAAACAGCATCAACTTCCGGAAGACTGTTCCTAATCGGGCTGAAAAAGACAAGTTCTGCACCAAATTTTTTTAATCTCTCAAAATTGTCCTGGTAATAAAAGTTAAATGCCTCATCAAATGCAATTCCGATTCTGACTTTTTCTTTTTCACAACTGAAATCCTCTTTTAACTGTAAATCATTATAGGAGTTTTCTTTTGTTTGTTTTGAAATTTCAATTATTGCATCAATATCTGAATTTTTTTCCAGTATTTCTGTAAATTCTGCCATGGCACTCGTTTCATGAGCCATTTTAAGTCCTAGATGGCGGCTTTCAGTTGATTTTTCTTTATGGTGTGGGATCCATCCAAGTGCCGGAAGATAAAGTGATGACTTTATCATTTCAGAATGTCTGTTACTTCCCAGATTGTTAAAGATGATTCCTGCAATATTAACATCAGTGTCAAAAGAAGCAAATCCTTTTGCAACTGCATTTACACTTCTTGATGATCCCTTTGTATCGATTACAAGGATTACAGGAGCTTTTAGAATTTTGGAGACATGTGCCGTACTTCCTGTGTCTTCTCCGTCCAGACCGTCATACATGCCCATGACTCCTTCTATTACTGCAATATCCGCTCCTTCACAGGCAAGTGCGAATGTTTCTTTCACTCCATTTTCACCCATCATGTAGGGGTCAAGATTTCTTGAATTTCGTTTGCAGATTGCTGTATGATGTGAAGGATCAATGAAATCCGGTCCTACTTTAAAGGGCTGAACTATTAGCCCTCTTTTACGTAGAGCTGACATTAAAGCGCTTGCAATTGTTGTTTTGCCACATCCGCTGTGTGTTCCTGCTATTATTATTGTCGGGATCATCTGATTATCCTTATTTTATTTTTTAAAATTCTGTTTTTCAATCTTTTGAATTGTAAAATAATGGTCTTTATGGTATAATATTAATATTGTATCCTTTAAATGAATCATTTCAACTTGGCTAAAAATAAATAGTAATAACTCAAATTAATCTGATGATTGTAGTATTCAATCATATAATCATAATTTTGATTAATATATCATTTAAGGAGATTTAAAAAAATGCATATTATGGAAGGTTTTCTACCATCACCATGGTGGCAGATATGGTGGATTCTGGCTTTGCCATGTATTATTTATGGTTTTTATAAACTGAGGAGTATCCTCAAAGAAAACCGCGAGCTTCTTCCTCTTCTCGGTGTTGCAGGCGGTTTTATCTTTGTTCTGTCAGCATTAAAACTGCCGTCAGTTACAGGAAGCTGTTCACACCCGACAGGTACAGCACTTTCTGCAATAACATTTGGTCCATGGATTACTGCTGTTCTTGGGTTTATAGTACTTCTGTTTCAGGCTCTTTTCATTGCTCACGGAGGAATTACCACACTTGGTGCAAATGCCATGTCGATGGCTATTGTGGGTCCTGTTGTCGGGTATTATGTCTATAAGGGTCTTGATAAAATAAACTTCAATTTCTTTGCAAATGTATTCATTGCAGCATTTTTGTGTGATATTGTGACATACTGTGTTACATCACTTGAGCTTGCACTTGCATTCCCTGCAACAGCAGGAGGTTTTGTTGCATCTTTCGGTGCTTTCCTTGGAGTTTTTGCACTGACTCAGTTGCCTCTTGCAATTATTGAAGGACTTGTGTTTGTTGTTATATTCAAGTATATCATAATGCTGAAACCGGAACTTCTAATAAAATTAAAAGTTCTCTCCGAAGAAAAAATGAAGAAAGTACAGGGGGAAATTGAAGAATGAAATATAAACTTGAGATAATTACAGTTATTGCAATTATAATCTTTATTGGTATATTTTTGTATACAGACACTCTTGTACAGGCAACCGGTGAAGAAGGCTGGGGTGGCTCCGATGGTCTTGGTTCTGAGATGCTTGAAGCACAGGGCTATGAACAATGGATAGACAATTCGGATTATACTTTTACACCACCATCAGGCGAGATTGAATCCTGTCTTTTCGCGCTTCAGGCAGTATTTGGAGGACTTTTAATCGGCTGGGTCTTTGGATCCTGGTATACTGAAAGAAGACTTAAGAAAAATCCAAACTAATTTTTTTAAACATTAAATGTATTATGAATTCCTGGAAGATATTGCTCAGACAAACCGGCTGAGGGATCTCCATCCGCTTATAAAAATTATTCTGGGACTTGGCTGTATTCTGATATCGGTCTCTTCACAGAGCATTGTTGCTCCTTTAATTATAATAATTACAATTAGTTTTGCAACGATATTCCTTGCAGGAATTGATTTCAGGTTTTATCTGAAATTGCTCCTTATACCACTTGGATTTGCGGTATTAAGTGTTATTGTGATTGTTTTTATGCGAAACAGCGGGCAGATTCTTTTTAGTTATCCGCTTGGTGACTGGTTTTTATTAACAGTGTCATATGGCAGTTTAAATGAGGGAATTCTTATATTTTCGCGTGTATTTGCTGGTATGTGCTCTTTGTTTTTCATATCCCTTACAACGCCTGTAACCGAGACTTTCGGACTTGCTGTAAGGTGTCGTATTCCCGGAGAATTTATTGATCTTTCAATGCTCATATACAGGTTCATCTTTGTTCTTATTGAACAGGCAGCACAGATTTATAATGCACAGCATATGAGGCTTGGATATGGAAATTTAAAAGAGGGAATTAACTCTTTTGGGATGATGGCAGGAGCCCTTTTCATAAACACCTGGAATGCAGCAGAAAATCTCATTATGGCTATGGACTCGCGATGCTATGACGGCAGGTTTGCTATGCCGGATGATAGTGCAGCCATGTCATTTCCCCTGCTTTGTCTTGTAATTGTTTACCTTATGGTAAATACGGGTATAGCAGTATATACATCAGGATTTGTTCTTTTTGGAGTTGCATATTAATGAATAATATAATTGAGATAAAAAATATCAGTTACAAATATCCGAATGGTCCCGATGCTTTAAAAAATATCAGCTTCAGCATAGGCAAAGGTGAAAAAATAGCCCTTGTCGGTCCAAACGGTGCAGGCAAATCAACTCTTCTTCTGATGCTCAACGGAATGATAAAACCGGATTTGGGTGAGATCCATTTTTCAGGCAGCCCTGTCAGATATGACCGGAATAACCTTAGGGAACTGCGAAGAAGAGTAGGATTTGTCTTTCAAAATCCTGATTCACAGATTATTGCACCTACGGTTTTTCAGGATGTGGCATTTGGCCCTGTTAATCTGGGTCTCTCAAAGGATGAGATCAAATCGGTTGTAGGGGATGCATTATCCGCTGTAGGACTTAAAGGATTTGAGAGAAGGCCGCCTCATCAACTTAGCGGTGGAGAAAAGAAGAGAGTCGCAATGGCAGGAATTCTTGCAATGAGTCCTGACGTTCTGGTATTTGATGAACCGACAAGCGCTCTTGATCCGGCAGGTTCTGAGGATATTATGGAACTGTTGGATGAGATGCATATTGATGGTAGAACAATCATCATCTCGACTCATGACGTTGAACTGGCATACCCCTGGGCAGACAGAGTTATTCTTATTCAGGAGGGTGAGATTCTGGCCGAAGGGACTTCGGGAGAGGTATTTTATAATAAATCCCTTGTAAAATCGGCAAAACTATCAATGCCTGTTCTTCTTGATTTATATGATGGCCTTGTTGAAAGAGGGATGCCTGAATCAGACAATCTTCCTAAATCTATTCTGGATTTCATCCATCTTTTGTATGCAAACAGTTCTGATATAAGAAATACTGAAAATATGGATTGCGGAATTATTTATCTTGTAGATGCCGACAGGATAAATCCGGGGGAGATTAAATCGCTAATTTCTTCTCTTGAAATTAATGGAATTGGGGCTATGGGCTCTAAGGCAAAAATGATGGCAGATATTGAGAAAATTGAGCTTGATTATACCTATGGTGTCATAGACAAATGTCTTCTTAAATCAATAAATCGTAAAAATTCGATGATTATAACCACTGCCGGTATGATTAAAAGGGTTTATGACAGGGTTTTGGAATTTAATCAGGAGAGTATGCGGGATATTACAATAAGAAACTGCACTGAGATTAATACAAAATTATGATATTTTTTTTAGAAATTACCAATAATTAATACAAAAAGACTGCTTATCCTTTCCGGCGGGTCGGATATCGGGGATGTTACTATTCTTTCGTTATCATATCCAAGATTTTCGCATAATGATACTTTTAGAGAAGAATTGATGCATTTTAGATTGTTGCATAATATATTGATATCAAATGCAGGGTCTGCAATTAAAAATACAATATATCCACGTTCTATCTCCTCTGAGGCCTTTTTTATCGCCGCAATGTGATCCTTTCCATGGGCGTTTACCACAACAGCTTTTGTAAGAGGTATTTTGATTTTTGCAAATGCATACTGCATTGAGGAGATGCCGGGAATTATTTTGCCACTAAGATATCCAAGACCTGCAAGCATGGGATCGCCAGTTGAAAGCACTACAGCTCCCTCAGGAAGATTTTTGAGAGCCTTGTAGTCTGTTATCTCATTTACTTTGGAATTTGTTCCAATGTATTTTTTGCATAATTCGATGGCCCTTTTGGAGCCATATATAAGATCTGCGGATTTTATGGTCGAGATTGCCTCTTCAGTAAGCATTCCCGGTCCGCATCCTGAGCCAACGATCTTCAATCAGAATCACCTGCAATTTTCCCGTTGCGATCGATTAAAACTACTCTTAAACCTGGCATTTTCTTTTTGTATCCTGATAGATTATCTGATATAATTTTGTTCCACTGTGGTGACTGGCTTAGTTCTTCAACAGTACTGTATCCTGTTCCTTCAAGTATCCGTGGGTTAATGAATTTGAGAATCAGAGCGGGAAGACCACAAAGAATCACATCTTTTGAGGAGGCCGCTGCTTCAATACCTTTTTGCATATACTTGCCGACAAGAATCACTTCATGGTCCGGAAATAAAAGTCTTGAATATCTCATTCCTACTCTTCCTGTTGTGAGAACAATTTTTTCTTTATCCTTGATCCTTTCAATTGCTGACTCTGACAGATGATCATCCCATGGTTCAACAAGTCCGGTTGAGCCAAGAACCGATATGCCTCCAACGACTCCTACTTTTGGATTCAGGGTTTGAATTCCAATCTCCTCTCCTTCTGGAATGGTCAGCTCAATATATACTCCACTGATTCCTGATGCCAAAACAGCCTCTTTTACAGACGAATGGATGCATTCCATTGCGGTTTTACTTATTGCAGGCTCGCCTTTCCTGTAACGTGGTGTGTTTCTTTCAAATCTTCCTATACCTTTACCCGCAAAAATTTCAATTCCATTATCTTTTAATTTTGCCTTTGCGCAGAAAAGAATATTTGAAGTTATATCACTTTTATAGTCACCTGAGTACTTGCGGGATGTTCCTTTGCCTCCTTTTCCTTCTGCAAAAACACAATAGACAAGATCGCAGGGGAGTCTTATCTCTACGGTTGATACGGGATTTTTGAGTGAAAGAACTGCGGCTTTGCACGCAGCAGCTGCAGTGGTTCCGGTTGTAAATCCTCTTTTTAGTACTTCACCATTTGATGTAAGAACTCCCAGACCTTCTTTTACAAGTCTCAGATTTTTATCATCACTGCATGCCTTTACCCATTCAGTGGGATATTCATAGCCTGTTACCGGATCTGTTATCATTTCTTCAGGAATTTTTTTCAATATACATTGTAATTATTTCATTGAGTGCTGCAACTGCAGGAGGCGTTCCTCCTCTTGTACCCCTGTTTGATATTGAAGGAATATTTTTTGTTCTCAGGAGTTCTTTAGACTCTTTTGCATTTACAAATCCTACTGCGCTTCCTATTACAAGTCCTGGTTTGATTCCCTCATCAATCATTTCACAGACTGCAATAAGGGCTGAGGGAGCATTTCCTATTACAATTATTGATCCTTCAATTTTTTCCTTTAGTGCAATAAAACCTGCTGAACTTCTTGTAATGCCCTCTTTTTTTGATATTTCCGCACCATAATCAAGGGCACAGATAACCTCGCTATCATGCTCTTTTTTTCGAATTCCCATCTGAACCATTCTGATGTCAGTGATTATGGGTGCCTTATTTTGAAGTGCCTTTAATCCTGCTGATACCGGTTCATTTATGAATTCCATAAGATCAGCCATTATAAAGTCGCCTACAGATATTGCACACCTTTGTTTTATTCTGTCCTCAGGAGAGTTGTCACCTATAACCTGGCGTGCAAGAGCCCTGCTTGTAGATGAAATTTTATAGCCTTCTGCTGTATCCGCTCCCGGATCAATATATGTATTTCCGTTCATAACCCCTCGGTGTAATGATGCCTTTTCTTTTTCCTACTTGCATGAAACGAGACTCCTCTCCGCCTATTATAACAACTGAGTGCATATCAACAAAATTATCGTTGTCATAAAGTTCCTTTAGAGTATAATATCTAATTTGCTCTCCGTCCCGGCAGGCATTTTTAATAACTGCAACCGGAGTTTCGGGAGATTTAAATCTAAGTGCAATTGAAAGGGCAATTGCCAGGTTGTCCGGTCTTCCCCTGCTCTTGGGGTTGTATAAAACAACAGGTATCCCAATCTGGGTTGCAAGGTTTAATCTCTTTTCAATTATTTCCAGTGGTGTCAGGAGATCTGATAGTGATATTGTTATAAAATCTCCTGAAAGAGGTGAGCCAACCCGTGATGCTGCGGCAGTTGCTGCAGTAACACCAGGTATTACCTCAAAATCAATATCTGTTCCGTCATGTTCAAGCACTTCCAGTACTATGCCTGCCATTCCGTAAACACCGGGGTCTCCACCGCTGACCATTGAAATTACATGCTCTTTTGCTATCTCAATACATTTCCTGGCTCTTTCAACCTCTTTTCCCATTGAACTCCAGATGACTTCTTTTCCTTTGAGATGCTCCTCAATAAGGTTAAGATAGAAGTCATTTCCTATTACATAATCTGACTCTTTTACAGCTTCTATTGCTCTTTTTGTCAGATATGATGTGTTGCCCGGACCTGTGCCGACTATGTAGAGTTTTCCCTTACCTGATGATTGCAACTGTAACCCTCCCGAATATCTGTTTTTTCATTATAATCTCTTTTCTTTTTGATAGTGCAAGTGCTGAGGACTCTGCAACGCTATAAAGGCCAATTTTATCAAAAGCTCTTGAAGGGGATAAAGGGATTTCTGAATTTATTGCGTTGTCATCCAGAAAAACAAGATTCCCGTTAATGCTGTTTATTGCATTTATGAGGCCTTCTTCGTCTTCCTTAAGTTTTGTTGTTGCATAGGCAAAAATTTCATCGTTGTTTATCCCTGACATTAAAAGAGCCTCATTTATTGCACTTAAAATTTCATCTTCTGAAATGCCTCTTCTGCATCCTAGACCGACAATATATTCTCCTTTTTTGAGCAGAATAGAAACAGAGGGAGAAACAATTGCAACTGCAGGTCCGGTTAACATATATTTTGGGATTCTTCCTTCCAGAACTGCAGCATTTACTTTACGGGTAGAATCCTTATTTAAAATATACATACCACCTTTTTCTGCAAAAGATTCTACAGATATCATGCCCTTTGTTTCGGTTGCAGTCGTAATTACAGGCTGAATCCCAAGATCAGAAACTCTTTTTGCGAGATCGTTTCCTCCGTGATGACCTCCTATGATGGGAATTGCAAATTTAAAATCCGGACTTACAACAACAACACAGGGGTCTGTCCATTTATCCCTTAAAAGATTTGAGATACCTCTTACTGCAATTCCGGCTGACATTACAGCAATAATTTTTTTATAATCGTAAAAGATTTCCTTGAAAATATCCTTTTTATAGCAGGCATAATCTGCATTTAAAGCATCAGCTATTCTTTGTGATCCTTCCTTAAATGCTTCAAGTGATATTACAATAGTATCTTTCATCCGTAAAGGTGTGAGTTTACATATCCTGAATTAACGGCATCAACAACATTTCCGATTATTATCAGTGCTGTCTTTTCTATTCCTGCTTCCCTTGCTTTTTTTGCAACATCAGATACTGTTCCCCTGATAATTTTCTGATCAGGCCATGTTGCCCTGTATACAACAGCTGCAGGAGTATCAGGATGGCATTCTACTTTCTCAAAGATATCTTCCATATGTTCTGTCCCTAAAAAAATTACCATTGTCTGACCCAGTCTTGAAATCTCAGCGATCTGATCTTTTTTAAGGGTTGTTCCGGCAGGACGTGTAACAATTACTGATTCAGATACCCCTCGTAATGTAAGCTGAATTCCAAGCTCTGCGGCTGCGCCAAACATTGAAGAGACGCCGGGGATTCTCTCTGATTGAATGCCTTCTTTTTCAAGCAGTGATACCTGTTCAATAATTGCGCCATAAAGCGAAGGATCACCCGAATGTAGTCTAACGACAGTTTTGCCATTTTTTACTGCATCAATCATTATATTTGTCATCTCTTCTAGCTTCATGCCCCAGCTGTCATATTTTTCCTTTGCCGGACATTCTTCTACAAGAATGGGGTTTACAAGAGAACCTGCGTAGATTAAGACATCTGCATTTTCAAGCAGTTTTTTACCTTTTACAGTTATCAGATCAGGATCTCCGCATCCTGCGCCTACAATATAAATTTTTTTCAATTTTTTCACTTCCTTGCAAACATTACGCTGAAATATGCACTTTTTTCAGGAATTTCATCGTTTCTGTAAATTTTCTGGTCTTTCATATACATCTTTTCAGCCAGAACAAACTCCTTAAAACCTTCTTTTTTAAGAGAATCAATAATTTTTCGTGGTTCCCTGATTTTAAGAAGAATTCTTGAATTCTCCAAAGATCCGTCAGTTATGAAAATCCCGCCGTTAACACTGATTCCTGTGGCTGATGCAAATGCAGTGATTGAACTAATGCCAGGTATTGTACTGTACTCAATAGAAGGGAATTTTTGCTTTATGATTTCACAGAGTCTTCCAAAAGTCCCGTAAAAATTGGGATCTCCAAGTATACAGAATACGGCAAGACCTGACTCTGCAACGGGTGCAATTATCTCTGCATTTTTATGCATACATTCTTTGATATAATCTTCATCATCAGTCATTGGAAATGAAAGAACCTTTATATCCTGCCTGTAAGGTGAGATTATTTCCTTTGCCACATTCCCGGGAACAAACACTGCATCCGCATTTTTAATCAAATTTACTGCTTTTATAGTAAGTAATTCCGGGTCCCCAGGACCTATTCCGATTGCCACTAACATTTTTCCTCACATACTTTTCCTACGATAATATAAACGGGGTTGATTGGCTTTAACATAATATCGTCCATAAGGGGATATGAACGCGATACCTGAACATGGATTAACTCTTTAAAAATACCCAGCTCTTTCATTTTTTTAACAGTTTTTTCAACTGTTCCAAGAAGAACAGCATTAACAACAATATTTCTGCGGACAATTTTTGAAAGTATTTCAAGAATTTCCTCGATGTTTGTTGAACCGCCAAGGAATGCACAGTCCAGATAGTCAAAATTCTTCAGGATGTCGGTAGCCTCACCATGAAAAATATCAATGTTTTTCTTTCCAGAATTTTTAACCTCTCTTTTTGCATATTCTATGGCTTCTCCTCTTTTGTCTATTCCAATAACCCTTCTACAGGCATCTGAAATTTTTATGGAAATTTTGCCAGTGCCGCATCCTATATCTGCTACAATATCATTTTCAAATAAATCAAGCTTTAATAATGATATTGCCATTATTTCATCCTGCGTGGGGCCGCCTTTCAACTGCATAATAATACCGTAGATAATTGATAGATTTTAATTTCTAATAATATATGATTGAATTGCTTTTTACATTTGGGGATAAAAAAGAAGATTCATATTTTTTTTTGTAATTTTCACTAATTAGTAAAAGTTAAAGTCCAAATCAGCCGAATATATAACCAATGATCAAAGTTCGTAGAGAGGTATGTGGATATTGCGGAGCATGCGTTTCTGTATGCCCTGAAGGAGCAATTGAGCTTATTGACGCTTACCTTTCAGTGGATAATGAAAACTGCAAACTCTGTAAGATCTGTGTAAGAGTCTGTCCGCTTGGTGCACTGGAGGTTTCAGATGAAGAGTGAATATGACGTTTTAATCATAGGTGGGGGTCCGGGTGGAGCTCTTGCAGCTAAGACCTGTGCAGAGAAGGGATTGTCTGTTTGTATTGTTGAGAAAAGACCTGCAATCGGGACTCCTGTACGTTGTGCCGAGGGAATAGGTGAAGATCTTATTGGTGAATTTTTTGATAAGATTGATCCAAAATGGATATCAGCTAAGATTAAAGGCGCAAAACTCATCTCCCCTGATGGAAGCAGTTTTTATTTAAATCCTGAGATGGCGGGCAATGAAGTGGGTTATGTACTTGACAGAAAATTCTTTGACCGTGATCTCGTGTGGCAGGCTGTAGAAGCAGGCGCGGAATGCTATGTGAAAGCCCGTGCTGTTGATGCAATTCTTGAAAACGGAGTTGTTAAAGGTGCTGTTATAGAGCATTTTGGAATATTGAAAGACGTCCGTGCTTCGATTGTAATTGCAGCAGATGGTGTGGAGTCAAAGTTTGCAAAATATTGTGGTATTGATACTACAGTTCCACTAAGAGAACTTGAGACCTGTGCGCAATATCTCATGACAGATATTGACATCGAGCCGGGTATTACTGCATTTTATGTGGGGCGCGAGATCTGTCCTGAAGGTTATATCTGGATATTCCCCAAAGGAGATCGGACTGCAAATGTCGGTATTGGAATCTCCGGTACACAGTCAAAGGATGGCAGCAGGGCAAAAGATTATCTTGACAAATTTGTGAGTAGGAATTTCCCTGAAGGAAAAATTATTGAACTGATAGTTGGTGGTGTCTCAGTTTGTGAACCGCTTGAATGCACTGTAGCAGACAATCTGATTATTGTCGGAGATGCTGCACGCTTAAGTGACCCTATAACAGGGGGCGGGATATACAATGCCATGTATACAGGACGTCTTGCAGGTCAGGTGGCAGCTGAAAGTATCAGATCAGGTGACTGTAGCAAAAAAGCACTTATGAAATATGAGACTACATGGCGCTCCTCAAAAATGGGTAAAGCACTCGATAGGAACTATCAGATAAAAGAGATATTTGTAAAACTTTCCGACAAGCAACTTGACTCAATATTGACTTCAGTCAGTAACATTGTAATGAAGGATTTTTCAACTCTTACACTCATAAAAGAGATTATAAAACTGAACCCCAAGCTCATAAAAGAACTTTCCGGGTTAAGAAAATATTTTGAATAATTTTTAAGCTTTAAATCATTTTTTATTTTGGACTTTTAAGCTGATTATTTAATATTTTTAAACACTCTTCTTCGGCTTCCTTTTTTGTAAATACCATAATTCTGTCATCAGGTTTTATTCTGATTGTTCCACTTGGAATAATTATTTCTTTTCCCACTCTTTTGATGGCAATAAAAACGAAATCCTTTACATTGAGTTCTCTTATTTCGTGATCAACAAATGGCGCATTCTTATCAACAGTAATTTCAAATATTGTCCCTCCCGGTATTGTTGCAAGCTGCTGCATATCAGGATTTTCAGACCAGTAGTATAAACGATTTGCAACCAGTTCATCAGGATTCTCACTGATTCTGACTCCTACTTCCTTAAAAAGTTCAGAGTGTTCTATCTGGTTTACTATTGATATCAGATTTTTGACCTCAAAGCGTTTTGCAAGCCAGCATGTCATCAGATTAACTGCATCATCACTTGTTGTTGTAATAAGGGCATCTGCTCTGTCAATACCTGCATCTTCAAGAATTGATCTGTCCGTTGAATTTCCTGTTATTGCCATAACGTCATGGTGTTCAAGTATTTCATTACAGCGGAATTCGTCTTTATCAATTACAACAACACTGTCACCGTGTTCAGCGGCAATTGCCGCAAGATTTTTTCCGATGCCTCCCAGACCGATTATGATGATATACATTTAAATCACCTATCAAGCATGACTATAGATATAATTTATGAAATGTAATAATACTTCTAAGTGATTTGTGGAATAGATGAGGCAGGGAAGGGTTCTGTTCTCGGGCCTATGGTAATAGGGGGAGTAATGGGGTCATCTTTGTCTGAATTTGAAGATATGGGATTTTCAGACTCAAAAATTCTTACTCCGAAAAGGCGTGAACTGATGTATGAAGAGATTGTATCATGCTTTAAAACAACTTCTGTAGTTATTGAGGCGCATAAAATTGATGAGAGCAGGCTTTCATACTCTATGAATTTAATTGTTGCCAGGGCCCATGCATCTGCAATAGATAATCTGTCACCAAAAAAGGCATACCTGGATGCCTGTGATGTCAACGAGATCAGATATGGAATTAATGTCAGGGAAAACCTGAAAAATCCGGTTGAAATAATATCGGAGCATAAGGCAGACAGTAAATATGCAATTGTAGGGGCGGCATCGATTATTGCCAAAGTAACAAGAGACAGATTAATAGTAAAAATTTCTGAAGAATATGGAGATATAGGGAGCGGATATCCTTCTGATCCAAAAACTATAAAATTTCTTGAAAATTATATTGCTGAGAACGGTGATTGCCCCTGTATAAGCCGTAAAAGCTGGAAGACTGTTTCAAATATAATTGGAAAAATCCAGCAGAAAAGTCTTTTTGAATTCTGATATTATTAAGATTTTTTTTCTTTAAATTAATTTTTTAGAAATAATCTTGTGGATTAGCCACTGTTTTGTAATTTCATTGTATGGCGAAATTTCATCATAAATGCAGGTAATATTAATAAGATAAGATGGACTGGCTTTTAATAGTAATATTCTGTATAGCACTATATTTTTTAATCGTAGGTTATATCAGGGCAAATAATCTATGGGAGAATCATGTGATGTTTTATGGGCCAATACTTGCCCTTAAAACAGAAAATGTCAGATTTTTTGATAAATTTATTCCATATTCGCGTTTTTTTAAATTATACGGGACAATTGGTGCTCTGATGGTGGTTTTAATTTCGGTACTTATGTCTCTGATGCTTATATTTACTCTTCAGAGGACTATTGTATCCCCCCCCCTTCCAACAGGTATATATGAACCACAAAATATACTGGCAATTCCCGGAATAAATGAATTTCTTCCTCTTTCGTTTGCGGTTATCTTTGCCTTTATTGTAACACTTGTTGTTCATGAAGGAGGACATGGTATTCTTGCCCGTATTGAGGGGATGCGGGTTAAAAGTACGGGTATTTTGTTCTTCATAATTCCAATAGGCGCTTTTGTAGAGCCCGATGAGGAGGAAGTTGAAAAAGCACAACCTGCATCTAAAATAAGAATGTTCGGTGCAGGTATAACAAATAACCTTGTTGTGGCACTTCTTAGTTTTCTAATTCTTGCATTTTTGATGGGTTTTGCAGCGCCTGTTGATGCCCCTTATATTAAGGGTATTTACAAGGAGTATCCGGCTTATGATGCAGGAATCCCTCCGAACTCTATTGTGGTATCATTAAACGGCATAAAAATAGATTCCCGGGAAGAATTGTCTAATTTACTTGACAAGACAAAACCTGGGGATCAGATAACACTTGGGATATTAAAAGACAATATTCTGAGAGATTACATCATAATTCTTGAGGAATGGCCTGAGAATTTAAACCCAAGAGATTCCGGCTTTATGGGAGTTTATTATTATGATTCAGCATCAGTAAAAAGTCTTTATGATGATGTAATTAAGAGTCCCCTGGGTCCGCTTTTATTGGTTTATGTTCCAATTAATGCAGTAATTGATGATGACACCATGGGTCTTGGGATTCTGGCTTTTGATTCATCTTATTCTGTTGCCTGGGATACTCCTTTTGAAGGTTTCTGGACAGTAATTCAGATATTTTTCTGGTTGTTCTGGCTAAACTTCGCTGTGGGAACATTCAATGCACTTCCTTTTGTTCCTCTTGATGGCGGTTATATAATGCAGGAAGGTGTGAAATATATTGCTGAAAAGAGAAAACTCTCAAAGGATTATGCCAATTACGTAGTTGCAGCGATAAGCTGGTTTATGATTATCGTTGTTGTATCAATTATTGTAGTTCCATATCTATCTGCAATTTAAAAAAATGGCGTTTTAGAAACGCCTTTTGAATTATTTAAGGATTTCTTTGGTATCTGAATCTCCCGGTGGAATTGTCGGGTCAACCAGATTTTGCATATTCTTTTCAATGTCTTTCAATACCTCAGAAGCATCTTCTATATCTTCTTCAGCGGGAGATTTTCCAAGAATAGATTCATCAAGATCAAAATCTTTCCATGTGGTATCAGTAAGATCTTCTTCTTCAGCACCAAGGAATCGGGCGCTCTGCTTAATCAGGCTTGAGACTTCGAAGGGGAAGATAATTTTTGTGGCCTGACCATTAGACATCTGCTTTAAAGCGTCAAGGGACAATACAGTAATTGCTTTTTTATCAAGCGGTCTTGAACCAAGTGACAGGATTCTTAATCCCTGAGCTTCTCCCTGAGACTGTAGTATCTTTGATTTTCGGTCTCCTTCCGCACGAAGGATCTTGCTTTGCCTGTCACCCTCTGCCTCCAGAATCATTGATTGTCTCATACCTTCTGCAGTCAATATTGCAGAGCGTTTTTCTCCGTCTGCTCTTAAGATTGCGGCTCTTCTCATCCTTTCTGCTGCTGTCTGCTCAGTCATGGCCTGTTTGACTGCGCCGACAGGATCAACCTCTTTTATTTCAACACGTTCGACTTTTACACCCCATTGATCAGTCTCACGATCGAGTATGTCTCTTAATCTGTTGTTTATAAGTTCCCTGTTGTATAAGACCTCATCAAGTTCCATATCGCCAATTATGCCCCTCAGACTTGTCTGTGCAAGTGCAACTGTTGCCATGCGGTAATTTGTAACCTCAAAATACGATTTTTCAGGATCAACAACTCTTACATATACTATCGCGTCAACGTTAGTCGGGGAATTATCCTTTGTTATTACTTCCTGTCGGGGAACATCCATAACCTGTGTTCTTAGATCAAGTGTTTTAACTTCTGTAATAAAAGGTATAACCCACCTAAAACCAGGATTTAAGCGCCCTATATATTGTCCCAGTCGTATCTGAAGTGCCTGTTCATATGGCTGAACAATTACAACGCCTTTTGCAAAAATAAGAATTATTGCAAGAACAAGAATTACTGTAACCAGTGCATTATCTAATCCCAATAGTGTCATTTTTAAATCTCCTCTACAATTACATGAACTCCTTCGGATGCAATCACGCGTACTTTTTTGCCTTTATCAATTATACCGGCGGGTGTTTTTGCACTCCATTCAACATTGTTAATCTCTACTTTTCCTGATATATTGTCAGATTCAATTTTTTTTATGACAATACCTTCTTTTCCTGAAAGAGAATCCCTGCTGACGGTATATGGAATGCCACTATCTGCAGTAATCCTGCTGTAAATCCATACTGTTGCTCCGGCGGAAAATAGAGCTGTTAATATACCGATTAAAATAATCCATGTTGAACTGAATATTTCCGGAAATAAAAGCGAGATCGCACCTATAATTATAAGTGTGGTGCCCGGAACTGCAAGAAAGAAACCGGGGTTGAAGGCCTCCAGTAAAAGAAGTATCACTCCTATTACTATCAGTATCCATCCTATGGCAATAACTTCCGTTACCATGATATAATTGATTGTTTTGATTTTATAAAGAGATATATGATAGATAAAACCGTTTAAAAACAGGGTTTAATGGGCAAGATAAGCTATCCTTGAACCTTTTGGGATTTGAATATTATCTGCTATTGGTTCACATTTAACCATCATAAGGTATGCAACAGGGGGCAATTTTACTGTTTTTTTGTATTCGCTAAGTGATTCGTAGTTTGCCATACCTTTTGAAATTATTATTGTTGCTGAATCTATAGCCTCTTTAACCTTTTGTGAGATTATATTAAGATTTATTCCTAACTCAGATATTCCATCAGTGCTTTCATATACATTATCTGCAATTTTGTCAATACCTAAGGATATGGCATCTTCTATTGTTGCATCGTTGATTATTGGTTTTGATTTAACAACAACTGTAACATAACTGCCATTTTCTTTTAGATATTCAATCAGTTTTCTGTCAAATACGATCTCACCACAGTTATCACAAAGATATACTACTCTTTTGCAGAGTTTTTCAATTTCATGTGTATCGTCAATACTAAGTCCTTTTTTAAATTCATCAGAAAAAAAGGAAACAAAATCATTGGTGACTTTGTGCTCTTTTGAGCCGTAATCCAGAGTATTTGCAATAACAGATGCAAGAGCACAACCCTTGAAGGTTGTCAGTTTATCTTCTACCTGATTAAGTATTATTTCTGCTTCTTCGTTAGTTCTTTTTTTAATTTTACTGTAAGGATCAGGACTGCCAACCATTTCACAGGCAATACGGTGAATTCTGCTTGAAATTTCAGGTGAGGGAGAATTTTCAGATATTGAATCTGAAAGATTCTGATGACATATCTTTACTATTTCTGCAATTTTTTTTTCATCACTGCATACGAGACGGCATTCATATTCTATTCTTGTCAAAAGACATTCAAAGCATTTTTCTGTAATTTTCATTTATATCAGCTTTTTAAATAATAGTTGCACATGATCAAAATTTCATCTTATTAAAGCAGGGCTTAATTAATCTGCTTTCTTATATGACTTGTAATTCATTTCTTAATTTTTATTTTAATGTTTACAAAGATATCCTTTTATCAAAACAAAAAATTATTTTAAAATTTTAATGAGTTAATTCAAATAAAAAATGGGGCCACCGCGATTCGAACGCGGGTCAGAAGACCCCCAGTCTCCTAGGATGGTCCAGGCTACCCTATGGCCCCGTGTAAAATTACCATAAGATATTAGACAATATCACTTATTTAATTTCCTTTTTTATAATTTCAAATATGAAATCAGATCTTTAATTTTTTTATTTCCTGAACATTTTTGGTAAGTTCTTCAAGTTCGCTGCAGGTCACATTCATTGTACTGCTTATATCATCAACCTCATTCAAAAGCTGGTTTATCCTGCGCTGTAAGAGGTAGATCAGAAAGAGCAGAAAGATGATAACTATCCCGAATAATACAATAATGTATACTTCAGATCCAAGCTGAAACATGTTTATTTCTCCCTCCTGATGAGAGATCGTGCAAGACGATCCAGAAATTTCTCCTTCGACTTTGACAGCAATTGTGGATTTTTAAATTCTACCCCGGCAATATCAGCAGCTATTCTTTTAATTTCAACTGAAGCGGGAGAGTCAGGATATTTTACAACAATGGGTGTTTTATATGCAGTTGCCCTTCTTACATTCGGGTCCTCAGGAATAAGGCCTATAACTTTCACTCCCAAAACCTCCTCAATTTTATGAACACTGACATCTGTTTTTTCAAGTGTTGCCCGGTTTAATATTGCACCTTTTACATGTCCGCCTATTAACTCGGTGAGAATTTTTGTTTTTAAAGCATCAACCATGGATGAAAGTTCAGGATTAACAACAAGAATGACTTCATCAGCAATTGCAAGAGGAATCACTCCGTCGCGACTGATCCCGGCCGGTGCGTCAATTATTAATATATCGCACTGGTTCACTATCTCTTTCATCACATCACGCAGATGTTCCGGGTCTGCGTTTTGAAATCCCTGCAATGAGATTCCGCTTGGAACTACCTTAACACCACAGGGTCCTTCATAAATCGCTTCAGATACGGGTGCTTTTCCTGCAAGGACTTCATGGAGCGTTACAGGTACATTTTCAAGACCCAGAATAATTCCCATATTGGCCATACCCATATCAGCATCCATGATGTAGGTTTCTTTACCATATTGGGCAAGCATTGTGCCTAGGTTCACAGACAGGGTTGTCTTGCCGGTTCCTCCCTTTCCTGAAGCAATAGTATATGTAACAACCATAAGTATCTCAATAAAACGAATTAGATTCTATTTCGTTATTCAAATTTCAAATTATATATATTATTCGAAAAAGGCTTTCTTTTTGAATTAATCTATCTTTTATGATCACTTTTCAGGTTATTTACAAGATCAGGTTTTACATCAGTCTGTGTGTATAAGATAAGTTGTTTGGTTACTTTTACAGGCCATGCCTGATTGTTCATTTACAAACTCTTATAAACACTTTCATATTTAAATAACAATTAAGCTTTACAAAATTAATATGCAATGAAGAACAAAAAGAATACTAATTGCGTTTTGAGGTACTTGTGCAGATGGATAAAAATAGCCCTTTAATGACTAAAGTTAATGGTTTTGTCGCTGAGATAATGGCAATGGAGGGAGTGTTGGCTTGTGCAATAGTTTCCAATGATGGTCAGATTATTGGAAAATCTGATAGCAGTCAGGCTCCTTCTCCATTTCTTGGAATAACTGGTGCAACAATGTTCGCATCTGCAGAGGCTGCATGCAGTACATTTCACATAAGCGCTCCGGGCACAATCATAATGGAGGCCAGAGATGAGGACGGTATAATTCTTATAAAAAATGCTGGCTCTAAAAATCTTATCGCCACAATTATTACTAATACCGTCAATATATCTGAAATTAGGGAAAAAATCACCGTGATTTCCGACAATTTAGCGGAGGAGTTATAAATGTACAATATTCTGGTTGTTGATGACAGCCCAATGATTGTGGACGTATTTGTAGCTATGCTTGAGCGTGGAGGTTACGATCCTGTCGCCTGCTACAGCGGACCTGAGTGCCTTGAAAAATTAAAGGAAATAACTCCTGATCTTGTTCTTCTCGATATAATGATGGAACCCATGGACGGGTGGGAAACTCTTGAAAATATTAAGTCAAATCCAAAAACAAAAGATATTCCTGTAATGATGCTGACTGCAAAACAGCTAACTCCTGAAGAGGCGCAGGAGTACGGGGCCTATATTGAAGATTATGTGATGAAGCCAACAACACACCGCCAGCTTTATGATGCAATTGAATATATTTTAAAGCGCAAACAGGACATAAGTGAAGATATTAAGCAGGCAATTGGGGCTGGAATAGAAGAACAGGTTGTTGAGGAATATGAAAGACTCAGCAAGAGTGTGGATGTTTCCAAACGTCTTTTTAAGATTCTTGAATCCACTTATAATCTGAATGATGATGAAGTCAATATGGGTGAGAATATTGCACTTGCAATTAAAAGTATGCAGATGAGCATCAAACTTCAGGAAGAACGCCTTGAACAGATAAAAAAATCTCTTAAATAATTATTCCGCTAACCAATACCTTTTTATTTCAATGAACAAAATCTGGGAAAAAATTTGATTTTCAGGTATAAATATTGCGATTTTGATTTGCGCGAGGTTGTAAAAAAATTTATTTTTTTGAAACCTTTAATTATTATGCAATGGTTATGTTTAAATGTTATGCCTGCATTGTAATAATGCTGAATAGATCTCGAAGAGAGGGCCTATAGCTCAGTTAGGCAGAGCGCCTGGCTTTTAACCAGGTGGTCGGGGGTTCAAATCCCCTTGGGCCCGCTTGCCACTAAATTCTGACCAAAATGTGGCGTATTTTGGTATTTTTTCGACGGTGATGCATCTGATCAAAATTTTAAATTCATATACAAGGGCTTAAAATGAGCACCAATTTTTCTGTAATAAGTCATGTCATGGTACCTGACCATCAAATCATGAGTGTGGAAGAGATAGATGAACTACTCTCTTCTTACCAGATCACCCGTGATCAACTTCCTAAGATTTACCACGATGATCCGGCGGTAAAAGAAGTTGGCGCAAAGATCAACGATGTAATCAGGATTGTTCGCATAAGTCAGACCGCAGGTCGGGCTGAAGCGTATCGAATGGTCGTTAAACGGCCTAAGAAATAAAATCTTTATATTAAAGGGTGGTCTTATTTGTTAGATCGTAAAACATTATCCGAAGCATATTTTTCACGTGCACATGTTGCACGACATCAGCTTGATTCATACAATTACTTCCTGAAATACAACCTTCAGAAAGTCGTTGATGAACAAAGAATGATTGAAACAGACATTGCACAGAGGGGAAAAGACAATGAACCTGTCTGGGTGGAATTAGGAGAGATCCGTGTTGAAAAACCGGTAGTCCGTGAAGCAGACGGCTCCCAGTCCGGGTTGTATCCCTGTGAAGCGCGTCTCCGCAATTTAACTTATGCCGCTCCTATCAAACTGGATCTAATGCTGGTTCAGGGAGAGGAAAAGCATGAGTCTGTAACAACAACTATTGGTCAGCTTCCTGTAATGATAGGTTCTGATGCCTGTAATCTCTGTGGGATGTCTGATGAAGAGAGAATAGGGCATGGTGAGGATTCACATGACCCTGGTGGATATTTTATTGTTAATGGTTCAGAACGTGTTTTAATGACTCTTGAGGATCTTGCGTCAAACAAGATCATGACAGAGTTTACTGAACGTTACAGTGAGCGCATATACGTAGCCAAAGTGTTTTCACAATACCGTGGATATCGTGCACTTGTCATTGTTGAAAGAAACAAGAAAAATCTGCTTGAGGTTTCTTTCCCATCGGTTGCTGGGCATTTGAAATTTGTTGATTTAATGCGGGCACTTGGTCTTAATGGGGACCATGATGTTGTTAATGCTGTATCAACAGATGAGGATGTCCTGACATTCATGCTTCAGAATCTCGAAGAGAGTGAGTGTGACAATACTGAAGAAGGTATAATGTATGTCGGAAAGAAGCTTGCACCAAATCAGACACGTGATTATCAGAAGAAGCGTGCTGAATTTGTTCTTGACAATTACCTTCTGCCGCATTTAAATGAACTTATGCCGGTCGGGATGAAGGAAGAAGATCCCGGCTACCAGGAAGCCTGTGAAGGGGTACGCCTTGCAAAAGCTCACTTCCTTGGAAGAATGGCTGAAGCATGTTTTGATCTGGTTCTTGACAGAAGAAGAATCGATGATAAGGATCATTACTCCAATAAGCGCCTGAAACTTGCTGGTGATCTTATGGAGGATCTTTTCCGTATTTCCTTAAACAGACTCACACGTGATGTCAAATACCAGCTGGAACGTGCAAGTATGAGACATCGTGACCTGTCCATATCAACAGCAGTTCGTGCAGATGTTCTGACAGAGAGGCTTCTACACCCGCTTGCAACAGGTAACTGGGTTGGAGGAAGGACTGGTGTCTCCCAGCTTTTGGATCGTGTCGATCATATGGCCGTTGTATCCCACCTTAGAAGGGTAATATCTCCTCTTTCACGTTCCCAGCCTCATTTTGAGGCCCGTGATCTTCATCCTACCCAGTGGGGAAGAATTTGTCCATCAGAAACACCTGAAGGTCCAAATTGTGGTCTTGTGAAAAATTTTGCACAGATGGGCGAGATTTCAAAGGGTGTAACAGACGAACAGATAGTAAACAGAATGCTCTACAACCTTGGTGTTGAGGAGCTCAAAAGGGAGATTTTATGAGCAGCATTCAAAAGAAGTCCAGAGTATTTGTTGACGGTGCCTTAATTGGTCTCTGTGATGATCCCGTAACTCTTGTTGGAAATGTCCGCAGAATGAGAAGACGCGGAGAACTTTCAACAGAGATAAACATCTCACATAAAGAATACAATGGGGATGTCATAATCCATACTGACAGAGGAAGAGCACGCCGTCCTTTGATCATTGTTGAGGCCGGAAGGCCGGTTCTTACAAACGAAGATACAGAAAAATTAAAAACCGGCGAAGCGGATTTTATGGACTTTGTCTTAAAAGGCCTTATTGAGTTCATTGACGCTGAAGAAGAAGAGGATCTTTTCATAGCAATAAATGAAGAAGATCTTACTTTGGAACATACACATCTGGAAATTGATCCTTCTTTAATTCTGGGTATTGGTGCTGCACATGTACCTTTCCCTGAACACAATGCATCTCCCCGTGTTACGATGGGTGCAGGAATGATTAAGCAGGCACTTGGATTTTGTGCTTCGAATATGAAGTTAAGGCCTGACACACGTGGTCATCTTCTGCATTATGTCCAAAAACCTCTTGTTCACACACAGACATCAAGAGTAATAGGTTCTGATGACAGGGCGGCAGGGCAGAATCTTGTCGTTGCTGTAATTTCCTATGAAGGATTTAATATTGAGGATTCACTTATTTTCAACAAAGCCTCAATTGAGCGTGGTGTTGGCCGTTCACATTTCTTCAGAACATATGATGGTGAAGAGAGGCGTTATCCTGGAGGACAGGTTGACAAAATTGAAGTTCCTGACGAGGAAGTTTCAGGAGCTCATGGTGTTGATTCATACCAGAATCTTGACAGTGACGGGATAATTAATCCGGAAACAGTTGTGAGGGAAAAGGATGTATTAATAGGAAAAACATCCCCTCCCCGTTTCCTTGAAGAACCTTCAGGAGAGCTTATAGCAGTTGAAAAACGCCGTGACACATCTGTTACTATGAGAAGCAACGAGCATGGCATTGTTGATACTGTCATAGTAACCGAAGGTGAAAATTCTTCACGTCTTGTAAAGGTAAGAACACGTGATCTGCGTGTTCCTGAAGTAGGCGATAAATTTGCTTCACGTCACGGACAGAAAGGTGTTGTCGGTATTATCACTCCTCAGGAAAATATGCCCTTTACAGAGGCAGGCATTGCACCAGATCTTGTAATCAACCCGCATGCAATCCCGTCACGTATGACTGTCGGACACATGCTTGAGATGATAGGTGGAAAGGTTGGGTCTCTTGAAGGCAGGAGAATAAATGCAACTGCTTTCAGTGGTGAACCTGAAGAAAAAATGCGTGAATCCTTAAAGGCGATGGGATTCTCACATAACGGCCGTGAAGTTATGTATGACGGTATTACAGGTCGTCAGTTCAAGGCAGATATTTATGTAGGTGTCATTTACTATCAGAAGCTTTACCACATGGTATCCTCAAAGATGCACGCACGTTCACGCGGACCAGTTCAGGTTCTGACACGTCAGCCGACAGAAGGTCGTGCACGTGAGGGAGGTCTGAGATTTGGTGAGATGGAACGTGATGTTCTTATAGGGCATGGTGCAGCAATGGCACTGAAAGAACGTCTTCTTGATGAATCTGATAAGGTTGATCAGTACGTCTGTGCAAAATGCGGTATGATTGCATTTCTCGATAGAAACCGCAACATTACCCGCTGCCTTGCCTGCGGAAATGAGACTGATATATATTCCGTTGAAATGAGTTATGCATTCAAGCTTTTACTTGATGAAATGAAGAGTATGGGAATTGCACCCAGAATGCATCTTGAGGATCAGGTATAGGGGGGTTTAAAAAATGACAAGTCCAAAAAGAGTTGGAAAAATAGAATTCGGCCTTCTCTCTCCAAAAGATATCCGCAGAATGAGTGTCCGAAAGATTATCTGGGCAGATACATATGATGATGATGGATTTCCATATCCTCAGGGTTTAATGGATCTTCATCTTGGTGTAATTGACCCAGGTCTCCGCTGTAAAACCTGTGGTAACAAGGCAAGTGAGTGTCCTGGTCATTTTGGCCATATAGAGCTTGCAAAGCCTGTAATTCATGTGGGATATACACGATTAATCAGAAAGCTCCTGCGTGTATCATGCAGAGGTTGCGGTCACCTTCTTTTAAGTCCCGATGAGGTATCAAAGGTACTGGGGCCTGAAGATGAAAGAAATGAAGACACAATCTCAGAGAAGGATATTAAAAAAGAGCGTGTCTGCCCTTACTGCGGTGAACAGCAGCTTAAAATAAACTTTGAGAAGCCTACTACATTTTCTGAGGTTATGACTGATGAAAATGGAAGAAAGATTGAGCACAAACTGACTCCTGCAGATATACGTGCACGTCTTGAAAAGATACCTGACGAGGATTTAAGACTTCTTGGCATAAATCCTGCGGTTGCAAGGCCTGAATGGACTCTGTTAACTGTCCTTCCTGTGCCTCCGGTAACTATGAGACCTTCAATTATCCTTGAAAACGGTCAGAGATCTGAAGATGATCTGACACATAAACTTGTTGATATTATTCGTATCAATCAGCGTTTTAAGGAAAATCAGGATGCAGGTGCACCTCAGCTGATTATAGAGGATCTCTGGGAACTTCTGCAGTACCATGTAACAACTTACATGGACAATGAGGTTGCAGGCTGTCCTCCGGCACGCCATAGAAGCGGAAGACCGTTGAAGACAATATCTCAGCGTCTAAAAGGAAAAGACGGCCGTTTCCGTGGTTCTCTCTCAGGAAAGCGTGTCAACTTCTCAGCACGTACTGTAATCTCACCTGACCCAAATCTTTCGATCGCACAGGTTGGAATACCTCTTGCTATTGCTAATGAGATGAGTTTTCCTATAAGGGTTACTCCGTTCAACATTGATGAGGTTCGGGCAATGGTGCTCACAGGGCCGAATCGTCCATCATTAAATTCCCCATGTGGCGCTAATTATGCAATAAGACCTGACGGGCGTCGTGTACGTCTGACTGAACAGACTAAAGAGAATATTGCAGAGATGCTTGAGCCAGGATGGACTGTTGACAGACAGCTTAGAAATAATGATGTTGTTCTCTTTAACCGTCAGCCCTCACTTCACAGGATGAGTATTATGGCTCATCGTATTGTTATTATGGACGGCAAGACATTCCGTTTAAACCCGGCTGTGTGTCCTCCTTATAACGCTGACTTTGACGGTGATGAGATGAATCTGCATGTTCCTCAGACCGAGGAGGCACGTGCCGAGGCTGAGCTTCTGTGCAGTGTTACTGAAAATATTATGTCACCCCGTTTCGGTGGCCCAATCATTGGAGGTATACATGATCACATATCAGGAATATTTATCCTCACACATACTCTTCGCTGGTTTGACAAATCAGGAGTCTTATATCTGCTAAAATCAAGTATTCCTGAAAATCTTCCTGAACCGGGCAAGATTGAAAATGGAAAGGAGTACTGGTCCAATAAGCAGGTATTCTCGATGATTCTCCCTGACGGGCTGAATATGTTCTACCGTGCAAGTTCATGTAAAAACTGTGATAAATGTGAACATGAGAACTGCGAACGTGATGCATATGTCAAAATAATAGACGGCAATCTGATCTGCGGTACAATTGATAAAAAATCAATAGGTGCATTTGACGGAACAATCCTTCAGAGAATTATACGCACCCACGGTCTGGAAAGCGGGCGTCAATTCGTTGATGATGTAACAAAACTTTCTATTAGTGGTATTATGTATGACGGATTCTCTTTCGGTATCGATGATGAGGATCTTACAAAGATTGAATACGGGCAGATAGATGATGTTTTAAATTCGGCAGAGGATGATGTCGAACGCCGTATCAGAATATATGAAGAAGGTCAGCTTGAACCAATGCCTGGACGAACTCTTGAAGAGACACTTGAGATGCAGATTATGCAGGTTCTTGGAAAAGCCCGTGACCGTACTGGAGATATTGCAAACAGACACCTTGGTCTTTCCAACAGTGCTGTCGTAATGGCAGTTAGTGGTGCCCGTGGTTCTATGCTCAACCTGACTCAGATGGCCGGATGTATTGGTCAGCAGGCAGTTCGTGGTGAGCGTATAACACGAGGTTATGAAGGAAGAACACTTCCACATTTCAAGAAGAATGACAGAGGTGCACCTGCACATGGTTTTGTCAGAAACAGTTACAAAAGCGGTCTGACACCAACGGAATTCTTCTTCCATGCAATCGGAGGGCGTGAAGGTCTTGTGGATACTGCGGTTCGTACTTCACAGAGTGGTTATCTGCAGAGGCGTATGATCAATGCACTTCAGGATTTAAAGGTCGGTTATGATGGAACTGTAAGGACATCCGGTGGAAAGATTATTCAGTTCAAATACGGAGAAGATTCAACAGATCCTGCTAAAGGCTGCTTTGGTGACCCTGTAGATGTCAAGGGAATTGTTGAGAGTATCTTAAAAAAGGAGGTTGCCTGAAATGAAATCGGAATTGATAAAAAAAATTGAAGAGGCAGATCTTCCTGAAAAAACAAAAAATGATCTGAAAAAGTATCTTGGAGATCAGGACATCTCCAAATCTCAGTTTGAGACAATTCTTGGACGCATTAAAGAGGAATATGCAAATACACGTATAGAACCCTGTGAGGCTGTTGGTGTTATTGCTGCACAGTCTATAGGAGAACCAGGTACACAGATGACAATGCGTACGTTCCACTATGCGGGTGTGGCTGAAATCAACGTAACTCTTGGTCTTCCCCGTCTTATTGAAATAATGGATGCAAGGAAGACACCCAGTACGCCTACAATGACAATCTATCTTGCCGGAGACTATGCAACAAACCGTGATATGGCACGTGAGGTCAGCTGGCAGATTGAGGCGGCTCCCCTTCATGAATTTGGTGATATTACAACTGATATGCTTGATATGAGGGTAAATGTTCATCTGAACCGTGACGTCTGCAAAAAACGCAAGATAACTATAGATGAGATTATCGACCGTTCACCCCAGAAGATAAAGGACAAAAATCACTATCGTGATTTTGAATTTGAGGGAGATTCCGAGAATGCAATCATTTCATTTATGCCAAAAGACAGAGAGAGTTACCAGAATCTTTTCTCTTTAGCTGAACACGTCAGAAAAGTTATTGTTCAGGGTATTGATGACATAGAGCGCGTGGTTGTCAGAAAGGAGAACGGAGAGTATATTCTTTATACTGAGGGATCTAATCTTAAAGGTGTATTTGAGGTTGATGGTGTTGATACCTCCAGAACCCGAACAAATAACATAGCTGAAATATCCGAAGTATTGGGTATTGAGGCAGGCAGGAATGCAATCATAGATGAAGCATTAAGCACACTCCGCGAACAGGGTATCGCAGTTGATGTTCGCCATATAATGCTGGTTGCTGATATGATGTGCATTGAAGGTGAGGTAAAGCAGATTGGCCGTCATGGTATAGCCGGTGAGAAAGAGAGTGTACTTTCCCGTGCATCATTTGAGGTTACTGTTAACCACCTTCTTGATGCAGCAATTGCAAATGAAGTTGATATCCTTGAGGGTGTCACTGAGAATGTTATTGTTGGTCAGCCTATCCAGCTTGGTACTGGTGATGTAAAGCTTATAGCCAAATCTAGAGTAAATTAATAAAATCAATTATATTTAGGTGAATTTCAATGGATTTCGAAACGTCTCTAAGACGCGCAATTAAATCTGGCAATGTAGTAATCGGCCAGAAAGAAACAAAAGAATGTATCTCTGAAGGTAAAGCACAGATGGTTGTTATTGCAGACAACTGTCCTGAGGAATTTGTATCATATCTTAAAGAACAGGATGTTTTTAGATATATATACAAAGATTCGAGCAAAGCACTCGGGTTATCCTGTGGAAGGCCGCACTTTGTAAGTGCTCTTGCAATAGTGGATGCAGGTGAATCTGACATTCTTACCTTGAAGAGGGCTTAATTTTATGGGAGAAATTGTCTTAAACGAACAGAGTCTTCAGTTAATGAAGCAGTTTGAGGACATAACCGGTGCAGGCAGCCGTGACTGTATTGTTGATGAAAGAAATGACCGTCTTATCTTTGTCATTAATCCCGGCGATATGGGTCGTGCTATAGGTAAACAGGGTACAAGTATAAAGAAGGCATCTGATGAACTTGGTAAGAAGATTGAAGTTGTTGAGTTCTCAAATGATGCAGAACAATTTATAAAGAACTGTTTTCTTCCTGCACGTGTAATCTCCGTTGATATTGAAGAGAATGATGAAGGAGAATATGTTGCAAATGTTGATATTGAAGAAGAGGATAGAGGCATTGCAATTGGAAAGGGCGGAAAGAATATCTTTAAAGCAAACAAGCTTGCTGAACGTCAGCATGATATCGTAAATGTTCAGATAATTACAGACGAGAATCTGTAATTTTTTTAGCTTTTTTATTAGTATTATATTAAGGTGCATAATAAATTTTTAGTAATTTGCGCCGTTATAAGAGTTAAATTATAATTGTTGCATTTATCAATAAATGGTACAATTTAAGCATTTCGTCTGCTTTCATATTCTGAAATATTTTATATTCTCGCGCTGGTAATATAGTCAAATGAACTGTTCTAAAACAAAGATAATACACTTTTTGAATTTTAATTGATGAAAAGTCAGTGCATTTTTTTACTTTAGAGGTATTGCAGTCATATTTTGCCTGAAAACAGAAACTATGTAATATTGTAAATGATAAATAGTGTTAATTAAGAACATTACAACTAGAGGGATATATGTGGACTTATTAATCTTTTTAATCCTTTTTCCACTTATTGCGGCAATACTAATGTTGCTGCTTCCAAATGGTGAAATCAGGGATGCGATAGTAAAAATAGCCGCTTTAATTATAGCTGTTTCATCAGTATATCTTTTCATTGAAACATTTGGAAAAGGTATATCTTATGTGACTATTGGTTCTGAAACAGTTGGAATGGCAATACTTCTTTGTGAACTTGTTGTTGCGATTTTTATCATTGCAATAAGTCTTAAATTCAGGAAGTATATTGTAGCAGCTCTTGCAATTGTGCAGACAGCAATTCTTGTTTATGCAGAAGAGTTTGCATCTGTTGAAACAGGATTTTTAAATGAGCTTTTTGTTGATGAATTTTCAGTAATAATGGCTCTTATTATAGGCATTATTGGGAGTCTGATCTGTGTATATTCTGTTGGATATATGAAAGGTTATCATGAGAAGCATGCTGATGTAAAGGATAACAGGAAGTTATTCTTTTTCGTTATGTTTTTATTTCTCTCAGCAATGTTTGGAGTTGTCTTTTCCAATCATATTGTCTGGCTTTTCTTCTTCTGGGAGATTACAACACTTTGTTCATTCCTTTTAATAGGGTATGCCATGGATGAAATTGCCTGGAAGAATGCATTCTGGGCACTTTTATTAAATACTATAGGCGGGGTTGGATTTTCCGGAGCAATTCTGTTTATACTTGTATATTCCGGAAACGGTGATTTCATATACCTTAATAATCTCATAGCCGCCGGGCCTGTATTTGCAATGATTCCGGCAGCCCTGATAGCATTTGCAGGACTTACAAAATCAGCACAGATGCCCTTTTCTTCATGGCTTGTTGGTGCAATGGTCGCTCCAACTCCTGTCTCGGCACTCTTGCATTCAAGTACGATGGTAAAAGCCGGTGTTTATGTAATCGTAAGATTTGCACCAATATTTGAGTTAAGTTATATTGGGGTTTTAATATCGCTTGTCGGAGGGGTAACATTCCTGTTGGCCTCTGCAATTGCAATAGGGCAGAGTAATGCTAAGAAGGTGCTTGCATACTCAACTATTGCAAATCTGGGTCTTGTGGTTGCCTGTGCAGGAATAGGGACACAGGAGGCTGTATGGGCCGCAATACTGCTGATAATCTTCCACGCAGTTGCAAAGTCTTTGTTATTCCTTGCAGTTGGTTCAGTTGAGCACCAGAAAAAATCCCGTGATATCGAAGATATGTCCGGTCTTATATCCACAATGCCAAAAGTGGCAGTGATGATGCTTATAGGAATTGCAGGGATGTTTCTGGCACCTTTTGGAATGCTTATATCCAAATGGGCAACAATACATGCATTTGTAAATGCACTTCCACCTTTTGGAATGCTTCTTATTGCAATGATTGCTTATGGGAGTGGTATTACAGTTTTCTTCTGGGCAAAATGGATGGGAAAACTTATTGAAGTGAAGAAAAAGAGTTCTCCTCTTAAAAAAGAAGCCACATCCCCGGAGATGTTTACGCTGTATTGTTTAACCGGACTCACAGTGATTACCTGTCTTTTATTCCCGCTGATTTCCGGATTTATGATTGAGCCTTATATAGTCGAAGTATATAATGGAACAGTCTCACAGCTGTTAAGTCTAAACAATATGCTGATTATGCTTATGATGCTTGTTTTAATTCTGCTTCTTCCTCTGTCTCTGGGACACTTTAGTAAAGGCAGAACTGTTGTTGGACAATATATGGGAGCAAGGCCGGGAGTATCTGGTGTGAGTTTTGCCGGAAGCATGGGAGTAACAAAAGAAGTGGAACTTTCAAATTATTATATGGAAGAGTTCTTTGGAGAAGAAAAGCTGTCAAAAACAGGTGTTATTTTAACTATAATCCTTCTCATTGTATTTGCAGCAGTTATTATTCTTAATCTCCCCGGGATGGTGATGTGAGTATGACTTTTGAGTTTTTTACAAATTCTTCCTTTATAGGAGCGGTGCTTTTTATCTTATTTGCCCCTCTTATCGGTGGAATAGTAATGGGAATTGACCGAAAAATTACTGCAAGAATGCAGGGAAGAGTAGGTCCTCCTGTATTACAGCCGATATATGATATACTCAAACTTTTTGAGAAGGAAAATATGGTTGTTTATGAGTCCCAGAACTTCTGGATCTTAAGTTATCTCATATTTATAGTAGTAACAGGAGTTCTGTTCTTTGCAGGCAGTGATATCCTTCTTGTAATATTTGCACTCACACTTGCGCATGTTTTCCTTATCCTTGGTGCATATTCAACTGGTTCTCCTTATGCACACGTGGGAGCTGAAAGAGAGCTTATACAGCTCATGGCTGTTGAGCCGATGATAATTATTGCAGCTGTTGGTCTGTATCAGGTAACAAATTCTTTTGATACCGCAGGAATAATACAAAGCACTTTTGCTCCTGTTATTGTTCTTCCCGGAATTTTTTTGGGAATGGTATATATTCTGACTATGAAGCTTCGAAAATCACCATTTGATCTTTCAACTTCACACCATGCACATCAGGAGTTAGTAAAAGGTCTTACAACAGAGTTTTCAGGTTCCACTCTGGGAATGACAGAGATTGCTCATCTTTATGAACTGGTATTTTTATTAGGATTTCTATTCCTGTTCTTCGGAACAGCAGCACCCCTGATTGGAATTGCAGTAATATTGATTGTTTATTTCCTGGAAGTATTCGTGGATAATGCAACATCAAGGGTAAAATGGCAGTTTGCGCTAAAAAGCTGCTGGATAGTAACAGCAGTGCTTGGAGTTTTGAATCTGCTTGCGTTATATCTGATATGAGGTAAAAGAAAAATGTCATACTTAACTAAATCCCCCTGGATAATACACTATGATGCATCAAGCTGCAACGGCTGTGATATCGAGGTTCTGGCATGCCTGACACCTCTTTATGATGTCGAGCGTTTTGGAATAATAAATACCGGAAATCCGAAACATGCTGATATTTTTGTAGTAACCGGAAGCGTTAATGAGCAGAATAAAGAAGTAATTAAAAACATCTACAATCAGATGCCAAAACCGAATGTAGTAGTCGGAGTTGGTATCTGTGCCTGTTCCGGAGGAGTATTCCGTGAATGCTATAATGTATCCGGCGGAGTGGGTGAACTTATTCCTGTGGATGTATATGTTCCCGGATGTGCGGCACGTCCTGAACAAATAATTGACGGGATTGTAAAAGCTCTTGGTATTCTTGATAAGAAATATAAAGACTCTAAAAAAGGAGGTGATTTTAAGTGACAATAGAAGAGCAGAAATATACTGATATCATGAAAGAAGATCTGCTGAAAAATGTAAAGGATAAGTGTGAATCCGGATATCGTCTTGTGCAGATTGGCTGCGGAAAATTTGGGGACATTTTTGAGATAAATTATTCCTTTGAAAAAGAGTATTCGTTTGAAAATCTCCGTATAAAAACAACCGAAGGAGAAAAGGTGCCAAGTATATCAGATATTTACTGGGGTTCTTTCATTTACGAAAATGAAATTCATGATCTCTTTGGAGTAGAAGTTACTGGTATTAATCTGGATTTTAAAGGAAATCTGATACGAACAACTGTAAAAGCGCCTTTCAATGTCAAGAATGTGACAAAAGTAAAGCCTGAAAAAAAGGAAACTGCAGAGAAAAAAACGGAGGATAATTAATGTCCAGAAGAATTGTTGTTCCCTTTGGTCCCCAGCATCCTGTGTTGCCTGAACCAATTCACCTTGATCTTGTGCTTGAGGATGAACATGTAATTGAGGCAATCCCCTCAATAGGGTATGTTCACCGTGGTCTGGAGAAATTAGTTGAAAAAAGGGATTTTAAGGATTTTGTTTATATTGCAGAGCGTATCTGTGGTATTTGCAGTTTCATTCACAGTGTAGGATACTGCCAGGGTATTGAAAATATCATGGATATTGAAGTTCCAAAAAGAGCTCAGTATTTAAGAACAATCTGGTCGGAATATTCAAGGCTTCACAGTCATCTTTTATGGCTTGGGCTTTTTGCCGATTCAATGGGCTTTGAGAACCTTTTTATGAATTCATGGAGAATTCGTGAAAAAATTCTTGATGCAATGGAAGAAACAACCGGAGGACGTGTTATACAGGGTTCCTGCAAAGTAGGTGGCGTGAGAAGAGATATTTCAGATTCCAAGCTTAAAGATATGGTAAAAGATCTGGATATACTTTCGTCTGATATTGAGGACCTGTGCCATGTTTTCTTTGACGATGATACTGTCATACACAGAACTAAAGGAGTAGGAGTAATTTCAAAAGAAGCTGCTTATTCACTTGGTGCAGTAGGGCCTACTGCAAGGGGGAGCGGTGTTTCAACTGATATCAGAAAGACAGGTTATGTTGCCTATGCAGATCTTGATTTCAGTCCGGTTGTTGAGACCGGTGGCGACTGCTATGCAAGATGTGCTGTCAGGGCAAGAGAACTTCTGCAGTCTGTTGATATTATAAAACAGGCTGTAGATGCTGTTCCTTCCGGAGATATTGATGTTAAGGTCAAAGGCAATCCTGACGGAGAGTACTTCTCAAGAGTAGAACAGCCACGCGGGGAGTGTCTTCATTACATTAAGGCAAACGGCAAGAAAAATATTCTGCGTGAGCGTGTCAGAACTCCAACAACTGCAAATATCCCTGCTCTTGTTAAAATGCTGGGTGGATGCGAGATGGCGGATGTGCCGGTAATTGTTCTTTCAATAGATCCATGTATTGGATGTGCGGAGAGGTGATAAGATGAAATTATTTTCTATGACAAAAACAATCTTCAAGACACTTGGAAGGGGTCCGTCAACAATACGTTACCCAAAAGAGCCTGCCAAAAGATATGAAGGTACAAGAGGTCAGGTAGAGATAAAAATTGAAGACTGCATATTCTGTGGTCTTTGCAGCATGCACTGCCCTTCTGATGCAATTACTGTAGATAAACCTGTAAAAATATGGACAATTGATCGGTTTAGATGCATATCATGTAATTCGTGTGTAGAGGCCTGTCCCAAAAATTGTCTTTGTCTGAATAATGTATATCATGAGCCTGTTCTTAATGGTCCTTTAACTGAGAGTTTCACAGGATCTGCTGAGCCGGCTGAAGTTTCATCAGAGAATTAAACTATTTATATTTTTCAAGAAGACTCAGAACTTCTGCGGTCCATTCAGTATTGTGAGTTCCCGGAACAGGTTTTCCTTCCGGCATCATATTTATTGGAACATAAACTGTTCCACCAAGGGCTTTTGAAATTTTCTTCCTCATACATTCTTCGCTGAGATTGCCGTCACAGTAAATCAGAGATCTTTTCTTTAGTATTTCACTTTTTTTAAACGCCGGTTCGTATTTTTTTATAAACGGGCATTGTTCATATTCAATACATCTTGGCATAATTTTTCTTTATTCATTGAGATCCAATAAAACTTTCTCCGAATTGATTTTTTTTATTTTTTTCACATATTTCTCCATGTTGAATTTTCTTTCCAGCCCTTTATTGTTCATGTATCTTATTTTACCGAAAACAGGCCTTTCTTTCCAAGGTCGGTCATGTTTTCCAAAGCACCATGCAATTCCTGCATAACTGTTTGGATCTCTTCCGTCAAGAGAATATTTGTTGTTTAAGTAAACAGCGGTTTTAAATGCAGATTCAGGTGATTCTGACCATTCTATTATTTTTTTGCCCCAGTACATTCTCATGTAGCCGTGCATTTTGCCTGTTATTCGCATTTCATCTTGTGCAGCATTCCAGTACTTATCATGTGTATTTGCCTTTTCAAACTCCTCAATTGAATAGATAAAATCTTTTTTATCGTATTTGTGCTCCATTAATGTATTAATACACCATTTTGGAAGACCATTGAAGTTATCATAATTTTGATTATAAGTGACGTAATTTATTGCAAGCTCTCTTCTGATGATTAATTGCTCCAGATAATCATCAGGAGTGAAATATCCGGAATTAATAATCTCTATAACAATTTCAAGAGGGGAAATATGTCCAAAATGAAGGTATGGGCTTATATCGGACTGACAATCTTTTTCAGGATGATTTTTGAATTCAGAATAACTGGCAATTTTATTTAAGGTAAAATTCAGAAGAGTTTTTTTTGCGAATGAATATCCTCCTGTAAAAAATTCTGAAGGTTTAACATCAGCGTTTATTTCAGGTAGACTTATTATTTCATTGATGTCGGGGCTGCTAAAGTAATTTTCAGGGAAATCCTTTTTGTATTGTTTTATTTCAAATTTGTGTGAGTGGTATTCTCTTAGATATAATGGGATTTTTTGATTTATTTTTCTTCTTATTGTAGCAGCAGACCATTCTTCTTTTAAGGATGCTTCTTCAACCGGTATAATTATGTCAGATTCAACCTGAATCAGAGGGCATTTTACTTTAGATGCAACATGCTCTCTCCATTTTTTGTGTAATCTGAGATAACCCCGGTCAGTTACAATAATTGAAGCATTTTTCCCTGTTTCAACAGCACCAGTATCAGGAGATGTAATTTTTAAAAATGTGGTGATATTTTCATTATTTAGTTCATCTATTGTTTCTTTTAATCCCTGAAGCATAAATTTTAAATGTCTCTGATTTGATTCCGGGTATTGTGTGTTTATGCCAAAATATACTACAAGAGGTTGATCTGAATCTATTGCTTTTTGTTTTGCATAGTCAAGAGCAAAATTGTACTTTGTCCTTACTGAAGACTGCATCCAGTATAGAATATATTCGCCATTTTGAACTCCTCTGGTATTCAGCTGTCTTATTCTGGAATCATCTATGACACCAGTCATCATTTTTTATATCAACCGGTAACATGATTAATATTAATGTAAAATTGCATTGTGAAAAAAAAGAAATCTTGTAAAAGATTTTTTACTATTTTATAATTGTTATTATTATCTGGGAATTATTCGCTGATATTTGTGTAGAAATCGTTTATTCTGTTAAGAATAGCAGAAAGATAGCCTCTTTTTATTATATCTGCAATATCTCCCGGAAAAAGCCGGTCGATTCTTACATGAACGGTCAGTATTTTTCTTAATGTTTCTATATCTGCTGAAGCGATCATCTCCGGATTTCCAAAATAATATTCTGCTTCGGAAGTCCACCCCTGCCATTTTGTATTAATCAGCCAGTTGTTATAATATAGAACTTTTGTAAATTCTGTTATTGCATCACAGGTTCCTGTCTTTTCAATCTCATCCTTATTTTCTTCTAATATCAAATTATTGCCTATAAATTCTGAATATTTTATTATGGCGTCATAGTTTTCTTTTGTTGGTATTTCATTTTCCTGATTCATTCGTAACCTTATACTTTTAGTTTTATGCTAAATATTCTTTAGGAATAAACTAACAGTTATAACTGGAGGTTGTCCAACGACTCTTCAACTTGTTGGACAGATCTTATCGCAGGTCCCACATCTGGTGTAAAATAATCCATTGAAATCGAAA
>JAFGWE010000022.1 GCA_016937345.1 Methanomicrobiaceae archaeon
CCAAAAAAATTGGATATAAGGTCCTGTGCTGCTAAGGCAATTGCGATTCCAAATACCCCTCCTGCTGCGACAAGTGGTGTAATATCAATCTCAAGGTAGCTTAAGATAAGGAGGAATGCGATAAACCATATGATGTATTTAGCAGAAACCTCAAGGATATCGATTAACTTATCATCCATGTCGCTTTCTGTCTGCTCTGCCATCCAACGCCCGTAAAGGCCGATAAAACTCTGGACAAATGTAGTGAATATCCAGGTTCCGAGAATAATCAGGATTGTATTGAAGTATTTTCCTTCCAAAATCCATGCATAGCCGGAAGGGACTGTAATATATCCCATGGAAAGAAAGAATGCCACAATCACGACTCCGATTGTAATTGGCTTTCTGAGTGATAATATCAGTATATCGTCAATTTTGGACTCGGTTTTGTCTGCTTTCTTTTCAAGCCATATGAAAAGCCGGTGAAGGGAATATGCAGCCAGAATACCTGTTAGAATAATTGCCGCTGCAACTGCTATGTCTGACATTTATGTTTATATGTACTTCTCAGAATATATCAAAGTTTGAGAGGCCGCAAAAAAATAAAAAATTAGATTACAAGGAAAAGAGGTGCAAATACAACAGCAACTATGCTCATGAGCTTTAAGAGGATGTTGATTGCAGGTCCTGATGTGTCCTTGAAAGGATCGCCTACGGTGTCACCTGTGACACCTGCCTTGTGAGCGTCTGATCCTTTTCCACCGTAATTTCCAAGTTCAATAAACTTCTTTGCATTGTCCCATGCACCGCCGGCGTTTGCCATTGTGATAGCGAGCATGAAACCTGAGACGAGTGAACCTGCCAGAAGTCCTCCGAGTGCTCCCGCACCAAGAACGAATCCGACTAATAGAGGTGCTGCAATTGCAAGAACACCCGGTGCAATCATCTCTTTTAATGCGGAGTTTGTTGAGATTGCAATACATGAAGCGTAGTCAGGATCTGTCTCGCCTTCCATGATGCCTTTAATCTCTCTAAACTGTCTTCTGACTTCCATAACAATTCCCATTGCTGCTTTTCCGACAGCCATCATTGTCATTGAAGAGAAGAGGAACGGAAGCATTGCACCGATTAAAAGACCGATGAAAACGCCTGAGTTCATTACATCTATAAACTCAAGACCGACTGCAATACCATAGGATGCAAAGAGTGCAAGTGCTGTAAGTGCTGCTGATCCTATTGCAAAACCCTTGCCTATTGCAGCTGTTGTGTTTCCGACTGCATCGAGTGTATCAGTAATCTTTCTGACTTCAGGCTTCTGGTGTGACATCTCTGCAATACCGCCTGCATTGTCTGCAACAGGGCCGTATGCATCAACAGCAAGTGAGATACCAAGAGTTGCAAGCATACCTACAGCAGAGATTGCAATACCGTAGAGTCCTGCAAGCTGGAATGCAATATAGATTGCAACACCGATTATAAGAACAGACCAGACTGTTGACTCCATTCCCTTTGCAAATCCGGTGATTATGTTTGTGGCCGCACCTGTTTCACAGGATGCTGCAATCTGGAGTGTGGGTTTTCTCTCGTATGAGGTGTAGTACTCGGTAACCTGTCCGATTAAGAAACCTGCAACAAGACCTGCAACTGTTGCAAGGAAAACGCCGAATCCATAGCTTCCAAGAAGCATGTTTGTAACAAAATATGCTGCAATTACAACAAGAATGAGGGCAACAATGAGCCCTGAGTTAAATGCCATATGAATTGCAGATGACTCTGTCTTTTTTGTGCGTACAAAGAATGTTCCTATGATTGATGCAACTATTCCCAGTGCTGCTATGATTAAGGGAACGAGAATTACATTGATTACATCGATTCCCGGGAATGTGATTGCCGCAGTTGATGCCGCAAGAAGCATTGTTGCAAGGATTGATCCTACGTATGATTCGTAAAGGTCAGCACCCATTCCTGCGATATCACCAACATTGTCACCAACATTGTCAGCAATTGTTGCAGGGTTTCTCGGGTCATCCTCAGGGATTCCTGCCTCAACTTTACCGACAAGGTCTGCACCGACGTCAGCTGCCTTTGTAAAGATACCTCCCCCTACACGTGCAAAGAGTGCAATTGAAGATGCTCCCAGTGAGAAACCGGCAAGTGTGTTTACAATTACAGTAAGCTCAGAACCTGCCAGAATGTTTGTGAGTCCTATGAATGCAACTGAAAGACCAAAGAGACCGAGGCCGACAACGCTCATACCCATAACAGTTCCTGAAGCAAAAGAGACCTTGAATGCAGGGCCGATTCCTTTGGTTGCAGCGTGTGTTGTTCTTCCGTTTGCAGAAGTAGCTGTAAACATTCCAATGTATCCTGCTGTTGCGGAGAGCACTGCACCGAGGACGAAACATCCTGCTGTGAGGGCACCGTTTGGCAGAAGTACTGCAATAACAATTGCAAACACCACAACGAACACAGCGATTGCACGGTACTGCCTGTTAAGGTAGACCATGGCACCTGTGTGTATTGCTGCGGTGATCTTTTTTACGACCTCATTGCCTTCGTCTTCCCTGCGGACGCTCATAAATGAGTATCCTGCAAATAAAAGACCGATTAAGGCACATACAGGTGCGAGATAGATCAACATATCCATATTTTTTCAACCATCCCTTGAGGGAGCCATATTCCTGGATACCCCAAAGTAACAATTTGCCTATTAATGTTAGCTTCAATAATAAAAAAAAACCGCTTTTTAATCGACCAGCCACTATCTTTGGTTCAACAATCAACGAATAATGTTCTCAGATTATTGGGTGTTAAATGCTGAATTTACGTGTTAATATCCTGTTTTATCGAAAAAAGGGAGACATAGATTTGATTTATTTAGTTGTATCAAAAATTCTGCCATATAGGGATTTAATTATTTGAAATAAGTTTCATCCCTGGCCATTAAAAAATTCAAAAAAAGCAGAATAAAGGCGTGTTGGGACGTTGTAAAATCCCTTTCCGGTATCAACCAGTAACAGTTTTTACAGAATCTCCGCTGAAATCAAAGAGTTCACACTCGAGGGTCTGCAGGTTTACCTTATATGCCCTTGCAGGTGTCGGCTGAATGTTCATCTGCTTCTGAAACTGTGTCTGTGACTGCCAGGTCCCTGTATTCATGCACAAAACTCCACGATATTTTAAAAGACCGCAGATGTGTACATGGCCGGTGTGAAGGATCTCGGGTATGGGATCAATTATCAGCCTGTCCTCTTTTGCCGCACGGATAGGTGTTCTCATCCCGTATGTGCATGCAAGGTGGCGTCTTTTAAGCATCTCCTTCATCATGACCTCCGGATGGGAGTAGGAGGCACCCGGAATCATTGATATGAGATCATCATAGCTTCTGCCATGGTACATAAGAACTCTGACTCCTTGGAGATTGACCAGTGCGGGATTTTCAACAAGTGTGACATTATCAGGAAAGTGCCCTGTAAAGATATCGGGGAGTCCGGGCTGGGGTTCGGATCCCCTTACTGCGTCGTGGTTTCCCGGTGAGATTATTATCTGCATCTCATTTGGAAGCTTTGAGAGCATCTCTGCAAATACCTCATATTGCTTATAGATATTCGGGATTGTCAGCTCCTTCTCCTGATCAGGGTATATTCCGATTCCGTCAACGAGATCTCCTGCTATAAGGAGATATTTTGCACCGCATACAGAGAGCCAGTCTGAAAATCTGTCCCATTCTTTTTGAAGAAATGTGTCAGATCCAACATGAACATCAGAGATGAAAACGGCACTTCCCTCCTCTGTACTCTTGTAAGGTGCATTCTGAATCGGGATGTCCGGACGGAAAAGTGCATCTGCAAATACTATTGTTCCCTCGTTTGAAAGAGTGCCCTTGATCATAATAACTTCATCGGGTATAAGTTTCTCAGCTTCCGAAAAGACTTCCTGCCTCTTTTTTTCTCTTTCCGGGTCTTTGTTTGCATAGGAGGATGAACTGTTCTGCGGATTGTAGAAGAGGACATTTATTTTGTCAGTTGTATCCTCAAGGGAAGCTATTCTGTGGCCCTTTGCTGTGTTTCTGACCTCTGATACCATTCCGATTATTGTTACAGTCTGCTGCCTGTATCTTGTTGTCTGAGTAAGGGCGGATACCGGCATGGGATCGCCACGGCCGCGAAGCATCCTTGAAAGCTTCTCATACCTGTCCCTGAAGTAATATATGAAATCGTTATAATCAGTGCCTTTTTGATTATCATCAGGAATTCCATATAGTACTTCAACCTCAGACGGGGAATTGAATCTTGTGCCGTCTGTCTCTTTTGAAGCACTTATCTCCTTTGATTCTGTCTCAGGTTCACGAAGACGTGGGATTGGCGGCTCAAAACCTTTTTGTTTCCATCCGGGAATATGCGATGGCAGAGCAACGAAAGCATCTTTTGGAACATTATTTATGATTTCATCGATGATTGAGGGATTATCAGAATCCAGGATAGTAAGGACTACTTCAGGGTGTACCTGAAGATTTGCCATTAGAAATTTCCGGATTATCTCTCCTCTGACATCTATCATTAGTAAAAATAGTTTTGTACTGAATTGTATAAAGAGTTGGTAATATGCCCTGCCTGTTTTATACCTTTTACAGACATATCTGTTAAAAAGGTGTAGGCAATGGCATTTGAAGAGACTCTAATATTTTATAATCCGCTTGATGCGGAAAATTTTTCAAAAAAGCTCCGTGATGAAGGCAGCCGTACAAAGACAAGGACTGTTAAGACCCTTGTCAAAGATACAGTCTGCAAAGCTGAGATCAATAATTTCCGGGAATTTTTCATAGAGGAATCTGAAAATTTCAAAGATGACGAGAGTGAGATCTCTGCAATTATGAGAGAGACTTATGCTATGGTAATCTCCGAGCTTGAATCTATGGAGGGCCACATAAAGGAGTTTCTGGATTTAAGGGATGACGGGGAGTGCATATCTGATGACCCGGATGTTGGCCGTTTTCTTGAAACTTTAAAAGAAAGGGATGGAATTTCAAAACTTGGCGAGCTTGCCCTTGAAGGGGATGAATTCGCATCAAGGATGATGAGAATTATTCCTGTTTTAGAGGAGAACGGAATGGTTGAGACCAGGGATGATAAGAAATATCTCAAAAAGACAAAGGATGTAAAAGAGCTTGTCACAACTATGCCTTCCGATATCCTTTTGGAGGGTTCTTCCAATGAGGCAAGGATGAAATATGGTATAAAGACCATTGTCAGTGTAATGTCAGGTTCTGAATATCATGTGACAACGCCGGCTGAATTTGCCTTTAAAACAGATCTAAATGAACTTGACGGACTTGTTGGAGATTTTAGTGTTGAAGAGGAGTCATTTATCCGCCTAAAGGAGAATATATTCTTAAAGACTCTTATTGCCGGAAGAATAATGGACTTTTTAAAAGAGAAAGGAAAGGCCGGTACTGATGAGATAACAGAAGAAATAAAGGATGTCAGAATCTCTGTAAAAGAGACCGGCGATGAGTTTGCATTTGATCTTGAAAGAGATTACATAAACGAAATTATCGCAGATATGAAAAAACTTGACATAATAAAAGGAAAAGGCAACCGTTTTAGGATTTAAACGGTGTATTTTTGGTTTTCATTCAATTTTTATGCTAAAATAAAAAAAAAATTGATTTTTTAGATTTTTTTAGATAACTGTTGCTTTTATTATCTTTGCATCCTGTTTTGGCTTATCTGAGAAGTCGGTTGGAAGTTTTGCAATTTTATCAACAATATCCATACCTTCTGTAACTTCGCCGAAAACCGGGTGCTTGTAGGGAGTTGTAGTGTTGTCCCAGTCAAGATATGAATTGTCGCCGAGATTTATGAAAAACTGGCTTCCGCCGGTATCCGGCTGTCCGGTGTTTGCCATCGCAACTGTGCCGCGGACATTTGAGTGGCCTTTTACGAATTCATCTTTGATATTGTATCCCGGACCGCCGGTTCCGGTTCCAAGCGGGCATCCTACCTGGATCATAAAGCCGTTTATGACCCTGTGGAAAATAATCCCGTCATAGAATCCTTCATTTACAAGTTTCTCAATATTTCCTGCCGTAACCGGCATGTCAGAATAGAGACTTATAACGATATCTCCCATATTTGTCTCAAATTTTAATTTTTTTTCTGTCATTTTTTACAAACTCCGGTCTTTTATTAGATACTGAAATTAAAAAAATTGATCTCTTAGAAGACTTATAAATCTAAGCAATGCTTATTCGAGATATCAAAGATGCAGAATATTTCCGATCAGGGGATAACTGTATATTATGTGAACTGCTTCACCCGAAAAATTCAGAAAACTACGGGGGTGCCAAACTTTTTATGAATTACAGCCTGGCACATGCGATTGTTCCCGGGGGTGAAAAGACAATTCCGCACAGGCTTTTTAAATCATCAGAGGTTTATTACATACTTTCCGGGGAGGCAAGGATGCATATAGGAGATGAATCAGAAGATCTCTCTGCCGGTCAGGCTGTTTATATTCCGCCGGGATGTGTTCAGTATATTGAAAATACAGGTGATTCTGATCTCATATTTCTTGCAGTCGCAAGTCCTGAATGGAACGAGTCAGATGAAGAGATCCTAATATAAAAAAATAAACCCGGAATAACAGATCTGTTTTATATTGACTGAAAATAGATAATCTGATGATTAAATATGGGGAAGAAGGATAACAAAAGAGGACATGAGGAAAAAAAGAAAAAGCCCGCAGTCCCGGCGGATGATAAATATCAGGTAAACTCTTTTAATGATTTAAATCCTGAAAATCTGAAAGGAGTATTTTTGCACAACCGGTATGCACAGATGCTTATTCTCCTTGTAATTGCCGGATTTGCACTCCGGTTCTATAATTTGGGATTCAATTCTATCTGGCTAGATGAGGGCTCAACGCTTTATTTTGCAAGAAATTCATTGTCAGGGATTTGGGATGCAACTGCACAGGGTGAATTTAATCCTCCTTTGTTTCACTGGCTTGAACATTTCATGCTTGCATTTGGTGACAGCGAATTTGTATTAAGGTTCCTTCCGGCATTGTTTGGATCCCTTACAATTCCTGTTATATATTTAATTGGCAGAGAAGTGTGTGGCAGATGCGGCGGGATTATCGCAGCCGCTTTGATGACATTTTCAACATTTCACATATTCTACTCACAGGATGCAAGGGCATATACAACAATGCTCTTCTTCTTCTCAATAGCAGTCTTCTTTTATCTTCTTGCCCTTAAATCTGATAATTTCAAATACTGGGTTCTTTTTGGCGTTTTCTGTGCATTGTCATTCTGGACACATTTTTATGTCTTTGTTGCGGTGGGAATTCTGATTCTTCATGCTTTGATTGTTAAAAGAAAAACTATAATCCAGGATGTTAAGACTTTAATGCCGGTTTTGGCCGGCCTGTTGTCATTTATAATCGTTGCACTTCCAATAATATATGTTACAATCGGACTCTTTTATAAAAGAACCTCTGCATCCCCAACATGGGGTCTTTCAGGATTTGATGTCTTTACAGGCACAATTGTAATGATTTCAGGAAGTCAGATTTATCTGACTGTAATATTTTCAATACTTGCAATTGCAGGTATTATCTTCCTGTATATCAATGAAGAGAAGAGGGATTATGCGTATCTTATAATTCTTTCATTAGTTCTGCCATTCATTGTCAGTATCATACTCTCATCAATGATACCGATGAGCCCGAGATATCTGATATACATCCTTCCGTTCTACTTTGTCGCAATTGCAGCGGCTTTTGGATTTGTTCCAAGAGATATTGACTACAGAAAGGTCGCCGCAGTTACGATGGCTCTTTTGTTTGTTGTAAGCATCCCTTATTTGTCTGGATATTATACAAATTACTCAAAGAATGACTGGAGAGGATTTTCTCAGCAGCTTGCATCATTAACCAGTGAGGGGGATTATGTTGTTGTTATGCCGGGTTACATGGCACAGCCACTGGATTACTATTATGACAGCAGTCTTGACGGTGTTTATGAGGTGTCTGCCGATACTGGTGAAAAGCTTTCTGAAATAGAATCACAGCGTGGCAATGCAACTGCTTATTATGTTGTCACCGCAGACATTACTGCTGCAAATCCGGAAGGGGACGCACTTGAATGGCTAAATACCAATACAGTAATTATTGGCCAGAATATGGGAATATATGTATTTAAATCAAAATAATTGTGAATTGTTTAGATGACGGCGTATTCTCTGACAATAATAATCCCTACTTTTAATTCAAGGGATAATATTGAAAATATTATAGCTGCAGTATCTGATGTTCTGAAAAAAAGCGGGATAAAAGGAGAAATTATTGTTGTTGATGACAATTCAAAAGACGGGACCGCTGATTGCGTACGAAAGCTTTGTGAAAAGCACTCCGAACTTTCATTAATAGCAAGATCTGAAGATCACGGTCTTTCCCAGTCATTGCATTTGGGAATATATGCAGCAAATTCAGATTTAATTCAGGTTATAAATGCGGACTTTTCTCATCCGGTTGAGCTAATTCCACAGTTTTATCATGCGATGAAGGATGAGGGCTGTGATGTTTGTATAGGAAGCAGATACACAAAAGACGGAGATATTCATAAATGGTCCCCAAAACGGCGGATTCTCTCTCTTGGTAAAACTGTCTTCGGAAGGGTTTTATTTCCGGAAATAACTGATCCGGTAAGCGGCTTTTTTGCGATAAAAAAGGATGTTGTTTGTGATGTCCCCCTGAAACCCCAATGCTATAAGATTTTAATAGAAATTTTGGGCAGAGGAAGATGGAACAGTTTTAAGGAAATTCCATATTCCTTCAAAGAACAAAACGAATCTGGAAGCATTAAATTAAAACTTAGAGGTAGTTTTGAATACATAAAACAATGTATCAGCATTGGATTATATGCGTTCGGGCACAGAGAAACTTATGTATGGAAGGAATGGAAGAAAGTTTTTAAATTTGGCCTTGTGGGCATATCGGGAATTTTTGTAAATACAGGTCTTTTATATGTATTGACTGAGTATTTTGGTTTATATTATGTTATTTCAAGTGTATTTGCGATAGAGGCATCGATTGTCACAAATTTTATCCTAAATGATTTCTGGACATTTAAAAGAGGAGAAAAAAGTCGGATTGCCAGTAAATTTAAGAGATTTGTATCATATCAGGCAGTGTCTGTAATCGGAGTTTTTATAAATGTATTAATTCTGTATCTTTTTACAGAATATCTGAATCTATGGTATATTAACTCAAATATTATTGGAATATTTGTTGTTTTTATCTGGAATTTCTTTGTTAACAGGAATTTGACATGGAGAATGGGGTAATTACAGTTAATGGGGACTGAAAGTTGGAATTTTTCACTATCCTGTGATATTGTAAAAAATTTTTTACTAATAATAAAATTGTGTTAGATTTATTAGGGATAATAAAATATGCAGGTTTAATTGAATAAATCTGTAAGAAGGTTTATAATTAATTATTGTCTGAAAAAATACACATTTTCCAGGATTTAATTATGTTCGTGGATTTACGCAGAATGAAGTTATAATAACATATATGAGCGCATTGAAGTAAAAAATCGGTAAATACAGTTGATTTTAGCTTACTTTCTCCGGCTATACGGTCTTTAAAAACAATAGGGATCTCTATTACTTTTTCCCAGTCACCTTTTCCGAGTATTTCAAACCCCATGCGAAATCCCCTGGGTTTTAATGTCGCATTTTCAATTATTTTTCTCTTTATAGCGAAAAATCCGCTACCTGAATCTCTGACTATTGGAATTAATGATCTTCCTATCAATGCAGCCCCGGCAGAAATTATTCTTCTGTATAAAGGCCAGTCAAATGTTTCCCCGCCCTTAACATACCTGCTGCCTATAACCATATCAAAGTCTTCATTTTTTAAAAGATTAAAGAAAATTGGTATTTTTTCCGGAGGATGTGAAAGGTCGGCATCAATGCATTGAATAAGATCCGAATTTGCTGCATATATTCCCGCATGCAATGACTGGGAAAGACCGTGATCTTCATATCTTACAACTATATGCAGGTTGTCCATCTGTTTCTGCATTTCATGGACATAATTCTGTGTTTTGTCTGGAGAATTGTCATCAACCACAAGAATTTCTTCTTTGATTCCTGCTTTTTTGCAGACTTTATCTATCTGGCTGACAATTTCCTTTATATTCCCTTCTTCATTATATGTGGGTATAATTACAGTCAGATCATATTCCGTTTTTAAATTATCTGACATCATTTTTATCAAGATCGGATTTAACCATCATACTTATTAGTTCTTTAAATGACACTTCCGGTTCCCATTTTAGTAGGTTTTTTGCTTTTCCATAATCGCCCAGAAGAATATTGACCTCTGCAGGTCTGAAAAATTTTGGATCTACAACAACGTAGTCCTTATAATCCAGTCCGACTTCTGAAAATGCCAGTTCAACAAATTCCCTTACAGAGTGTGTTTCTCCTGTTGCAATAACAAAATCATCCGGTTTATCATGCTGGAGCATCATCCACATTGCTTTAACATAGTCCCCGGCAAATCCCCAGTCCCTTTTTGCATCAAGATTGCCCAGTCTTAACTCTGATGCAAGGCCTAAAGATATTTTTGCAACACTATCTGTTATTTTTCTGGTTACAAATTCGATACCTCGCCTTGGAGATTCATGATTGAATAATATGCCGTTTGAGCAGAACATATCATAGCTTTCACGGTAATTTACTGTATAATAATATGAGTAGACCTTTGAAATGCCATATGGAGATCTGGGATAGAAGGGAGTCTTCTCTGTTTGAGGCATTTCGACTACCTTTCCAAACATTTCACTTGATGAAGCCTGATAAAATTTTGCATCCTTTTTATTTTTTCTGATTGCCTCAAGTAGTCTTGTGACACCTATTGCATTTACTTCACCTGTAAGAACAGGTTGTTCCCATGATGTTCCGACAAATGACTGTGCTGCAAGGTTATAGACTTCGTCCGGTTTACATGAATATATTGCATTATCTAGAGAAGATTGATCTATTAAATCACCCTGAATAAAATTTACTTCGGAAAGCAGGTGCTTTATATTTGTTGTACTTGGACTGCTTAATCTTCTGACAAGACCATACACATCATATCCTTTTGAGAGAAGTAATTCTGTAAGATATGAACCATCCTGTCCCGTCAAACCGGTGACTAATGCAACTTTCCCTTCCATCGTAATATATAATTCATTAGTATCTATAATATAGATTCTGAAAAAGCCGAATCTAAAATTTTTGGGTATACAGTTATAGATGCTGCCGGCAGAAAACCGTTTTTCAGGAAATAAATATATTTATTTGATATAAAAAAAGTAATATGGATATATATTCCTTATTTCTAGAAGCTTTCAAAGTAAATAAATTCTCTTTATCTTCGATATTGGTGCTCTGCTTCTTTAATTTCTTGTGATATTTTTGATTCAGTCAATAATGAATTGTATTTAATGAGAAGTTTTATCTTCAAATTTATCTTAAGTATTTCATGAAAGTACGGGGATTTCTTTCCAAGGTTAATACAAAACTGGATTTTACCGGGTATTTCTTTTTACCAATAATTTTGATCCTAATAGCGTTCAATTACATTATTATAAACAATAATCTGCTGTTTGGAGATTATAAAGATATTATATCCGTATTTGAGCCAAATATTTTTTTGAACAGCAATCCATTTGCGTTATGGAATAATTTATGGCTCACAGGGATTCCGGATATTTCTAATTTTATGTCCGGAAGGTTCTATCCTTTCTCATTTGTGTTTTATTTATTATCAAATGATATTTATATAGTGAATATTGTTGTATTGCTGCATCTGATAATTGCATATTTCGCAATGCATAAATTAGGAAGTCTGATCTGTAAAGATAAGGAAATATTATTGGTTGTCTCTTTATTATATGTCTTTTCAGGATTGATGTTAAGTCGAGTTTTTGCCGGACATACTCTTTATATTCTGGCATTGGCATGGATACCGTTAATTTATTATTTCTTTGCAAAAATTCTTTATTTAAATGAGAAGACTGTGGTAAATTATATAGCAGTCATTATACTCTCCTGCTTTTTAATTGCTATGGGTAATCCATATCATCTTGTATATGTGTATTTACTGGCAGCAATATTCGTTTTATATCAAATAGTTTCTGCCAAAAAAATATCATATGCCAGTGTAATTATTATTCCTACAATTTTTACCTCCCTATTAATGGGCATTATGACATTTTCTTTCCCTAAATTTTCAGAAAATATATTAAGAATAGATCTGATAGATCCCCTTTCAGGTGGAGGGTCATTAGAAAATAATCTGGCTTCGTTTATTTTTGGAACTACTATTGATGTAAATCCGGCCTTTTGGCTTCCTGAAAGTTCTGTCTTAATCGGAGTTGTATGTTTACTCTTTGCAATAATTGGCTTAGTACTTGGGAAAAAAGAATTTACAATTCCAGGAATAATCGCCTTATCTTTTACTTTAATCTGGGCGGATGGGGGAAATAACCTTCTTTGGTTTATTCATTATCTGCCTTTTTTAGATGAGCTTAGATGTCCCGGAAGAATTTTTGGAGCACTGGTACCTGTAATATTATTTTTTGCAATATATGGCATTAAATTGTTATATCAACTGCCGAAAGGATGGGAAAAACTCAATTTATCTAAAGAACAGAAATTTAATCTGAAATTTTTAATAGGATCACTTATAGCAATAAAATTGTTAGAATTACCATATCAGGTAATCCCGGATTTTACATCTGTTATAGCATTACTAATCGTAATATCTTTTATTGGATTAATCTACTTTGAAAAATTGTCTTATGACTCCTTAAAGTATTATCTGACAGGAGCATTGGTGATTAATTTTTTGATTTTGTTGTATTTAAATCTGGAAATGGTACTTTCTATATTCCCGGTATTTCTGGTTATTACTTTAATCACTCTGATATGGATGATATCTATAAATAGAAAAAATCTTAATTTAAACTCTAAAAACCAATATTTGGTAATATTGCTGATTTCATTTTTAGTTGTTTCAATGACTACATTAACTTACATTTCACCTGCAAATAAAACAATTGAGATGAATCCAAATCTTGAAACCAGTCCTGCAAATGAAATAGCTGCTAAAATAATTGATATGGGTTCGGACAATTCTCAAATATGGGCATACACCACTGGCTGGGAATATTACCATCAGGATTTTAATTACATTTTAATGAAAAACAACATCCATACTGCAAGGGGTCATTATCCGTATGTACTGAAATCCTCTCTTCCCCCTGCAATAAATATTGGAAACATAACCTATTATACTGTGGATTATCTGATTGACACAGCATATCTTGATAATGGAGAACAAAATTTAGAGGAATATTCATTTAAAGTTGAGAATATCTCTGTATATAAGGCAGGAAATGTCCTGCCAAATGCATTTGTCGTTCGGAGAGATGTTATTATCCCTTCAGAAGTTAAAAAATTCACTCCGGATGAGGTTGTTATTGAAGGGAATTTTATCAAAGGAGATGTGGCAGTTCTTAAAACAGCATATTATGATGGATGGAAAGTAAATGGCAAGCCTGCAATTTCGGCCGGAAACATGGTTGCAATAGAACTTGATTCAAGTGTTAATGCGGTAACATTCGTTTTTGATCCTCAGGATGTAAAAATTGGAATTTATTTAAGCATTTTAGGTATTATTCTGTTGATTATTGCATTTATCAAACGAAAAGAAATTGAAAAATATCTTTAATTAATTCAGACTATATTCAATATTTTTTTAATAGGACTTATCCCTCATAAAAAATATAAGATTGTCAGAAATTCTCCCGGCTCCTGAAAATTTCAGGATATATCATTCACACAATATTCTTATACCATATATCAAAGTCAGTCGTTACAATTTTGCTTCCCTGGTTCCAGATAACAACATTGAGATATTCATCAGAATATTCTTCCATAACTTTATAGTTAACATCGTCATATCGGGCAACCGGTGTGTATTCGCCGGAATTGGTTGACATCTTCTTCTCAAAGTTTGAAAGCTCCTTATCGCTTAAGAAAAGAACTGTAACCGGGTTGTTTGCACGGACTTCAACCTTTAGTGCCTTAAATTTTTGTCCGTTTACGTTAGGGCTGTATGAAAAGTATCCGCCAAGCTGTTTTAATGTATTTGAGCCTTCACGCCATACAATCCATTCAAGATTGTCTGCTGACTGTACAACAGCTGTTTCTGTCTGCAGGGCTGTCGGAACCTCTGTAGTCTGCACAGTCTTCTGGCTTTCTGTTCCTGTACACCCTGATACAAACGCTGCCCCTGCAATCATTAACAATACTGCAATCATAAAGATAGTTTTCTTATGCATATGAATCACCAGTGACGAATAGTCTTTCAAACTGATATTTATGATTTTGTATTCATGCTGCCCCCGGGGGTTTTCTTAATTTTTTGTGCAAAATGTTAATAGTAAAAAAGTCCTCTTTGGCCTTATGAAATACTATCCCGGCCCCGGAAGAAGAACTGATCTTAAAAGACTGAATTCCTTAATAGAGGATGTTTTTTTAGAACACGGGAAAGATGTTGTCTCCATGCCGCCGAAAGTCTATATAAACCTTCCAAAAGGAGACTTTCGGACCATGCCTGCATACATTCCGTCAATGGACATTGCAGGTGTTAAAATTGTAAATGTACATCCCGAAAATCATAAATTCAAACTTCCGACTGTTATGGCACTTACTGTAATACTTGACACGGATACGGGTGCTCCTCTTGCAATTCTTAATGCAACTTATCTTACTGATCTCAGAACGGCTGCTGCAGGTGCTGTTGCAGCAAAGCATCTTTCGGCAAAAAAGAACATACGGCTGGGATTAATCGGTGCGGGAAATCAGGCGAAAGCTGCTGTTATGGCTATATCAAAGGAGCTTGTTATAGAAGAAATTTCGGTCTGGAGCAGAAATGAACGCCATGCAGAAATTCTCTGCAGTAATTATTCTGATTTTGACTGCAGGAGTGTTTCAGCTCAAAAGGCATGCGACTGTGATGTGCTTGTGACTGCAACGCCTTCCCGCACTCCGATTGTAAAACGTGAATGGATACATGAAGGTACACACATAAATGCAATCGGTGCTGATGCCCCGGGAAAAGAGGAGCTGGACCCGGATATCCTGAAAATTTCACGGGTTTTTGTTGATGATATCACCCAGGCGGTTCATTCCGGTGAGATAAATGTACCAATATCAAAAGGTCTGTATGATGCGGATATGATCTCAGGGACACTCGGAGAAGTCGTTCTTGGGAAGAAAAAAAGGAATGATGCCGACGAAATAACAGTATTTGACTCAACCGGACTTGCAATACAGGACCTTGCAGCTGCAAAGGCTGTTATGGAAAGTGATGACTATATCGAATTAAAATTTCCTTGAACCGGAGAGAAATATCATATCCTGACAGCAACGCCCCTATTTGCCAGATATTCCTTGACATCGCCGACTGTCATCTCTCCGAAGTGAAAAACAGATGCGGCAAGACATGCATCGGCATGGCCGGATACAAAGCCGTCATAGAAGTGCTCTTTCTTGCCGACACCTCCTGATGCAATTACAGGTATTCCCACTTCAGATGCAATCCTTGATGTAACTGGGATATCAAAGCCTTCCTTAACGCCGTCTGTCTCCATGGACGTTAAAAGAATTTCCCCTGCACCCAGCTTTTCAGCCTCTTTTGCCCATAAAACAGCGTCAATTCCTGTTGGTCTGCTTCCGCCGTATATAACAACCTCATACCAGCAGCGGCTTTTATCCGGCATCACAATCTCTGTAACACCGTCTTTTAATGTGTCATTTCGTTTGACATCGATTGCCGATACAATGCACTGGTTTCCAAATTTTTCAGCACCCATGCGTATCAGGTCCGGATTTTTTATTCCGCTTGTATTAACAGACACTTTGTCTGCACCTGCACGTAAAAGCGCCTGCATATCATCTGTCGAACTAATGCCTCCTCCGACTGTAAGCGGCAGGAAAAGTTCGTCTGCGGCACGCTGAATCACATCGATAAGTGCGCCCCTGTTCTCCTTTGATGCGGTGATGTCAAGAAATACAACCTCGTCTGCACCCTGTTCGTTGTAGCGTTTTGCAAGTTCGACGGGGTCGCCTGCATCGCGGAGGCCGAGGAAATTTGTTCCTTTAACAACCCGTCCGTCTTTTATGTCGAGGCAGGGGATGATTCTTTTTGTAAGTGTCATTTTCTCTCCGGTTTTAACTGATGTATTTATCTGCTGTTATCTTCCCTGAACCACTCTTTTCTGCCCTGTCTGCAGCGTTCCCTTCTCTTTTCGACAGTCATATTGTAATGTTTTATGGCGGTTATTACCCGCCCTTTATCCTTTGTAATTTCGGTGAATGTACCGTCAGGTTTTTTTCGCCACAGAGAGCCTGATTCCTGGTTTACATAACATTCGCGGGGCACACACTCACCGTACTGAATAAGCTCGTCTTTTAAGCCTTTTTTAACAGGAACAAGTTTATCCACTTATGATATCTCCCCTTGCACAGATTTTGTGCATCTGAATAGTAAATAACTATTACCTTACGGGATAAAAATAATAAGCAGTTTAATACAGGTGAAATTTTGAATACAGGTGAACTTAAGATGAGCTGGGCAAGGCAGTATATGCCTGTTCTTGGCGAAATCAGAAAAAGATTTGAGGCTGATAAGCCTTTATCCGGTACAAAAATTGCAATGGCGCTTCATGTTGAGGCAAAAACAGCTGTTCTTGTCGAGACTCTGGCAGCCGGCGGTGCGGAAGTATATATCACAGGATGCAATCCATTGTCAACGCAGGATGATGTGGCAAAAGCGCTTGATTCTGTTAAGGGTGTTCACTGCTATGCAAAGCGTGCATGTTCTGTAGATGAATACTACGCAGGGATTGACAAGGTTTTAGACGCAAATCCGACTGTAACAATAGATGACGGGATGGACTTAATCCACCGCCTTCACACCGAAAGACGTGAGCTTCTGGATAATATCACAGGGGGTTGTGAGGAGACAACAACCGGTATTCACCGCCTGCGTTCAATGGCTTCTGACGGAAAGCTTGAATTTCCGGTTATTGCCGTTAACGACACACCAATGAAGCGCTGTTTTGATAATGTCCATGGTACAGGCGAGAGTGCATTATCGGCTGTTATGATTACGACCAACACTCTGGTCGGCGGAAAATGGTTTGTTGTTGCAGGCTATGGCTACTGCGGACGCGGTCTTGCAAAGATGGCCCACGGTCTTGGTGCAAAAGTAATAGTTACAGAAGTTGACCCAAGGCGTGCACTTGAGGCGCACATGGACGGATATCATGTAATGACTATGGATGATGCGGCAAAAATTGGTGACATATTTGTTACAACGACCGGAAACACATCCATTATCACAGGAAAGCACTTCCCCTTAATGAAGAGCGGTGCGATTTTATCAAATGCAGGACATTTCAATGTCGAAATCGACATCCCGTGGCTTGAGGAACATAAGGAATCTCTTGAGCAGCGTGACGGAATTGACACATATACAATAAACGGCAAAAAGATAAGCGTCCTTGCAGAAGGCCGCCTTGTAAACCTTGCAGTCCCGAAAGGTATGGGTCATCCGGTTGAGGTTATGGATCTTTCATTTGCACTTCAGGCTCTGTGCTCTGAGTATATCAAAAACGAAGGGCCAAACCTTGTCGGCGGAGTTTACGAGGTTCCAAATGACATTGACATTACAGTTGCGACCCTAAAGCTTTCATCTCTTGGTGTTTCGATTGATAGATTATCAGAATACCAGGAAAAATACATGACCAGCTGGGATATCGGAACTTAATATCAATATTAATCTTTCTCTGTTTTTTTCAGGAAAATGATTTAAACCATTTTTTTGGCTGAAAATTTAATTATTTTTTAATATGAAACTTTTGGCTGCAGCGATGCTTACCTTTTTTTCCTGTAAGTCCGGTTTATTTTTTACACCAATAGTTTGAAGATGTTTTAAAAGTATTGCAATTGTATGAAGTGCTGCTGTGTTCTTCTTTTTGGCTTCTTTATTCTGGGACTCGTTCTTACTTCCGGTTGTTCTCAGCCCGGCCCGCAACCGCAGGTGTCTTCACCTGTTCAGACTGATGCCGGTACATTGGATTTTGAGCAGACAACGGCCGCTGTTACGGGAACTCCTGCACCAGTCACGGATGTACAGCCGCGGGGCACTGCTGATCCGGATTTTATTGTTGATATCTCGGTTCCGGAGAGTATACAACCCGGAACGACAATTCTTGCCGACAATCATGATTCTGCCAGCCCGCGTATTATTGAGGTTAACCGGCTTGGGGAGATAGTCTGGGAATATCCGCTTGCAAATGATTTGAAGGCATATACAAATCCCGGCTGGGATGTTGAGCCGTTGCCAAACGGCAATATCCTCACAGTTCTGCCGGGAAAAGGAGTATATGAGATCAACCGCGACAGGCAGATTGTCTGGAGTTATTCCGATCGCAAGGTATCCCACGATGCCGACCGGCTCGAAAACGGAAATACACTGGTGGTCTATGGTGCATATGATACCAAAAATGATGCGCAGGTGAAAGAGGTTGATTCTTCAGGAAATATTGTCTGGTCATGGTATGCAAAAGATTCCTTTGACAGGGCCCCGTATGCATCAATATCCAATGAAGGCTGGACACATACAAATGCAGTAACGCGGCTTTCTAATGGCAATACACTTGTAAGCCTGAGGAATTTTGACCTGATTGCTGAGGTGAGTCCGACAGGAGAACTGGTGGGGACAATTGGAGAAGGAGTCCTTAGATCCCAGCATGATCCGCTGGTTCTCCCTGACGGGAATATCCTCCTTGCCAACCACATCGAGCCCAATGAGATAATTAAGATGGATTTATCCGGAAATGTGACATGGCGTTACAGAATTCTGGACAGGGGGTCATGTCCGGTCAGGGACGCAAACCTGCTGGCGAATGGAAACTTCCTGATTGCAGAATCCGACAGAATTATTGAGATGACAAATGAAAAACAGATAGTCTGGCAGTTTAGGCTTGCAGCCGGTCCGTTCACTGAAATGGGTTCAGCACCGGCCAGGGGTTTTTACAAGGCAGAGAGAATCCCTCTGTAAAACTCCATATTTGTAAATTTTTCAGGATGTTATGGCAGAATGTTTTTTTAGATTAAACCGGGCGATTATTCCTTTCTAAAAACTAAATTATTATACGGGCGGTATGGCCACGCAGCAAATGCAGGCTGTCCTCCTCTTATAAATCCACCTGAGCATTATCGTGTTATTTTGCATGAGAAAACAGTATCTGCATTCAGGTAAGATACAGTTATAATGAACAGTTCTCTATATAGCCTGTCTCCTGAATCTTCCCCGCCGCTCTTGGATTTTACCAATATAACAGTTATGAGAGAGGATAAAAAAGTCCTCGACTCCGTATCCTTAAAAGTCGGTGCCGGGGAGCATATAGCAATTCTTGGCCCGAACGGCTCGGGAAAGTCTTCTTTTATACGAACAATAACCCGTGAGAACTATCCTGTAATGCAGGATGGAATGTGGTTTAAAATACTTGGTGAGGAGGTATGGCATGTGGGCGACCTGCGAAAAAGTCTTGGTATTGTATCACACGAGCTTCAGTTTACATTTAACCGTGATACAACAGGCAGGGATGTGATACTTTCAGGATTCTTCTCAAGCATTGGTCTTTTCAGGCATGATGTTACAGCGGATATGGAGGAGAAAACCAATGAGATTCTGAAGTTTCTTGAGATTGAAGGGCTTTCAGACCGGCCGATGAGAAAGATGTCAACAGGCGAAGCCCGGCGGTTTTTAATCGGACGTGCACTTGTTCATGACCCGAAAGCACTCATCCTTGACGAACCGACAACAGGTCTTGACCTGCATGCACTTCATACATTCAGAAAGACACTCCGAAAGATTGCACAGTCAGGGACGGGGATTATCATGGTCACCCATAATCTCTATGACATAATTCCTGAGATAACACGGGTAATTCTCATGAAAGACGCTAAGTTTTGTGGTGACGGCCCGAAAGATGAGATTTTAAGGGACGATGTTATCGGCGGGCTGTTTGACGTTTCTTTGCATATCCGTGAGGAATGCGGCTGGTATTATGCGACTGGTTATTAGTGGATATCTCTAATTACTAATTTAATACTAAAATATATTAAATTAGTATTTGGGACTATTTTATTGTCACCTGCCTTTATGGAATTCCTGATATTTTTTTTAATTTAGGTTAATATCCTGACTGGAGGTATAGCATTAAATCCGATGAAGGGTCTAATTAAAGGCAGATGAATAATGACCGTTGATATTATTAAGGGTTTCAAAGAGGGTTTTCATATTCTTATAGCTGAAGACAGCGCAACACAGCGTGAGATATTGAAGGATATTTTAAAAAACCATAATTATTTCGTTACAACGGCAGAAAACGGGAAAGCAGCATTTGAGGAGCTGACTCAGAACAGGGCTGATCTTATAATAAGCGATATCGACATGCCTGTAATGGACGGTTATGAATTCTGTTCGGCGATAAAACATGACGAACGGTTTTGTGATATTCCTGTAATCCTTTTGACTTCTCTTTCAGATACCAGGAATGTAGCACTTGCTCTTCAGGCAGGGGCAGATAACTTCATCACAAAACCCTATGACTCAAAATATCTGCTCTCCCGTATTGAGCAGATGATTGCATCCAAAAGACCTGCACATGTAAGAGAGGAATCATCCGGGCCGTTAGAGATTCTGCACGAAAATCAGATAGTTCGTATAGACGCTGACAGGTATAAGATTAGTGAGTTTCTTCTATCAGCATATGACGTTGCGGTAATGAAACAGCGGGATCTCATGTCTGCACAGAGGGAGCTTAAAAAAGCAAACGAACATCTGAAGAGCCTGAACAAAGATCTCATCGCGTCCAAAAACGAGACTGAGAGAAAGCATGCCGCACTTATTGGTTATATGACTGAATACACTGTCAGATTAAAGCAGCCGGTGGAAGTTGTATTGAATAACTTAAAAGCCCTGGCTGAAGATTTAAAGACAAATCCGACTGTGGACGATGAGACAATCAGTTCTGCTTTGATTCAGATAAAACTAATGGAGCAGATCTTTGAAAATCTCCACTCTTTAAATGAAGCAGTAGCAGAAGAGCGGGATGATATCCCCGATGTCTATAAGATATTCCTGAAAAAATGATGTGAAGATAAATGACAGTCTCATTAAACCGCCAGTATGAAAAAAAACTATATCTCGTAGTTTCAGCAGCGGAAAAGCTGAGAGCGAGTAATATTGAAGTTCTGCGAAACCTTATTCTAAATGATCATCCGGTTATTATTGTGACCACAAATCAGCCATATGCCACACTTGTAAAAAATTACGAGAAGAACGGGCTTGATCTCTCACACATCTATTTCATTGACGCAATTACAAAATACGCTACAGGTAAAGAGACAGCAGGAGCGGTAAACTGCAGGTTTGTAAATAATCCGTCAAACTTAACAGATCTTGGAATTGCAATAACAGATATGCTTGATAAAATTCCTGAAGAAAAACCGTTCATTCTTTTTGACTCAATCAGCACGATGTTAATCTATATTCCGTCTATTAACATATCCAAGTTCTTTCACTTTGTTACAAGCAAACTCCGGCTGATGGACTCTTCCGGCATTTTCCTTGCAGTGGATACGGCCCTTGATCCCCTGCTTTTAAGCCAGCTCACCACATTTGTAGATGAAATAATCGATACCGAAGCAATAGTAGAATAATTTCCTCTGAGCCTGTGGGTTTTTTAGGAAATACTTTTTTTATATTTTTTTATGTAAACTGACTATCGATTAAAAAACCTCTCTAATCGGCGGATTTTTGATGCCTCCCTGCATAAGAGAAGATAATGGACGGTATTTTGCAATATTTTATTGGGTATTTTTTAATTACTAATCAACTACTAAAATATACTATATTAGTATTTACCTGTGGACCTCCGGGCGAAATACTAATCAACTACTAAAATATACTAAATTAGTATTTAGGAGTGTGGGGCTATTTGAGAAAACTTCCCGAAAGACCGCCTGAGATCCATGATGAAAAGATTCTCGCCAATATAAAAGAAATACATAAAGAGCCGGATTTCCTCAGGCAGGTTACTGAATACAACAATCGGTATCTATACTGGGATGAATTGAAGTACCGAATCGAAGATCCGAAGAAGAGAGCTACCGCGTGGGTTTTTATGAAGTTTCTTAGGATGATGAAATATGAGACCCCCTCCTACCCCCCTCTTGATTTAAGATATTCGACAACGCCTGAAATATCCCGGAGTCTGCATATATTTGACCAGTATCTCTCTGGAAACATCAGAATACATAATAAAAACATAAAACTTGATCAGTCCTACATTGTCAGTTCATTGATGGAGGAGGCGATTGCATCATCGATCATTGAAGGTGCAGCAACAACCAGGAAAGCCGCAAAGGAGATACTCCGGAAAGGCAAAAAACCCAAAAACAATTCAGAACAGATGGTTATCAACAATTACAGGGCGATGCAGCACATCCTGAAAAACAGGGACGGAAAACTTACGCCTGAATTCATACTTGATATTCACCGGATTGTTACGGAAAATACTCTTGAAGATGCAGCAGTAGGAAGATTCAGGAACAATGATGAGATTGTGGTAGCCAATCCGGTGACAGGAACAGTCCATCATCAACCGCCGGAGCATACCGAAATTCCTGAAATGATAAAGGAGCTGTGCCGGTTTGCAAATGATGATGACGAGGGTGTTGAATCATTTATGCACCCAATAATAAAGGGAATCATATTACACTTCCTTATTGGATATATTCACCCGTTCGAAGATGGAAACGGAAGATGTGCAAGGAGTATCTTCTACTGGTATGTTCTTTCACGTGGTTACTGGCTCTTTGAGTATATGCCGATATCAAGGATAATTCTCAAATCAAAGAAGGACTATGCCCTTGCATATCTGCATACCGAATATGATGAGATGGATCTTACGTACTTCCTCCTTTATAATATCCGGTGTATAGAAAAGGCGAGATCTGACCTTCTTTCATACATAGAGAAAAAACAGGGCGAACAGAATGCAACTAAAGCAATAATAAAGACCATTCCGGATATCAATCAGAGACAGGCCGATATCTTAAGGGAGATGATGGAAAACAGCGACGATTACTTTACAATCAGGGAGGTTATGGAGACTCACGGAGTTGTTTACCAGACAGCAAGAACAGATCTTATGACTCTTGCGGATTTGGGCTACATCAAAAAGGAAAAACGGGGAAGGGAGTTTATGTTCATATTTAATGAGGAAAGTAAGCTTTGGAAGGAGTCATAGAATGTTTGGGTTTTTTGAATTTTATTTATCTTTTTTTAATACAATTTTTTACAGCGAGGGTTGATATTATGCAACAGCGTATTAGGTGAGTTTCTTAAAAAAGATTGAAAGAGGTA
>JAFGWE010000002.1 GCA_016937345.1 Methanomicrobiaceae archaeon
AAATAACAATATTACCCTTAAAGCTCTCGGATGGAATGATGAGCTTGATTTGGCATTCACTCCATATTCCGGTCAATATATTCCCGGAAGGGTTTCATGCCGGCAGCGGACACATTATGAGGTTTTAACTGAAGGGGATTGTGTTAAAGCCGGGATCTCAGGAGCTCTCCGCAAAGCCAAAAGGAATCCGGCTGTTGGTGATTTTGTTGTTCTGCTTTCACAGCCTGAAGCCGGAGTCACAACAATTGTCAATGTCCTGCCGAGAAAAACGGAATTTACACGCGGTGTTCCCGGAAAAGACGGGGAAAATCAGGTAATTGCTGCCAATATCGATACAGTTTTTATTGTCACAGCGGCAGGAAAGGATTTGAGTGCACGCCGTCTTGAACGCTATCTTGCACTTGTTCATGCTTCAAAGGCTAAACCTGTAATTATTATCAATAAATGCGATCTGACTGATACGCCCGATGAACTTATCTCTAAAATTTCGGCGGTTACTTCCGGAGTTCCGGTAATTATGATCAGCGCCTTAAACAGCACAGGACTCTCCTTCCTTGATCCGTATCTCCCGGCCGGCGCAACAGTTGCACTCATCGGATCTTCAGGTGTTGGCAAATCAACGCTCATCAACGCACTTCTACAGGATGCTGTGCAGGATACATGCGAGGTCCGTGAATCGGACGAAAAAGGGCATCATAAGACAACTGTCCGCCAGCTCTTCATATTAAACAACGGTGCAATAGTCATTGACAATCCCGGTCTTCGGGAAGTAGGGATTGGCACAGCAGGCTTTGGTATCAGCGAAACTTTTGCGGATATAGAAGAACTCGCAAGAGACTGCCGGCATGAGCAGGAACCGGGATGTGCCGTACGCTTTGCAGTTGAGAACGGAACTCTTTCAGAGGCCCGTTTTGAAAACTACCTGAGGCTTAAAAAAGAGATTACATTTGAGCAGGAAAAAAATGATATCGGACTTGTTCAGCTGGAGCGGAAACGATGGAAAGGAATCTCTATTCAGGCAAAGGATATCAAAAATGCGAAAGGGCGGTTTAGGTAACGGCTGGAACTGGATAGTTTTTAGATGAAGCGATATCTGTTGTCAGAATATAGGAAACCAAAGAAATGACAAATTTTCAATATAAAAAATCAACAAAATACACCGATTACGATACAATATATGAGCAGTGCAGCGGTCCGGGGGGCCTGCAGCTTGCCGAATTTATGGCTGAGAAGATGGGGCTTTTGCCGGGCAAAAAACTGCTTGATGTTGGTTCAAACCGCGGGTGGCAGACCTGTTTTATGGCAAAAGAGTACGGTGTTTTTGCAGTCGGCATCGATCCGTGGGATGACAGGATGGAGGGCAACCCGATGGTCGAGCACATGCGGAAGAACTCCCGCCTGTGGGGTGTTGAAGATTTAATTCTCGGTATAAAGGTGGGGGTTCCGGATACGAACTTTGCCTCGGAATCGTTTGACTATGTGTATTCGACAACCGCACTTGAGATGGTCAGGGTATCACAGGGCATTGAAGGATACCTGGAAGCTTTAAAGGAAATTTACCGCGTTTTAAAACCCGGCGGAATTTTCGGTCTTGGTGAACCTATGCACCTTGATGTTCCTGTTCCCTCGGATCTTGAGCCGTATATTTCTCAGGATGAATATTCATGGAAAGAGTGCTTCAGAAGTCTGTCCGAGACGACGAAACTTATCAGGGAGGCAGGTTTTGAGATAATCGAAGACGGCTATGCTCCTGATGCATGGCAGTGGTGGACTGATTTCGCAAAGCACGATCCCTTCTGCAAACAGGACTCTGACGATGACCCGAAGACTCTTGAGGTTGACGGGGGACGATGGACGAGTTTTGGGTATGTGATTGCGAGGAAAGGGGAGTAATTTTTTTTTTTGAAACCTGACACTTTCATTCCTGTATGCTATAAATAGAATTTAATCCTAAATTAAGTCATGAAAAATGGTTTATTTTTGGCTGGTTTATCACTTTTAATTGCGTTTCTGCTCCTTTTCACCCCTGCGGCAGCATCGCCCTCCGTTGATGACTTAATCGATGCAGGGTACATTGCACTTGACAGCGGAAACAACCAGGTGGCAGAGGATCTGTTTATACGGGCCCTTGGCTATAGCTCCGGACAAAATTCCCCGCTTGCATGGGCAGGTCTTGGAAAGGCATTATGGAATGAATCATCGACTGATAATGAAGCATCCTACACCGCCTTTAACAGGTCATTGGAATGTGAAAATGTCAGTTCAGAAGACTGGAAAACCGTAGTCATCGTATTCTTTGATGCACCTGTTGAGGATTTTGAACTCTCATATTCTGCCGGATTAAAAGCCATAGAGGCAGATCCTAAAGATGATGTCGCATGGAACTATTATGGCTGTGTACTTGACAGGCTTGCAGTTAAAGACACTGATGTAGATTTAAATGAACCCTTTGATGCGTTCAAAATGGCCCTGAGCCTGAATCCGTCATCATTGTATTCCGCCAATGCGGCGTATTATGCTATTGTGGCCGGCAATTACACATATGCTGTCGAAGTAACAGACCGGGCTGTAAATTATTACAGGCCGGATAACTTGTGGAAAGGAGAACTTCTCTTTTTAAAAGCTTTTGGACTTGCAAAAACCGGTGAGTCAGAAGAGGCACTTAAAAACTTAGAACTAAGTCGTGATTCCTATAATCTGGACAAGTCGTATGAATGGGATGAATATGATGTTGCTTTCAATGGATTTGTAAGCGCAATCGCATTAAACAACCTAGGAAGGTTTGATGAATCGGTGGATATGCTAAAAAGTACTGATTCCGATAAATTAAGCGATTACTTTGAGGGTCTTTTGATAACTCCGGAGATGTACATGGACGTATATGGTGTTGCATTATCAGGTGCGGGACAGACAGATGACGCCGTAATAGCATTTGAAAAATCACTTGAATACAACAGTGATTATGAGCCTGCAAAAGAGCACCTGAAGAATCTGAATATAAATTAATTTTTTTAAATTTTCAAATCTGTGAAAAATACCGGTTTAATCTCTGTTTTCCCTTAATATTTGTTATAATTTATTTGTGACGGAATCAGATTTTTTACTCCATCTTATTCTGCCTGCCCTGCATCTCCTCAATATCAATCCGGATAACCGCAAGACCTTTGACATTCATTTCTGCCGTATCAAACTCACTTTTGTGATAGTGGGCGGCTATGACCTTCAGGCCCTCTCTTTTCTCATTCTCATCTTCAGGAATGGATGCTGTCCCGAATCCGACAACGCTCTGGTATTTCATATTGTATTTACAGGGATTTTCTGACGGAATTATCTCATATAACTTATCTGCCTCAAAACAGACTTTATTGTTTTTTCTGATTATATCCATTTTTCTGCCTGTCTTTGACCCGTGCAGATATATGACTCCGTTATCATACCCGAATGTCATTGGCACAATGTAGGGTTTGTTATCATCGCAAAGTCCAAGCCTAAGATATTGTGATTCTGAGAGAATTTCTTCAATTTCTTTTGGATCAGTTATTTTACAGCCCATCTTATAATTCTTATATTCTGATGATAATATTGATATAATTGCTTTTTATCTTCTGGATAATAAAAAAAGTGAGGATTTACAGCTGAATTATGAGTCCTGAATAACGGCAGGAAAGAGGACAGATAAACCAATGTTATTCTCAGTCCTTAAACCGGTATCCCGACTTTGGCACAATAACTTCAAAACGTGCACCTTTGCCTTCAATTCCTGTTTCTGATATGGTAATTCCGGTGATGCCAAGGATTTCTCTGGCCAGAAAGAGGCCGAGGCCTGTATTTGACCCAACTCCACGCTCGAAGATCTTATCCTTAATGTTATCTGCAACACCTTTGCCGTTATCTTCAATGATCAAAATTCCCTGTCCGTTTTTTTCACTAAAAGAAATATTGATTTCAGTTGCATGCCCGCCATGCCTGACGGTGTTTTCAAAAATACTGTAGAACACCTTTTCAAGCATATGGTCTGCATAAATTTCCACATTTTTGGCATCGGAATTTATCCTGATATCAATATCAGATATATTCTCCCCGGAATTTTTTAAAAGGGAATCAACAGACTGCCATGTAGGGCTGTTTACGCCGATCTCCTGATAGGCACGGGTGAAAGATATCTGATTCTGAATTTTCTCAGTAGCTTCAATAATTGGCTTTAGATATCTTTCTGCTTTTTCATCATCTATTTCCATCTCAAGCAGTTCTCCATAACCCATTATCACACTTATCTGGTTGCTGATATCATGCCTTGTTACAGATGAGAGAAGGTTTAGCTTGTTGTTCAGTGTCTTAAGGGCATTTTCTGCATTCTTTCTGTCTGTTATATCCCTTGCAAAACCGCATTCATAGTCCTGGCCTTCAAAATTCAGGAATGCTACGCTCAACTCAATAATTATTGATCTATTGTTTTTTCTTATTACTTCAGTCTCAAAAGAGAGATTTCCTTTTTCCTTTGCTTTATTCCAGAACTCTAAAAAGCGGTCGTATGGGAAATCAGGAGCAAAATCCGGAATAGACATATTGAGAAGTTCTTCTTTTGTATAACCATAAAGCTCAATGGCGCTTTTATTTGCTGCAAAGAATTTGGCGTTACTGTCTGCCCATATTATGCCTTCAGGGGCATTGTCCACACTGAATTGTGTAAACCTGAGGATTTTCTCTTTTTCTTTTTGATCAGTTATATCAATAATAGAAATTATGCTCTTTTTTGTACCCGGAATCATTGCAGCAGTCAGGGTGACAATCTTTACTTCCCCGTTTTTATGTATCAGTCTGCACTCATAGCTTTTTGGGACTGAATCCGAATTAGTCCGTCTGAGACTATGGTATTCCAGCATTTTTTCCAAGTCTTCATCAAAAACCTGATCATACCATTTCATCAGATCCACTGAATCCTTTTTGGAATAGCCAAGGAGATCTTTCATCTTTTCATTTACATGTGAGATGGATGCATCCTCCTCAACGACTACCATAGCTGTCCCAGTATTTTCAAAGACTGTCTGATAGAGGCCTTCTGTCATTTTGTAGTCAGTAATGTCTCTTATGGATTCAATAGCACCTGAAATATTTCCGTCTGTATCATAGAGGGGGGATGCCGTAAACCAAAGGTATGCGCCTTTGCCTTCGCGAAGATGCGGCAAAAATATTTCGGCGAAAAATCTGCTTTTATCTTCACATTTTAAAATCGGATATGACACCTCTTTCCGAAGGTCTTCGTTAAGAAGAAGATCAATTAAGATAGGACGGCGAATGCCGTAGAAGGGAAGTGCATACTCATAATTGTCCTTTCCAAGCATTTCAGATGCCGGAGTGCCAGTCATCTCCTCAATGGCCTTATTCCATGCAATTACCCTGCCCTGGATATCTATAGCAAAGGTTGCACATCCGGCAGGAAGTTAATGACATCTGTCATCCTCTGTTCATGTTCAAGGACAGCTTTTTCTGCACGGCTTTTATCAACTGCTTTTCTGATAAAATTTGAAAGTTCACCAAACTGTACTTTTAGCTTTCCTCCTTTCTGGAGATAATAGTCGGCTCCTGCGTTAAGTGCCTCTATTGCGACCTCTTCCCTGCCTCTGCCTGTAAATATAATAAACGGGATATTGTTTCCTTCCCGGCGGAGTATCTTCAAAAATTCAAGACCGTCTTTGTCAGGCATCTGGTAATCGGATATGACTGCATCATAATCCTTTTTCCTGATCAATTCAAGTCCTTCTTTTGCGGATAGCGATGTATCTACAATAACATCGCCGCCGGACTCCAGGTATTCTTTTGTCAAATCCAGTAGTAAGGGCTCATCGTCGACGTATAATAGAGAAATTCTGTTCTCTGATATTTTCATTTAATAATAATTCTCCGGATTATGTAATAATAATTAATTTCAATTTTGATAAGAGTATAGTCTGGGCTAAAAAATATAGTGTAAAATAAGTGTCTGACTCCGGATAATCTGACTAATCAGCAATTTGCGGTTTTTATGCTCTTTATTTTAAATCCGGCATCTCCATACCATCATCAATGACACTTAGCAGTTTTTTCACATCTTCATTGATATAATGAGATAACCCTGAAGGGAAATATAACTTGTCAGAAATTAAAAAAATGATTTTTATGCCCGAATATTTTCTCCTTTATCTGGATTTTTCGGTAAAAGCCCTCTGAAATGCCAGAATATAAACGCAAGGATAATGTAGAAAACAGGGCATGCCCAGCCAAACTCTCCAAGCATAAATTCAGAGGCCTCTGTTTGTATTGTTAATGCAGGGTAGAAGCTCTGAATAAAGTAGTTCCAGAAACCATAAAATAAAATTGCAGTGAAAACACTGCCTGACTTCAGTCTGAGCCATGCAAGAATTACTCCGGCACCTATTACAGACGGAATAAACACCATTAATGAATACCATAACGGTCCTGCACCATTATATGTTGAGAAAAATATAAGCGGGAAATGCCAGACTGTCCATATTGCGCCTGATATCAGGGCAAGTTTTGTAAAACCCATAAATCTGGCCATCTCGGGAACAAGAAGACCTCTCCATCCAATCTCCTCACCTGCTGCTGCAAAGAGATTGAATAAAACTGCAATGCAGAAAACCGGAATAAACCCTGCGCTGAATATGTTTGCAAAACTTTCATAACTAAACTCTGCAATTGAAAAGATCCATGCAGAAACAAACATCAAAAGCCCTGCACATATGGGAATTAAAACCGATAAAATCAGCCAGACAGGTTTTCCCGTGCAGAACCCAAAGCCTTTCAGATTGCGCTGGAAATAATGGCGTGTAACAATTGCAGAAATGCCCGGACACCACATTGTAAATATGGTGAATATAAGAGTATTCTGATAATCTCCTGCAGAAGTGTTCAGAGTTACAAAGAACCACCCTAAAGTGCTTAAAAGAAAAGTGAGAATAAGAAAAACAAGAACTTTTTCCGTGCTTTATTTTCATCAGGATATTTATCTTTCAGAAGATTTGCAGGTTTAATTGGCATAATCTCTCTATTATAAATTAAGAATAAAAATTTAGCGGAGAATTTGAGATATTTTGTGATCTTAAGTCTTTTTCAAAACCAATAAAAGATTGTCTGAATAATACCTTCTTTATGAACAGTCCTGTAATAAGAATAAGAGAGGCGGAATATGATGATCTTGCAGGAATCAGTGATTTATATCATGATCTGCATGAAAAAGATCTTACTGCGCCTAAATTCCGTCTGAAGGCGGCATGGGAGGAGATTCTCTCTGATAAAAGGACTCATATGTTCATACTTTTTGCAGATGAAGAGCCTGCTTCGACCTGTATACTCTCAATAATTCCAAATCTGACCTGGGACGCACGACCATATGGACTTATTGAAAATGTGGTCACAAAAAAGAATTACAGGAGATGCGGTTTTGCAGGGAAAATTCTTGAGCACGCTTTAAATTTTGCATGGGAGAAAGGATGCTATAAAGTCATGCTTCTGACCGGCCGAAAAGAGGAGCATGTATTCAGGTTATATGCCGGTGCAGGATTTATTAAAGAAGGTAAAACCGGAATGGTCTCTTATTCGCCTGAATTAAGGGATTTCATTAGATAAAAGGTAAAGTAATAATTTTTATTCTTCTATACCCGTATTTTTAGACTGACTCATAGAATCTTGAAAAATAAAAAAAACGACATAATATTGTTTCAAAAATAATTTTAAATTAATAATATGTCTGTTATGCCTTTAGATATTCTGAAAAACGGTTTAGATAGGTTTAATTAATTTGAAATGCAAAGTGTATCTGTAATTTCAGGCGCAATCTTAAAACAGGCCTTTTATATTGGTTTGTTTGACTGTTGTTTTACGAAAATGCCTGATAAGATTCTGAGGGCCTATAGCTCAGTTAGGCAGAGCGCCTGGCTTTTAACCAGGTGGTCGGGGGTTCAAATCCCCTTGGGCCCGTTTTATCAGCTTTTTTCTTTGAGAGGTCACTCTTAATAAATGATGATTTTTTTTATTTTTGAGCAGATGTATATGCGTCATACATGCTGTAAATCCATATTATAAGGTAGAACGGTATTCCGATAATTAGTGTTGAGAGTGCTCCGAATATAACTGCAAGGATAAAAAGTCCGACAGCCTTTAAAAATTGTCCTGTATACAGCTGTCCGAGACCGGGGATAAAAAATGACATAATTAATGCCAGTAATGGTGATGCCATATTAGGGAATATTCCAAAAAAGTATATCTGTCTTTTGATACGTCCCCCGCGGGGGGGGTGTAAATTATTCTGAAAAAAAATCCTGTTCCTGATTTTTAATACAGGGTGCAGAAATTTTCCTGCTTTTTATCTTTTCATAACAGATAATCCCACAGAGCAAGAATAAGCTCCATTGCAATCAGTATTATGACAACCCATTCAAGGAAGTTTGAATGCTGGATTCGGACCTCATCTGAGAGCATGGAATAATTATCCTGTATCATATCGATTTTTCTTGTAACGCTCTCTGTCCACTGACCGCTTCTGATAACTTTCAGGGTCGTCTCATACACTCTGGCATAATAGACGTCCTCTGTAATTTTAATCAGATTGTGAACTTTTTCTATTACTTCAGATATTTCAGCGCTTATCTCCATTAACTGTACCATAATAGAGTGATATTTGCGCATCCTGAGGAAATTTGGAAGCCTGTCTGCAAGGTTGATGTCATCATACATCTTCTCCATCTGGCGGGCAAGCTCTCTGTCGTAGTACCTGAGTTCGTGAACCTGCACGTTTGCAAATTCAATTAGATCAATCATATCAAGAGGATTTTCAGGACTGCACAAAAGAGCCGAGTCCCATGAAAGAATGGCAAGATCATCTTTAGTGTAACTCTGCGTGTTTTTTGTCACCTCATCACGCATCTGGGTTGAAAACTCAGCTTTTTCCCCCATCAGAAGAATAACCGGGTCGCCTGAGATTTCGGTCGTATCTGTTACATATATAGTATAATCCTCAAAGAATTCCGGATCGTACTTAAAATCGGCTATGAGTTTTCCAAGTGTTTCACTTATATAACTTATATAGCCCGAAAAAATATCTGAAAGGTGATCATTTGAGGCAAGATAAAGGCCTGTATCTTCAAGCTGGGAATAATTGCCGTCAGGGTTTTCGTAAATAAAGCATATGCTTATTGCTCCGACATCATATATACGGGCCGAGACTAAAAACTCAAAAATCCGGTCATCTATCTCCACCTTAAGGGGGTCATATTTTATAATTAATGGCTTGTTTTCAAGAATTATGGATTTTGGCTTAACCCGGATAAAACTGGTTCTTGATGTTGGAATTGTCTGTGAAAGTTTATTCTCAAGTAAGTCCAGGTTTATTTCCCTGCCTATATCGTATATCCTGTAAATCCTAATTGAAATCAAGATTAATTTTCACCTGTTCCGCAATTTTTTATTTTTTCTAAGGTGATATACTGTTCTGCATTAATTGTAGATAAATTGTAAACAGGAAATTTTGGAAACTTTGGATATATAAACTAATTGCGTTTAAAAAAAGATATGAATGTTTGAAAATTACTTTTCAATAAGTGAAAGCTCTGAATTTTTATCGAATGATTTAACTGTGTCGTGACTTTGTCCGATATCTGTCTCTGAAAGAATAACGGAGTATTCAGGAGTTTTATCAAGGAAAATTTCCTCATCTTCAAATTTAAGATCAAGGATGTGGCCGCCTTTTGTCCTGTCGTCTGATATGAAATGAATGTGAAGTCCGGGCACATTCATTCCTTCTGAAAATGAAGGCGACCAGAATCCTATAACCGTTCCGCTTATTTCCGAATACTCAAATACCGACTGATTTTTGACAACCTCTATAAGTTTTGGATAGGGTTTTTCCTGCTTTGGTACGGCTCTTGTTTTTATATACGGGAAAGTTCCTTCGAATTTAACAGCATAAAAAATGTCCTGTGAGGGAAGATTATCATATAAGATCTCCTCAAATTCGGATATGTTTTCAACACCGTCTGTCATAAATGAGAGGTCTTCTTCAAAGAATGTGATATCTGCAAAAGGCACCATTTCATCATCTGAGAGAAGATACGGGACACCGTCTGATTTTACACTGTAATAATCCCCGTCAACTGCAATGAGCTCCCCGTCAAGTGTATCAATTGTTCCTATTCCAATCCCGCCATGCTCTTTCAGCTCTCCCACACTTACAAATCCGTCGTATCCTCCTGCAAGCAGAAGATCAATTGAGGACACCTGGAAGAGTACATCCCGCCCTGAATCCTCCTTTGTCACTGTTTTTTCAGATGCAATACATCCTGAAAATATGCACCCCAAAATCACAAAAACGGAGATTAAAAGGGCATTAAGGAACTTTTTTTTATTTTTTATCATAATCAGTACGGAATTATTGGAATTTACAATTAAAAAAGAAACCGGAGAAATTCTGTTTTCAGGGTGAAGGCTGCTGCTGGCTTATACAGTGGATTGTTCCGAGTCCGTAAACCATCGCCCGGCAGTTGATTCCTTTGATCCGTCGATTGGGAAATGCCTTCTGTATTATTGAAAGTGCCCGCCCGTCATTTTCGGTTCCGAAAATAGGTACCAAAACAACGTCGTTTCCAATGTAGAAGTTAGTATAACTTGCAGGAAGAGGCATTTCAGGATCAATTCTGCCCGGCATCGGCACTGTTACAACATTTAAGGGGTTGTTATTCTCATCTTTTGAATTTTTAAGTATGTCATAATTTTTTCTTAAAATGTCGTAGTTGTCACCTGCCTTATCTTCTTCAAGTGCACAGATGACGGTATTTTTGTTCACAAACCGTGCGATATCGTCGATATGCCCGTCGGTATCATCACCTTCTATTCCAAAATCAAGCCAGATTGCATTTTCTGCGCCGAGATATTCGCTGAGATACTCCTCAATCTCCTCTTTTGACAGATGCGGGTTTCTGTTTTTGTTTAGGAGGCACTGTTTTGTTGTCAGAAGTGTGCCGGACCCGTTTACATCTATTGATCCGCCCTCAAGGACGATTCCCGGTCCGAAACTCCGCATTCCCTGAATTTTGCTTATAAATGACGGTATGCCGGTGTCCTCTTTGAGCTCCTCGTACTTATCACCCCATGCATTGAAGATCCAGTCAACAGATGCAACCTGCCTCTTTTCACGGTTTACGACAAAAACCGGCCCGTAATCCCTGAACCAGAGATCTGCATAGTCATATATGAAAAAACTGACCTTTTTTAAGTCAGCTCCTGATTTTATCAGCAGTTCCAGGACTCTTTCTCTTGTACTTTCATTCCTTACAAGAAGCCTGACATTCTCAGAGACTGATATCTCTGATATTATTTCCGTATAGGACTGCTCAACCGCCAAAAGATCAAAGAATGTTTCTCCACAGTCAGGCCATGAAAGCCAGACCGCATCATGGTGTTCCCATTCGGCAGGCATGAAAAACCCCTCTTTTTTAGGGGTGTTCGGGCGGCTTTTAGGCGGACATATGTACCCTTCACTTAAGTGTGTGACATCAACGTTTTTTGTAAGAATTCCGTAGGTTTCAGGCCTTCTGTTTCGCATAAATCCCCATCCTTCCCTTATATCCCTGTTTAAGGAAAGGTCAGTCTCTGCGACCAGAATCTCTTCTGTCTCGCCTGCCTCTGCGATTATATTTCCGAACGGATCACAGACAAAGGAGCCCCCCCAGAATTCAATATCTCCTTCTGTCCCTGTCCTGTTAACAGCAGCCACAAAAACACTGTTTGATATGGCGTGACCTTGCTGGACGGTTGTCCATGCCGATTTCCAGTCACCTTCTGTGGGATCATCAAGACCTGAGATCCTTCCGATTGCGGTCGGATAAAAGATAATCTCCGCACCCATAAGTGCTGTGGCCCTTGCTGCCTCTGAAAACCACTGGTCATAGCAGATCAAAACACCAAGTTTTCCGAAAGTGGTGTCATAAACCCTGTATGAATCGCCCGGATAAAAGTAATTTTTTTCATAAAAAAGAGGGTCATAGGGGATGTGGACCTTATGGTAGGCAGGCATTACGGTCCCGTCTGTGTCTATAACTATGGCCGAATTGTAAAATTTTCCCTCATCTGTCTTCTCAAATACAGGGACAATTATTACCACATGATGCTTTTTTGCAAGTTCTGAAAAAGCCTGTGCTGACTCTCCGGATAAGGTCTCAGCATAAATTTCTGCATCCGCATTTTCATATTGCGGAAAATACGGGAGCCTGAAAAGCTCCTGGAGGCATATTATCTTTGCACCTTTATCTATCGCCTCTTCTGCAAGAGAAAGTGTTTTTTTTAGATTATACTGCAGATCTTCTGAAACGCCGGTCTGAATAAGTCCTATCTTAATCTTATGCTGCACCATGTCTGACATAATATATCTGTGCCTGATTTATGTTATAAAATTGCACGTCTTTTTTTCTGATCTGTGGAATCATCTCTCTTTATTCCGGGTTTCAGATGAGGTAATTCTGTTAAGGCCGGCTGAAAGATATATGTGGACCAAAACCGCCACCAGAAAAGGGCCCCACAAAAATGTATGGATTCTGTAAGATAGTGATTTTCCAAGGAATCCCAGTGTCAGGGGTTCGACAACTCCGGGGTAAGTGATTCCAAATCCTGTAAAGAGAATGAGAAATGTAAGGATTAAAAGAATCCTGTTAATCCATATTCGATAAACCCTGGTTTTCATAATTATCCCTCATATTATTAATCAAAGAAACCTGTGTTCAGATCTCCTGAATCGGAATAGCCCCTTCTCTCCCAGTAACCGCGATAGTTTTCATCATCTGATAACTCAATCTGTGTAATCCATTTAATCCATTTATAGCCCCATTTATCCTCGGCAACAAGCATGAAGGGATATCCCCTCTCTTCGGGGATGGTTACGTTGTTCATGGAATGAGCCATAATAATACTGTTTTCTGTCAGGTATTCAAGAGGAAAAGATGTGGTATAACCGTCATTTGCTGTAAAAATCACAGTGTTTGCAGAAGGACTGATTCCCGAGGGTTCAATTATGTCTGTTACGAGAATCCCTTCCCAGAGAATTGTAACCTCCCAGCCCTCAACGCAGTTTAAGGTTACAACCTTTTTATAACTCTGAAACCTTGAAAGAATCTCACTGTATGTATATTCTTCAGGTTTATCAACAAGACCCGTGACTTTCAGCCTGTAACTTTCCTCTGCTATAATTTGAGTGCCCTTTATTGAATTCTCCCTGAAGTCGGATATTTTTGATAAGTCCTCACCGTTGTAATTCTGAATTTCAACCCCTTTTAACTCCCCGTATTGCATATAGTCCGGGTTGAGATATCCGAAGATATCATATATGTACAGAATAACTGCGGTGGCAATTGCACATATTATCAGGACTCTCAATATCTTTTTCTGAATAATCAGGCCCCCCCCCAAAAGTATCTTCAGTGACTAATAGTTAATCCTGGCACATAAATAGGCTTCCTGCAAATGAAAATCACTGTAAGAAGGACTGAAAAATTGCCGGGTTTTATTTCCCCTTCCCTCTTTTTCCGAGTCATCCTGCACTTCACTTTTTTATGACAAATAGCAGTTATCAGAGATATTGTCCTTTGGATTTTTTCAAAAAAATATCTGCCTGAATGAAACTTTACCATGTGCTTTATATGGGGGAATAAATATGAATGACTACAGGATGTTTTGTCGTGAGTAAAACCGCTGAAAAATTTGATGTTATTGTTGCGGGCGGAGGACCTGCGGGTCTCTTTTGTGCCGCATGGGTATCAGGAGCCGGGAAAAAAGTCCTTCTGATTGAGAAGAAAGATTCATGCGGAAAAAAACTGCTGATAACCGGTCTTTCGCAGTGCAATCTCACACAGGACGGGGATATTAAAAGTTTTTTTTCCCATTACGGCGATAACGGAAAATTTTTGCGGCCTTCACTTCTCAGTTTCAAAAATACGGATCTAATCAGTTTTTTTAATGAACGCGGGCTTGAAACAGTTGCTGAAAAAGGAAACAAGATATTTCCCGCAACAAAAAAAGCTCAGGACATTTTAAGGATTTTATTATCTGAATGCGAGAGAAACGGTGTTTTAATAAACTGCTGTGAAGGCATTATTGATGCATTTAAAAAGGATGATCTGTTCGTTGTAAATACTGCCAAAAGTTCATATTCCTGTGAGAATCTTGTTATAGCAACAGGCGGCATCACATATCCCGCGACAGGCTCAACCGGTGACGGCTATAAAATTGCAAAAGGTTTCGGCCACACGATATCTGAAACAGGTCCTGCATTATGCGCAGTATCTGTTTTTGGATACAACTTCCAATCACTCTCCGGAATATCATTTCGTGATGTAAAAATATCACTTTACCATGAAAATAAAAAGGCAAAGGAGAATTCAGGCGATATTCTTTTTACGCACACCGGTCTGTCCGGTCCGGGAATACTTCACATGTCGCGATTTATAAAACCCGGCGATACCCTGAGGATATCTTTTATACCCGGAATGACAGCTGATGCTTTCAGACAGGACTTCTCTAAAAAGACTGCAGAAAGTGGAATAAAAACTGTAAAGAGTGTTCTTTTGGAATATGGTTTTCCTGAGCGCTTTGCTAAAAAGATTATGGATCTTTCAGAGACTGCAAATACTCTCACCTGTGCCCATCTTTCAAAGGATAAAAGAAACATTATCGTCGGGCAGATTTGTGAGCATAATTTCATTGTGAATTCATTATCCGGTTTAAATGAGGCAATGGTAACAAGAGGGGGTGTCAGCCTTTCAGAGATCAATCCGAAAACAATGGAGTCCAAAATCTGCCCGCACCTTTATTTTGCAGGAGAAGTTTTGGATATCGACGGCGACACAGGAGGATACAACCTTCAGGCTGCCTTTTCTACCGGATATATGGCAGCAAAAAATATAATTCAGTAATCAAAGAATTATCTGTTAAAACAGAATAAATCGGCTTAATTTTTTAAAATAGCTTGATTAAAAAAAGAAAATGTCTGAGATACTTAGTATCTGCTGTTGTATTCTCTTCTTGGACGTGGCGGCTGTGCCTCGTCGATTCTCATTGTGCGGCCTTCGTATTCTGTCTCGTTGAGAGCTTCTTTAGCTTTTTCAGCCTCTTCGACTGTGCCCATCTCGACAAATCCAAAACCTTTACGTTCAATAATTTTGACGCTTTTTACATCGCCATATTGAGAAAACAATTCATCTAACTGCTTTTCGGTTACAGAGTATGTCAGATTCCCGACATAAAGTTTACTGGTTTCCATTTTTTAGGTCTCCCTGTTATATACAATGGAGTCCATTTGTAATGAAACCATAGGTCAGGCACTTTTTCAGGTTTTTTTATATATTTGGTTTTAGCTGAGATTTTTTAGCCTGTTTTTGGCATAATATCTAAGGAAAAAAATAAATTCTGATTTTTATGCTGTGCGCTTTCAAAAAGACTTTAATCTACTGAAAACTTATCAATCATCAGGCGTTTATGAGAGATGTATTAATATGGTGAAACTTTGGTCAAAACTGCTGGATATTGATTATCAGGGAGTTGTCTTAAATAGTGAGGACGCCCGCAAGATAGGAGTTCTTGACGGCGATCGTGTTCAGATAGTTGAAGAGGCAAAGGGCCGTTTTGTTCAGGCCTTTGTTGTCACAACAAAAACGATAATTCCTGAAGGAATGTTCGGAATATATCACAAGACAAATGAGCGTTTAAATGCAACTGACGGAGATATATTTGATGTCCGTTTAGCTGACAGGCCTGTTTCGATAGACTATATCAAAAAGAAGATGGACGGGTTAAAACTGACCTCTGATGAGATGAATCTGATTGTTGAGGATATAGTATCAGATGCTCTCTCACCTGGTGAAGCCACCGCATTTATTACCGGTTCATATATAAACGGCCTTGATATGGATGAGGTTGAGTATCTTACACGTTCTATGGTTGGAACAGGTGATAAGCTGACCTTTTCCTCTCACCCGATTGTTGATAAGCATTCTATAGGCGGCGTTCCCGGAAATAAGATCTCTCTTCTTGTTGTCCCTATAATTGCCGCCGGCGGGCTTAAAATTCCCAAAACAAGTTCCCGTGCCATAACAGGTGCAGGAGGGACTGCTGACTTAATGGAAGTTTTAGCTCCGGTTGAATTTTCTGCAGAGCAGGTTCAGCAGATGACAGAAAAGTCCGGAGGGGTAATAGTCTGGGGCGGTGCCACAAACATTGCACCTGCAGATGATAAGATAATAATTTACGAATACCCCTTCAAAATCGATGCACGCGGGCAGATGCTTGCCAGTGTGATGGCAAAAAAGATTGCGGCAGGAGCCGATCTTGTTGTAATTGATATTCCTGTGGGGACAGAGGCCAAAGTTAAGACAATTGAGGAAGGCAGAAAGCTTGCACGGGAGTTTATTGACCTGGGCGAGAGATTTGGCATCAGGGTGGAGTGTGCATTAACATATGGGGAGTCGCCTGTCGGTCATTGTATTGGTGTAAATCTTGAAGTCAAAGAAGCGCTTTCTGTTCTTGAAGGAGCCTCCGAACCAAACTCTCTAATCCAAAAGAGTATCACAATTGCCGGAATTGCATTTGAAATGGCCGGAAAATCCCAGAGCGGAATGGGTGCAGCACTTGCCGAGGAGATTTTGACAAGTGGCAAGGCTCTTGCCAAGATGAAGGAGATAATTAAAATTCAGGGGGGCAATCCTGAAGTTAAATCTGAAGATTTTAAACCGGGAGAGTTCTCTTTTGAGGTGAAGGCACCTGAGAAGGGCTATGTTATTGATATGAAAAATAAGGCACTGATATCAATTGCAAGAACTGCGGGAGCACCGCATGATATCGGGGCAGGCATTTATCTTAACAGAAAGAGAGGCCAGAGCGTTGAGAAGGGAGAGGTCATCTATACAATATATGCCGACAGATACTGGAGGATTGAAAGAGCAATCGAACATGCAAGGCAACTCATGCCGGTTGTAGTAGAAGGAATGCTGATTGACCGTGTTCCTTCCGAATATTGGCGTCCCCCCGCCAAATAAAATAAAAAAAAATATTTTAATTAGTATTCCATCTCGTTTACTTTGCTGTTGAATATTGTTCTTCTGACTCCTTCCACATCATAAGGGTAGGAGACGATATAATTGTAGACTTCAATGTTTTTCTGGTACATATCATAGTACTCATTGTATTCTTCAGCGAGTGCTTTGTAAATGTTGTAATCTGAATCATACTCTATCTGGTAGACATAATATTTCTGTGGATCTTTAAGCTTGTCTTCAAGTTCTTTAATGTCATCATACATCGCGTTGAGCTTATTTTCAAAGAATATTATCCTGTCCTGAATCTTTCTTTTGCTATCGACAATATATGCGACATAATTATAATTGGTGTATGCAATGCCGCCGCTTCCGACAGGTATTACGATCGCTTCTGCATCTTCATAGTCATCAGGATAAAGACCTATGTAATTTGGGCTGGTTGCCTCAATAAAAAGATATTTCCGGCCGTCTTCTGATTTATATACCCTAAAGTCTGTATCCCCGAAAGGGTTAATCCTGATCCCTGCAACAGCATGCCCTTTTTCAGGGAAGAGAATTAATGCGGTATCATATCCGCTTTCATCAAGAAGGCCAATTAAGAGCATACTTTTTTCATCACAGTCACCTGTTCTGTCAAATAAAACTTCTACAGGAAAACGCGGGTCTTCGGCCAGAAAATCATAGGGTATCTGCTGGACGAATGCAATGAGATATTCCAGGTATTTCTGATCGCTCAGGGTGTTTGCAATCTTTACGTGCTGCAGCTTTTTCGAAGTTTCTTTAAAGAATATGTCATTGGCATCACCTTCAAAGAATGAAGAGTAAAATTCTATCTGAATATCCTCAGGCCTGTC
>JAFGWE010000003.1 GCA_016937345.1 Methanomicrobiaceae archaeon
AGAACCAGAAAACCTGCGATAACAAAAACAGTAGACAATTGTGTCATTGCAAAGTAGTACATTCCGGCTTTCTGCGTCTTTTTATCCTCGTAATTATACATAACTAAAAGAAAGGAAGAGACGGCCATAAGTTCCCAAAACGAGATAAAACCAATTATATCCCGTGCCATGAGAACAAGGGACATAGAAATTATAAACGCGTACATCAAAGCATTTCGGGAAAAAAGACGCATTTTATACTTTTTTTGAATATCATGCCCCAGATCACCAGATATGTAAACTGAGGCCGCACATGACACCATTCCAAGAAGGAGAAGAAATATTCCTGAGAGTCTGTCCAGTCCAAAATATATATTAAAACCAGGACAAAGTGGGTATAATCCAAAAATCAGGTCATTATTATCCAGAATCGCTAATAATGCTGCGGCAGAGATTAATAGCGAACCGCATACTCCTGCACACAAAGAAATTCTGCCATAAAATATATTGCCTCTTTTCCTGCTGCTGAACAATCCTAATGCTGAAAGAGCACAGGCAACAGCTAAAATAAACAGACCTGATAATGCAAACTCTGCTATCATTGCAGTCTCCCCACCCTTACAATCCTTAAAGGCAAGTCAAAATAACAGGTCCAATTCAATAAATCTGCTTTACTTTTTTTTCCAACAATTAAACGGCTGAAAATAACTGCTCATCCCTTTATAATCTGCTAAGAATAATTTTATTAAATACATTTATTCAAAAAATATTCCTAAATTTTAGGTTTTTTTTTACATACGATAAAACTATTCTAGCAGATCACAGGAATAAGGTTATATTTCTGTTTTTTTGTATAGTGTATGAAAAAACCGGATTTTAACGCGCGCCAAAAAAAGATTTATTTCATATATTTTCTCATCAAAAAAGTTACATCCACTTCTAAAACAGCCAAGTGCATGAAAAATATATAATGAGGTGTCATTAACTGACATTCAAAGGAACCTCTTGATCAAAATACTAATTTTACTTCCAGAAAAATCAACATTAATTATTTTTCTCAACCCGTGAATCCGTTTTTATTATAAATCCAGCCATTATAATAATCAGAGGAAATTTTATTTCACTAATCCCTAAATTAAAAAAAACAAAAATAGGCTATCAAAGTAATTACATGATTTTTTTATCGAAAAAAAGACCCAAATATATTTTATTTTTATAACACATATAGAAAATAATTACAGACTGCTGTTTCTGCGAAGTTTTTAAAATAATAAATATGTGGGGAAATAAATAATACCCTTTTTTGGTTTTTGGAAAATATAATTCCTAAACACTGCCCTAAAACAGGCCGCAGAAGCCATAAAAAGACATTATATGCAAAAAACTTTTAAATAATGGCTTCGTTAATAACTACTGATAGATATTGGAGGGATCCAATAGTATCTTCAAAAAGGAATGCTAAGCAAAAAATAAAACAGGAGGAATAGTAATGATGAAAATAAATAAAGAAGAAGGTTTCACAGGTCTTGAGGCTGCAATTGTATTAATTGCATTCGTTGTTGTGGCAGCCGTTTTCTCATACGTAGTATTGGGAGCAGGTTTCTTCACAACACAGAAGTCTCAGGAAGTTATCTATACAAGTGTAGATCAGGCAAGTTCAAGTGTCGAGATTCTTGGAGATGTTTATGGTATTGGAGACAGCGGTGCATCATCAACATACATTGACACTGTTCGTTTCACAGTAGGACTTACAGCAGGAGGATCAGCAGTCGACTTTGGACAGACAACAATCACTTACAGTGATGCAAGCAATGTATCAAAATTAAGTCTGCAGTCAGACACTGCTTACAGCGATCCTGATACAGCTATAACCGCAGGAAAATGGGCAGTTGTTCTTGTTAAGAACTCAGATGCTACAGATTTACTTCTTGAAAACCAGGAGCAGTTCACAATTGTGGCAAATCCAATAGATCAGATTACTACAAATCAGGAGTTCCACCTGGACCTTCGTCCGGCAGTAGGTACATCCTATACAATCACACGAACATCACCTGCAAAAATTTCAGGAGTAAACACCCTATACTAAGCTAAGGAGATGGAAAAGATGGTTAAATTATTTAAATCAGAAGAAGGTTTCACAGGTCTTGAGGCTGCAATTGTCCTGATTGCATTCGTTGTTGTAGCAGCTGTTTTCTCATACGTAGTATTAGGAGCAGGTTTCTTCACAACACAGAAGTCTCAAGAAGTAGTCTACTCAAGTGTTGATATGGCATCTTCAAGTCTTGAGGTTCTTGGTGATGTTTACGGAAACAGTACAGGTGCTGCCAGTGCAAACATCGATGGAATCAGATTTGTAGTTGGCCTTACAGCAGGAGGATCATCTGTTGATTTTTCAAACACCAACCTTGTGTTTACAAACACAACAGCAATAAAAGATCTTTCAAACTCAACAAAAATATCAAGTTCTTCAAGTGATGTAGTAAACACACTGGCTGAAATGCTTGCAATGCCCACTTATACATGGGGTATCATTGACATATCAAACAGCAACGGTGACTATGGATCACTTCTTGAAAATCAGGAACAGTTCACAATCTATTCAAAGCTTGACTCAGTTTCAGTAGCCGCAAATGAGGCATTCAGTCTTGAGATAAAACCACCGGTTGGTGCATCATATGCAATTAAGCGTACAGCACCTGCAAAGATTGAAAAAGTGAACATCCTATACTAATTTTTTTTTCCAGGATTAATTATGATCAGATTCAATAAAAACGAGGGTTTTACTGGTCTTGAAGCCGCAATTGTCCTGATAGCATTTGTTGTCGTTGCAGCTGTTTTCTCATACGTAGTGCTTGGTGCAGGCTTTTTTACGACACAAAAGTCGCAGGAAGTCGTATATACAAGTGTAGATCAGGCATCATCAAGCATTGAAATACTTGGAGATGTCTATGGAAACAGTACAACAGTCGGCGGAACTGATGCAAAAATTGATGCATTAAGATTTGTGGTTGGTCTTACAGCAGGAGGAACTCCGGTTGACTTTTCATCAACAACAATAACCTTTTCAACAGCTGATATTGTCACAAAGATTGCCAATGTAACAGCAATCAGCAGTACTTCATCAGATGTCGTAGTAGATAAGAGTACAATAAATGATGATGAATGGGGAATAATTGATATCGCAAATCCTGTAGGAAATAATTACGGAGCACTTCTTGAAAACCAGGAACAGTTTACAATATATGTGCAATTAGGAACTGATGCAGAAGTTGGAAGATACCAGGAATTTAATCTCGAGATCCGGCCGGCAACAGGTGCATCATACGGAATTAAAAGACAGGCTCCGGCAAAAATTGAAAAAATAAATATTCTCTATTAATTATTTTCAGAACATAACAGGCATAAGCCCTACTTAAAAATTTTTAAAATTCCCATTTTTTATTACTACAACTGCTTAAAACTTGCGATTTTATGCCAATAATTTAAATACCCTGAGATAAATTAATATACTAATGGCTATTAACCAGTCGCAGGTTGACCATATAATCAGTACATCATCGGCCGATGATCCGGATGTGAAGCTGCAGAATCTTCAGGACGAAGTAGATCTTCTTAAAAAATCCGTAAAAAAACTGCTTATTGACTTAAGAGAAAGACTAAACGAGACAGAAAACCCATTTATTGTAGCTGCCACTTTGCAGCAGGCAGAACTTCCTCCTGTAAAAAATAAAGAGGAGGAAAAGAAACCAATAACCGAAAACATAGAAGAAATTCAAAATAAACCAACCGCGACAGAAAGACACTCAGAAGAAAGATATGCCGAGAACCAGATCCAGTCTTACATGCCAGATCCTAATATAAATAATGAATACTTAACCGGACGATATCCCGGAAATATTCAGAGCAAAGATGCCCTCTATCTTCTTAAGAGACAGATAGAAGATATCGAAAAAAGTTCAAAGGATATCCCTGAGGAAACAAAACCGGCAGACCGTCCAAAACTTCATAAGCTTAACAGACTTTTTGAATGGGTTAGCAGAATGGTTAAAAAATATGGCCATGACAGACTTCTAATAATGATAGAGTCTTACCGGACAATGGGCTATGTTACAGAAGATGCATGCAGCCAGGTAAAGGAGATCTCCAAGTTAATGCCGGAATCAATAGGTGATTCACACGAGATCAGTTCTGAAGAGTTTGTCTCAGAATTATATGTATTAAACAGAATTTTATCTCCTGAGGACTCATCATTAGATAGGGAAATGATAGAAGTCATGATGGACAAAAGAAATGTCCATGATAAAGAAACCTCAAAGAGGCAGACCAGCGATAATACTTCCGAAGAAGACTGGATAAATATGCTTGAAAATGTATAATAAATAGTCATTATGTCCAGTGAAACATTTGCAACAGCCATATTCCTTATTACGGCAATCGTTGCCGCAGCAGTACTGGTAAATGCGTTTTTCCCAATAATATATCAGGCCTCATCGACTTTTTCAGAATCATCAAGTTCAGCAGATGAACGTCTCAGAACAGATATCAAAATAATAAATACATTTGCAAATTCTCCAGACGCAAAGATCTGGATAAAAAATATCGGCTCTGCAAGAATAGGAACAAATTCAATCAATATGTCTGATCTTTTTATAGGTGCAGAAGGTGATTTCAGTATTGCAACACTTGATCTGTCAGGTTCTCTTGACAACAATGAATGGAGCTACAGAATAATACAGACTGATGAAAACAGCTACTGGGATCCACGTGAAACACTTGAAATTACAGTAGAAAGTACATCTATTCCCTCAGGTTCAGGAAATTATGTATACTTCAGTTTTGCCCTCCCAAATGGTGTGAGCATCTCGCAGACATTTACAACGAGTGGTTAAATGGGAAGCGCAACAGTAATAGCAACAGCATTTGCACTAATTCTTTTGATAATTACATCATACTTCCTTGTTACAGCAGTACTGACTACAGCAGAAATCGTCTCATATGCACAACAGGATAATTTAAATCAGCAGGAGCAACGAGTGCGAACTTCAATTAGCATAACCAATACATCACTGGATTTTTCTTCATCAACACTATATACCGAACTCATAAATGATGGCAATGTAGCAATATCAGAATTCAAATACTGGGATGTATATACAGGAAATATTACAGGTAGTTTTCCTCTGCACTACCAGATGGGAAACAATATCGGGGAATGGTATATAGTATCAATAGAGCCTGATATAATAAATCCCGGACTTTTAGACCCGCAGGAGGTCATGAATGTTTCAATAAAATATCCGGGTTTTTACCCTTTATGGGTACAGATAACAACATCCAATGGAGTATCAGCATCAGCATATACATGATAAAAACCCTGGTTTTCCAACAATATCAACAAATGAGGTTACAATAATGAGCAGAGAAGGCAGGGATCTTGGCGATCTGATAGGAGGAAGCGACAGAAAAATACTTTCTACAGGAAATAATGAGATTGACAAAAAACTTGCAGATGGTCTCCCCTTAGAGTCCCTGACTCTAATTGAAGGGGAAAATGATACGGGAAAAAGTGTAATGACACAACAGATCATCTGGGGGGCCATGAAAGGAGGCCTTAATGTTGAACTGTTCTCTTCGGAAAATACAGCAAAAAGTTTTCTTACCCAGATGGAATCAATGAGTCTTGATATATCCGACTATTATGCATGGGGATATCTGAAGATATTTCCAATGCATACTATCGGGTTTGACTGGGGAGAGGATGAGATGAATGGTATCTTAAAAAGAATCATAGCAAAAATTGAATCAAGCAAGGCCGAAGTAATTGTGATAGATTCACTGACACTTCTTACAGAGTCAACCTCACAAAATGATCTCCTTTCATTCCTTTCAAACTGCAAAAATCTTGTAGATCATGGAAAGACTATACTTGTTACACTACATACATATGCATTTGAGGAAGATACCCTGGTCAGAATAAGATCAATATGTGATGCCCATTTATTCATGAAAAAGGCTCTTGTGGGAGACAAATACGTAATGGTAATGGAGGTTATTAAGGTAAGAGGTGCAAGAAAAACTACAGGTAATGTAATTTCATTTGAAGTGCATCCCGGTTATGGAATGAAGATAATTCCAATGTCGACTGCCAGAGTATAGAGGAAAAAATGACTTCACTTAGTGCTAACATAAATCTGCCATTTCAACCGGAAGAAGTTGATGATGAGGAAGACTTCTATTCAGACTATGAGTCTTCCGCACTTTACAGAATGCTTCCTGCAAACGCAAAGGAATACGTAGCACAAAGTCCACATCTTCTGGAGTATCTTCAGATGTTTCCGGTAAACCTTTACGGGATACCCCTTTTTTTCTCAGAACTTAAAAGAGATCTAAAAAGCATGGAAAATCCAAATGTAATCTATCCTGTAAATGAATTTACATTTATCCATATATTCCCTGACCAGGATGATGTAAGAAATTATTATATCCCCATAGAACCCTCATTTCTTCATTCTGTATCAGAAGCAATGCCTCTTATTGAGAAGAAGCTTATCGATTTAATTGATGTTTTAGAAGAAGATCCAATTACAGAAGAAGAAAGAAAAGACGTCTTAAGGCGGGTACTAAAAGAAGTAGTTTACATAAAAAAGCCTGAAGAATCTTATGAAGCATTATCAGGCAGTTCTGAAGAGAATAAAAAGAGTATTAAGGATAAATTAGTTGACTTTTTAAACACTGATTTCACCGCACAAAAAGAGACTTCACAACTTGCCGGCAAAAATATTGCACAGACAGCTGACGGAAAGGTAATTCTCACAATGGGAGAATACCGTTCAATAGAATACCTGCTTATACGTGATAAAGTAGAGATGGGTATATTAAATCCTTTTCTTGCTGACCCCTACAATGAAGATATTACTTGCGATGGAGTAGGTCCGATTTTTGTAGAGCATAAAATATTCAGCGGACTTAAATCAGCAGTTGAATTCAAATATTCTGAAGAGATTGATGATTTTGTTATCAAAATGGCAGAACGGATTAAAAGGCCGATAACTTACAGAAATCCGATTGTTGATGCAACACTCCCTGACGGATCGCGTATAAATATTGTATATGGTACAGAGATTTCAAAACACGGAAGCAACTTTACAATACGTAAGTTTGCAGAAGATCCTCCAAGTATACTAATGCTTATTGAATGGAAGACATGTGATTACCTGGTCGCAGCATACCTGTGGATATGTATTGAGTTTGGAATGTCGCTTTTTATGAGCGGAGAAACTGCCAGCGGGAAAACCACAAGTCTGAATGCTCTGACAACTTTCATTGCACCGGAAGGAAAAATAGTCACAATAGAGGATACTCCCGAACTTACAGTCCCGCATAAAAACTGGACAAGACAGGTATCAAAAGGAAAAGGAAAAGGTGAAGGTGAGGGCGGAGATATTACAATGTTTGATCTCTTAAGAGCTGCACTCCGTCAACGTCCAAACTACATTCTGGTGGGTGAAATCCGTGGTTCAGAAGGTGCTGTAGCTTTTGGTGCAATGCAGACAGGCCATCCGGTTATGAGTACATTCCACGCTTCATCGGTTGAGAAACTTATCCAGCGTCTTTGCAGTGATCCAATTAATATCCCAATGACACATGTGGATAACTTAAATCTTGTAATTATCCAGAGTGCTGTAAGAAGGCCCGAGGGCGGGACTGTAAGGCGTATGCTCAGTATAAATGAACTTGTTGGATATGATCCGGAATCAGGCGGATTTTCTTTTGTTGCTATATTTGTATGGAATCCAATTACAGATGAATTTGACTTCCCGGGAAGAGGAAGCAGTTATCTTCTTGAATCCAAAATAGGAACCCTTCTTGGCATACCGGATCATAAAAAATCCGAGATGTACTTTGAGGTTGAAAAACGTGCAAAAATCTTGCAAAGACTTCACAAAGCCGGATACACGGCTTTTTGGGATCTGTATCACATGATGACAAAGATAAAAAAACAGGGCTTGATTAAAATAGAATTTTAGGCGCATTTTATGTTTGAAAGTCAGATAGAAAGCATCAGAGAGAGAAACGGAGGTAAAATTCCTTTTGAGGATACCTTTAAAGAAATAAGAGGCAGACTGCTTGATATCGACGAAAACAAAAAAATGGGAAATGACCTTTTATTCATGGTAACATACATGGCATCTCTGACGAGTGCAAATGTATCAAGACCTGAAATTTTTGCATACACCGCAGAAAGAAGGGAATACATCCCGACCAAGTACATGAAAAGAGTGGAATGCTTTGTCAAAAGATGGAATTACAGTTATGCCGAAGGTCTTCGGATGGTTGCTGAAAGAACCAGAAACGAGCTGGTTCAAAGTCTTTTAAACCGTTTTGGAAATTCCATTGAATCAGGTGTTCCGGATGATGAATTCTTACAGGAAGAGCTCGGAACTGTCCGAAATGTATACAGAAATAATTTTGAACAGGGCATAGAGATGCTGAAAAAATGGGGTGATGCATATATCGCTCTTATGCTTTCGGCAGCAATTGTAGGCATTATCATAATGGTATCTGTAGCCATTTATGCCCCGGATGATCTGGACGCAACATTGAATTCATCTTATTTTTTAACACTTGGCGTATCTGCATTTGGAATAATTACGATGTACAAATCAATTCCTGACGATCAAAAATGTCACAATCTCCCGTCTGGCGGAAGCTATGAGCAAAATATTGTACGTAAATTTGAGATTGTCATTGTTCCTGTTGCACTTATAGCATGCCTTTTAATGTATATTGCCGGAATTAATTTTGGTTTCATCTGTATATTTTTTGGTGTTCTTCTCGCACCGCTTGGAATATTCGGATGGCGTGATGATTCCAATATAATCGCACGCGATGAGGACTTTGCAGTATTTATACGCGGGCTGGGATCAATTATGGGAGGCCTCGGTATGACTGTCACACCTGCCCTGGCAAAGGTAGACAGAAAATCTCTTCTTGTACTTGGAAAATACATAGATTCAGTATACTCAAAAATGAACATAGGTCTGGATGAGGGCCTGGTCTGGCTGAAATTTGTTCAGGACACTGGAAGCAATCTGATATATAAATATCTAAGTATATTCAAGGATTCTATTGAACTTGGTGCGGCACCTGCCGAAGTCTCACGAATTGTTGCCACATCCATGCTTGAACAGACACTTCTCAGGCAGAAAAGAGAAATGCTTGCAATGGGATTCATTGTTCTTTTAATACCAATGCATGTGGCTATGATAAGCATTTTCGCTTTTTTATTCTATATTCTTCTTAAAATGGCATCTGCGATAAAAGGTGTTATGACAACATTTGATGAGACAGCAGCAGCGCTGAGTTCAGGCACAACAGGAGGAATGGGGGGGGGAATGACAATTGACATCTTTTCAAATTTCCCTGAAGACAAAATGCGGACTTATTTCATAATTACGATCATGATTATGACAGTGGCAAATATAATTGCAGGAAGAATTGTAAAAGGAGGAGATCGCTATATGATCTACTTTTTCGGTAGTATTTTATTAGCTTTGACCGGAATAGTATATATAGCAACTCCGATTTTTGTGAACATTATGTTCTCCATACCGGGTTTTGAGGCATTATAATGGCAGAAGAAGGCAACTCCCGAAGAAGACTAATTATGATGCTGACCATCATTCTTGCAGGGTCGGCAGTCACTTTTATGGACCTGAGTCCTGTTGCCATTATTCTTATTGCCGCCGTAATCGGCCTTGTAATGCTTTTTGCCTTAAACATGATATCCTTTGATGAAGTAAAGGAGATAATATCAGGTTTAAAAGCCAGACTAAACAAGCCCGTAAACCTGAAAAAAACTAAAAACCCAAAAAAACCCGAAAAAGAGAAGATTAAAAAAGAAGAGAAGGATAAAGCAAAAACCGAAGATACAAAAAAAGATGATTCACAGGATAGTTCATCAAAGAAATCTTTTCTTTCAGGCATCTTTGGATTCCTAAGCAATCGAAAAGCTGCGGATTCCAAAACCAAAAAAATTGATGAACTTCTCGATAAGACTCTGAATGAGGAAAAAGGACCTGCAGCTGAAACAGGTGCAGGGGAGAGCGAATTCTCCGATTTCGACAGTTTTGATCTAGGTCTTGAAGAAGAAGACGTATCCCAAGTCTCCGGGGATGCAATGATGGGAGCTTTTGAAGAGGAGATCTCTGATTCAACAATTGCTGATATTCTTGCAAAAGAGGGAATTGAACTGGAACTTGACGATGAAGAATTTCCAACAGCACCTTCCAATGAAGAGGAAAAAGAAGGTGCTGAAATTTCAGAAAAGGGTCTGGGAGATATTAACGAACTGGACGGGGATATTTCAGGTCTTGATTTTGACGGAGAGGACTTCGGAGATCTGGAAGAGATTGATCTGGATGAACTCGAAACGGGGGATGATATAGATATTGGTGAGGAGGATTCAATTGATGATATGGAGATAGGCAGCGCAGAGGAAGAGCCTGCAGAGCCTGAGATTACACCTCCTGAAGAAGAAGATATACTCTCCGCACCCCCAAAGGAATGGACTCAGACAAAAGGCATATCCGAATCCGTCGATAATCTGTATGATAATCCGATGTCTCTTTCGCTCGGAGAAGATACAGATGATGACGATCTCTTTGCAATGCTTAAATCAGATACAAAAAAAGTAGTATCTGTACAGGAAACCAGCCTTGTCCGTGATCTGAAAGATACAAATATCAGCAGTGAAGAGCTTGTAGGAGATCTTGAAGATATCCTCGAACAATTTGGAATTGAAAAAGAGCAGGTAAAAGAGAAAAATGAAATTAGTGATGAAGGGGATATAAATGACTAGAACCTATATTAAAAGAGGTCTTGTTTGATATGACACAGCTGCCGGTAAAGCTTGAACATGGAGGGGAATGGGTTTCATTAAAGATTGATCTTGATGAAGAAAAAATTGTGATACCGGAACCTGTTTCAGCTGAAATAAAAATTAAAGCAATTGATGATCTCGAAGAGAAAAAAAATATTCTGATAATAAGCACAAAAAAAAGCGAAACAATAAAACTTGCTTCAGTTCCGAAAGTCCTGCAACTCTTAAAGCGTGCAATTATCATGGGATGCACAGCATACAGACTTACTGCATATTTCATGTCACCTGCAATAAGAGGAGGGGTGATGGTTAAAGATGCAAAATGGGAGAAAGGTGCAATAGCTGTTCTTAAAACTGGAATCTGGTTTGTAAGCAAGGAAAAGCAGATATGCATTCCACTGGATGAAGTATCAGGAATTGAACTTACGAAAAGAGAAGTTCAGGGCAGGGAGAATGAGGTTGTCCAGATAAGTCATATAGAAAATGAAGAAGTAATAACAAGTTTTGTTCTTTGTCCTTTAACAACACTTCAGATACTTTTCAATTACCTAAAAGACACCACAAAAGATCTTGATGTTTTGTCAGGAGAACTTGATGACATGTCAGCGCAGGTCGCAATGCTCGTTTACAGCGGAATGGATACACATGCAATTGAAAATATGATAAGTATATCAAACAAAAAAATTGAGTCAATATATGACAAATTAATTGAAAAAGGGCTTGTTGAAGTTGTAATGACAAGAAGAGAAGTAAAACTGACAACAAAAGGTGTCAGATTCGTAAATGAATCTGTAAAAACCTGATCAATAATAATTTTTTTAATAAAATACCGATTAAATCAGATTTATAACTATTCTAACGATGAATCACATTTCATAAATCTAATAAGATTAGATAGATTGTTTTTTTATTTATTATGTCTGAATAAAGGATCTCTTCTCTAATACATTCGATAGCCTTAATAGGATTCATATAAGAAGTAGTAATGATTCACAATGGGAAGGATCCTTGTTGTAGACGATACAATGTTTATGAGAACTCTCCTGAAAAATATTTTATTCTCGGGTTCACATGACATTGTAGGAGAAGCAGAAAACGGTGAAGATGCCGTTGAGAAGTACAAGGCACTGAAACCAGACCTTGTTACTATGGACGTAGTAATGCCAAAGATGAACGGAATTGAGGCACTAAAGGCAATAATGGCTGCAGACCCGAATGCCAAAATTGTTATGTGTACTGCCGTGGGCCAAGAACAAATGGTTAAACTTGCAATAAAAACCGGAGCAAAGGGGTATATTGTAAAACCATTCCAGGCACCAAAAGTTTTAGAAGAAGTAAACAATGTCTTAAGTTCTTAAAAAATGATTAGAGTTCTGGTTGTAGATGACTCCGTATTTATGCGTACGGTACTTATCGATATTCTGAAAAAAGATCCCTCTATAGAGATAGTTGGGACTGCAGAAGATGGTATAAAGGCTTTAAAAAAAATTGAAGAGCTATCTCCGGATGTCATCACACTTGATATTCAGATGCCTAATATGGACGGCATAGAGATGCTGGAACATATGCACTCATGTGAAAATCCACCCAAAATTTTAATGTTAAGCACTCTGACATCAAAAGACGCAGAACTGACAAAAAAGGCTTTTGACCTTGGTGCAGATGACTTTATGCTAAAGCCAAGAAATCTTGGAAAGATAAGGGGTATAGAATCAGAACTCATTACAAAAATAAAGCATCTGGTCACAATACCATCTGTTCAGAAAAAAGCAAAAGTTGGAAATATTGCAGCTGAAAATCTTGTCTTAATTGGATCATCGGCAGGAGGACCACCCATGCTGGACTCCATCATATCTTCACTAAAACCGGAAATTAATGCCGCAATAGTGATAACGCAGCACATGCCTGCGGGATTTACCGCCTCACTTGCCCAGAGACTTAACAGAATAACACCTCTTGAAGTTAAAGAAACTGAGAATGGAGACATTCTTAAAAAGGGGATGGTATTTGTATCAAAAGGAGGTTTTCATTCGATAATCTCAGCAACTCTTGATGATTCAGGCAAGATTGGAGGAAAAATAACTCTTTCAAAGTCCCCCCCTGTTCATGCAGTCAGACCGGCAGTGGACAAGACATTCTCTTCTGCAGCAAAAGTTTATGGCAACAGAATTGTTGCTGCAATACTAAGCGGTATGGGCAGTGATGGCGGAGAAGGTATGGCTGCAATAAAAAGTGCAGGTGGAAGGACCCTTGTTGTAAGAGAAGAAGACTGTCTTGTATATGGGATGGCACGCTCGGCTCTTGAACGCAACTGCGTAGACAAAGTTCTGCCACTGAAATCAATACCAAGAGATCTTATGAGATCTGTTTCCGAAGCGAAGTGATGATATATGTCTGATGAGGAATCCTACAGAAAACTTTTTGTTGCAGAATCTGTCGAGAATCATGAGAATATTGTAAATAACATCCTAATTCTTGAGGAAGGTTCAGATGATGCAGCAATAGATGAAATTTTCCGTTCTGCACATACTCTTAAAGGAATGTCCGCATCAATGGGCTATTCCGAGATGGAACACCTTTGTCACATGATGGAAAATGTATTCCACTCAATAAGAAGCGGCGAAATAGACATTTCACCTGAATTAACTGACCAGCTCCTTGCATGCACAGACAGAATTGAAGAGATGATAGAGGATATTGAAAACGGTGGCGACAGTTCAGGAATAGAATCAGGAGATTTAATTGCCGAACTTCAAAAAATTGAGGAGACCGGAAAGAAGGGTACTTCAGATTCAGACACCTCAAAATTAAAAAATACACAAGCCAAAGACTCGGCTCAGGCTATCCTTGATGAACAGATAGATCCTGATGAAAAAGAGGTTTCAAGGGAAGAGATCCCTGAAACCTATGAAGCAACAACATCCTCTGATATAACTCGATATAAGATCACAGTTACTTTTATCCCTGAATGCGGGATGAAAGATGTAAGAGCTTTAATTGTCCTACAAAATCTTGAAGATATAGGGAATATTATCTCCAGCAGCCCTTCAGCTGAAGAGCTTGATGAAGGAATAATAAACGATTCCCTAGAGATTATAATTGAAAGCGATTCAGGAGAGGAGGCATTAAGAAACGCAGCTTCTGTTACAGATATCTCCAGTATTGAAATAGAATCTCCGGGAGAAGGTTTCACAACAACTTCACCTGTATATACTCTGAAAATATCGATATCCCCGGAATCTACAATGAAGGATATCAGGGCTATGATAGTACTGCAAAACCTTGAAAAGCTTGGTACAATTATTTCATCAACACCCACTGCTGAACAGATAGATGCAGGAGAAATAGATGATTATTTTGAAGTTGTAATCTCCAGCGATTCACCGGAGAGCGATCTGATAAAAGCATCATCAGGCACTGATATGAAAGAAGTACAAATTATTTCTTCTTCCAGATTACCTGAAATAACTGATAATTCATCCAATGTTTCTGAAGAATCCAAACCTGATATTATTTCCGAATCCGCCCCTGAATTAAATGAAGAATCGTCTGATGAAGAAGAGGGAAAAAAGCTAAGAAAGGATAAAAACGGAGATTCTGCCAGGAAGAAAGAGGTCAAAAATATAAGAGTTGATATTACCCGGCTGGATCAGATGATGAACCTTGTCGAGGACCTTGTAATTAACGGTGGAAGACTCAAACAGATTGCAAAAGAGTATCAGATTAAAGAGATGGATGAGGCTTTAAATATGGTCAGCCGTTCAATCTCAGATCTTCAGAATCTGATGATGTATATCAGAATGATTCCTCTTAATCAGATATTTAACCGCTTTCCCCGCGTAGTCAGGGATGTAGCTCATCATGACGGAAAAGAGGTTGAATTCATCATGACCGGAGGCGAGACCGAACTTGACAGAAGTGTCATTGACAACCTGGGAGATCCTCTTCTTCATCTTATCAGAAACGGTGTAAATCACGGTATCGAAACTCCTGACCAGAGAGTAGCAGCAGGAAAACCGGGAAAGGGCATTCTCCAGCTTTCTGCCAAGAGAGAACAGGGTAATGTCATAATTGAGCTCTCAGATGATGGTGGCGGAATAAACCGTAAGAAAGTTTTGGAAATTGCAATAAAAAGAGGTCTTATATCAAAAGAGGATGCTGCAGGATATCCGGAAGAAGATATTCCCAACTTCCTCTTCCAGGCAGGGTTCTCAACTGCGGATGTAATAACAGACATCAGCGGAAGAGGTGTTGGACTGGATGTTGTAAAAAGCGCAATTGAATCACTAAAAGGGTCAATAAAGGTTGATTCAGTTGAAGGAAAAGGAACAAAATTTACACTTACCCTGCCGCCTACAATGGCAATCATTGAAGTTATGATGGTAAGAATTAATGAAAAGAGATGCGCAATACCTATTAATACGGTAGTTGAGGTTGCAAAAATTGATTTCAATAAAGTAACCCATATTGGAAAAAGCGAGGGCATTCTTCTCAGGGATGAAGTTTTGCAGATAAACAGACTTGATCAGATGTTCGGCCCGGTAATAGAGAACGGAATTGTCGTGATCGTCCAGTACAAAGGAACAAAATGCTGTATTCCTGTAGATATAGTTGAAGGCCAGCAGGAAGTAGTTGTAAAGCCTGTGAGCAATATCATAGGCAACTGCCCCGGAGTGAGCGGTGTAACAATCCCCGGTGATGGAGATGTTGTGCCTATTCTTGATGTGAATACAATGATAATACATTAATAATGAAGGAGTTTTAAAAAATGGAGTTAAACGCAAAACAACTTGATGCAATGAAAGAGCTTGGAAATATCGGTGCTTCACATGCAGCTACGTCTCTTTCCACAATGCTGATGTGTGAGATTGACATGACAGTTCCCGAAGCACTTGTTATTGATATAGCAGACATATCAGATTACTTTGGAGATGAAATTTCAGCTCTTGTAGTATTTGAAATTCAGGGAGAACTTCATCCGGGCGGATATGTAGTCTTACATCTTCCAAAAAGTTCAGCTATCAGACTGACAAACACAATGCTTGGCTCAACAGATATGGAACGTGAGTTTAACGAGATGGATGAAAGCGCTCTCTTAGAAGTTGGAAATATAATGGTCTCCCAGTTTCTTGATGCTACCGCAACCCTGCTCGGTATAGTTATGCTTCCTTCACCGCCGGCAATTGCAATTGATATGGCTCATGCAGCTTTTGCAAATGTGGTCTCCATGATTGCAGGAGATATCAATGAAATAATTCTATTCAGAACTGAACTTACATCAAGTCTGCATGATATAGAAAGTACAATTGTCATGCTTCCTTATGATGATACACTTGGCGAGATTCTCGACCTTCTTGATAAACTGGTCAGCATAAAGGATTAAATATAATCTTTCGGAAACAAAATGGCTGAAAATCCCACGGGAGAAAAGGCTGTTAATGTGGGAATCGGCGAGTACCACGTTGGCAGTTTTCATATGACATCAATAGGTCTTGGTTCATGTGTAGCAGTTGTTCTGCATGACAACAAAAAAGCTAAAGGAGGAGTTGCACATGTAATGCTTCCTGACAGCAACGGCAAAACAGACAGACCCGGAAAATTCGCAGATACAGCCATACCTGTTCTTTTCAACGAACTTGTCGGGCAGGGAAGTAATAAAAGAGACATTGTTGCAAAAATTGCAGGGGGATCAAGCATGTTCAAACAATTCAAAGGCAATCTGGACATCGGCGGCAGAAATGTTGAAGCTATAAAAATTGCACTTGAAAAGTGTCATATAACCCTTGCAGCTGAAGATGTCGGTGGTAATTCCGGACGCTCAATTACATATAATCCTTCAAATAATGGTATTATAACAATCAGGCGGGCAGATGGAACATGCATAGAAATCTGATTTTGCTTCTTATTTCTCTTTTTTTATTATCTCCGGCATCAGCAGAAATTTCAATTTACTGGCCTGGTTCGGGAGATAATTCTATCAGTACAGCAGATGTGCTGGATATTACAAACGGACCTGATGAAAGTGTTGTTTTTGCAACATCCAATGGATTATCAGTTTTTAAAGACGGCCTCTGGACTATTTATCACCCAAAGGCAAAAGACAAAAGAGGATATCTTGAAGGAATACCTCTGGAGAATTATATAACATGTGTCGAGTATGACAGTGAAAACAACCTATGGCTTGGTTATAGTGACGGAATACAGATATACGACGGTTATACAATTCCTGTTACCTTAAAGCCCCCCCAGAGAACCCTTATAAGTTATTCTATAAACGACCTACAGTCTCTGGGAGATCAGATGTGGGTTTCTACAGGAGATTCAGGGATTTATTGTTACCAGAACGGGGAGTGGAAATGGTTTCAGCCATCTGAAAAAACAGGCCTTATGGCAAACAGGATAACAAGTATGGCAGTAGATTATTCAACAGGAACTCTTGTTCTTGCATCTGCAAATCAGGGTCAGTATATACTTCAAAGCAATGATACCATAAACCCATATTTCCAAAGGATTAATGAGCCGTATATCGTAAACGACATGAAAGAAGTCCGCTCAAGTTATTTTGGAGGAGTATACTTCTTTAATAAAACTGACATTGTCTCATATGGTAAAGATGGTTCAGTGCATATTCTGAATATAAAAGATCTTTCGTATTCATCCGATTATATCACAGATCTTTCTTCCACATCTGAGAATAAATTAATAATTGGTACAAACTTCGGTCTTTATGCATGGAAAAACAGAGTAGTTACAGATTCGTTTTCACGAAAGGAAATTATGAACAACCAGATAAAAAAGGTATTTGTTGATGCAGAAGGCAGGTTATGGTTTATAAACAAATATTTTGCAGGGTATTACTACCAGAATGAGTATATACCAACAATCTCATTAGAGATATTCTGATTTTTTAATGCACAATAAATAGTAATAGAAGAATGATTCATTCCTGAATCTTGATTACCTGAGCAGCATATTTGTCAAGTGAATCCAGAAATGCATTTTTTGCAGCTTTTTTGCGGTTTAGATCCTCGGAAAAAATATCTTTCATCAGATAATCAATAGCGACAAGATAAAAGTTAAGTGACTTAAACCTCTTTTTAAGCTCTTTGAACTGAATTTCAGCATCACCCTTCTCATCCCTCATTATTAGAAGAGCAAGATCAAACAGCTGAACAAGATAATGAGGCATTCCTTTATTAAGCGCTATCTCCCTGAAATCAGTGTATGAATTTTTACTGTTTGAAAGAAGCGACAGTTTAATTCCATAATACAATGGCTCAAGGCTGTCCTGATTCTGCTGTGTCATCTGTTTTACAACACCTGCAGCACCAACGCCATCACGTTTTTCGAGTTTCAGGTAGAAATTCTCCCTTAAAAAATCCTGATCATTGTAAAAACGGTCAATTGCATAATTTAAAAACTGCTCTCTTTTCTCATCATTTTTATCATTTTTTGCTTTTTGAATGCCAATCTTTAAAAACCACTTTTCATTAGGGAACCATTCCAGAGATTTTTTTATTATACCCCAAAAGGCACGCTCCATTACCTCATTGTCCTTTATATCCAGTTGTTTCAGTCGTAAGACAGGAGGCTGTACTCGTGCAAGCTCAATAAGAATTTCCCTCGCATTTAATTCAAATCTGGAAGGAGTCTGGTTTCCACCACCCGATCCCTTCTTCTTCATATCAATATCAGCAAGACAATAGTAACAATATGAGATATAAATTCCTATACGTGCATCGTACTTCCAGTATTCACCAAAATAATCAATTGCTTCCTTATACAATCCAAGATCCATCATTTTGATGCCGGAAAGAATTTTTAAAGTAGATCTTCCCGATTTTTTTCTTTTGCACCTTAAAGCGTTCTTTACAACATTTTCGACAAAATTAATCTGGTTTGCCTCTTTGTTTGACTTCATAATGCGATATGCAATCGCATCAATAAACTCATCATATGTAGTGTTGTCAATATCCGGAAACGCATTGTCCAGAGCCGACATTACATGACCAAAAAAAACAGGAAGACTTGAGGCAATTTTCTCAGGATTGCCATCAATATAAGAAAAAAGGTCGGTTTTTAAGGAGTCAGTCTTATCATATCTGATTGCATCTGTTAATCTCTCCTCACCTGGCATTTTCCAACCCCTGTAATAATATAATCTCTCTTCCTTTTAGAGAGTTAAATATTATGATTTACTTATGTCAGCATAGTAGTACTCGCCGGATGAACGCTGTTCCCGGTCCAGGTAGCTTTGTGGTTTATTTATTCTGGGTCTTCCACTCTTATCCCTTCTGAATGTGATACCTAACTCTTTTAAGAAATAGTTCATTCCTTCCTGCATATCAAAAGGTCCTACAGCCTTGCCACTGATTCCGGGCTGTCCGTCAAATACCAAAAGCCTCTCACTGATCATATCAATTACATAGATATCATGGTCTATCACAAGGACACCCGATTCGCTACTCTCTGCATGCCTGCGAAGAACCCGGGCCAGATTAACACGCTGCTCAACATCAAGATGTGCACTGGGTTCATCAAGAATGTATAAATCCGCTTCCTGGGCAAGGCATAATGCAATAGCAACACGCTGCAATTCTCCTCCGGACAGCTGATCAACACCGGACTGAAGAATTTTATCAAGAGAAAGTGGCTCAATTATCTCATGTAAGAAATATGATGTATCAAATCTGCTTGTGGTTCTTCTTAAAAGGAACTCTACAGTATCCTTTGAATCAGTCTTAATATATTGTGGTTTAAATGCAACCTTAACAGTTGATGAGAGCTTTCCTGAATCCGGTATCTCAACACCTGCCAGAAGCTTTGCAAAGGTACTCTTTCCAATACCATTTGCACCTACAACACCCAGAACTTCTCCTGATTTAATATCGCCCCCTTTTACTTCAAGATGAAAAGATTCCCCATAGCTCTTCTCAAATGAAGGGAATTCATAAAGGATTTCTCTTTCACTGTCTCTCTGATGTGCACGTTTTTCAAACGTAACCGAGTAGTCCCGGAATCTTACATTTTCCTCTGTCAGGAACCCTTCAAGGTATTGATTTATTCCGACTCTCACACCTTTCGGCTTTGTAATGATACCAAAAACCGATGGCTTACCGTATGCCACATGAACATTGTCTGCAAGCATGTCAAGAATTGCAAGATCGTGCTCAACAATCATGACATGGCTCGTTTCAGAGATATCCCTTATAATCCTTGCTGCAGCCATTCTCTGGTATATATCCAGATAGGGAGTTATTTCATCAAGGAAATAGAAATCAGCCTTTCTACAAAGGGCTGCTGCTATTGCAACACGCTGCAGCTCCCCGCCTGATATGTTACGCACGTCCCTTTCAAGAATGGATTCAAGCTTTAATTCTTCTATATATTTTTCAAGGCAGCCTCTTTCATCTGTTGATTTAAGAAGGTCTGAAACCTTTCCACTGAAAACTTTAGGTATGAAATCAATATACTGGGGTTTGACTGAGACCTTCAGACTTCCTGAAGAGATCTTCTGTAGGTAGTCCTGAAGCTCAGTACCGGTATATTTCTTCATTATTTCATCCCAGGACGCTTCAACATCAGTAAGTCCCAGATTTGGAACTAACTGACCTGAAAGAATACTTACCGCAGTACTCTTTCCAATACCATTTGCACCAAGAATACCAGTTACCTTCCCCTCTATCGGTACTGCCATACCATATAAGGCAAAACCATTAGCTCCATACCGGTGTGTCGGGTATTCAAGCTCTTCCGGAAGCGTAATAATATCTATTGCATCAAAAGGACATTTTTTTATACAAATTCCACAGCCTACACACAATTCTTCGGAGATAACGGCTTTTCCATTTTCACCAATAATTACCGTTTCATCTCCGGTTCTTACACGCGGACAGTATATTATACATTCTTTTCCGCATTTTTTTGAATGACATCTGTCCTTATGAACCACCGCTATTCGCATAAAATCATCCCGAAATTATAAAATGAGACCACCATGGCCTTTAGATACTCTTCTTAAAAAATTACTTTTTGCAGAACCAGATCCCTTTTTTAATCTGCTGATCAAATTTTGGGATCCGGACATTTTTTTATTTTTTTCCATTTTTCAGGTATTAATATTTTCAGAGTGTAAGGAGGATTGTCCAGGATATAAACCAGAATGCAAATGCCATAAAGCCCTGGTAAAACCAGTCTTTTCCTCCAAGTTTGGAGTAGTCAATCCTCAATGCAATAAACACATGTTTTTGAAACACAATTCCTGCCAATAATAAAAGCAGACCCAGAATTGCCCGAGGCTCACCTTCAGGTGAAGTTGGATCACCTATTACAAAATAAGCAATAACTCCTGTTGCAATACCCATAAAACATGCAACAGCAGTACGAATCATCCGCTCGCGGTGACCTTTCATCTTATCTTCAGGGGTTTTTTTAACCTCTTTTGGCTCTATGATATCTTCCGAAATATTTCCCTCAGTCATTAAGACACCAGTGACTATTTTTTGGTTTTCAGACAATATGTAGTTTGGTATATAATGGCAACACAAAAAGGGATGAGCGGCATTGATCTTAATGCCATGCTCTTTGAACTAAAATCCTGCCTTCCTTTGTGGATTGGCAAAGTTTATCAGTATAATATCAATACTTTTGGTTTTAGGTTCAACGGAGATGACCGCCAGAAATATAGCTTTATTGTAGAATGCGGGCGGCGCGCCCACATCACCAAAAATCTTCCTGATTCCCCTAAAAATCCATCAGGATATTCGATGTTTCTCAGAAAATACATATCAGGTGGAAAAATCCTTGATATAAAACAGTACGGAATCCAAAGAATCCTTGATTTTACTATAGGTAAAACCGAGAAACAGTATCACCTGATATTCGAACTTTTTGATGACGGAAACGCAGTATTATGTGATGAAAACTATGTAATTATAAATCCTCTTAAAAATCACAGATTTAAGGACCGAGAAGTTTTACCAGGTGCAACATACATATTCCCGGGAGAAAATACTGATTTTTTTACTACTGGGGATGTAGAAAATATTCTGATAAATTCAGAAAAGGACCTTGTCAGAACACTTGCATCAGGTCTTATGATGGGTGGAAATTATGCAGAGGAACTCTGTGAGATTACAGGTCTTAGCAAAAAGTCAGACCCAAAATCAGGTGACCCAAAAATAATTCTTGAAGCATTCAGAGATATTATCAGACGCACAGAAACTGGTAAAAGGCCAGTAATCACAAATTCCGGGTGCTGGCCCTTTTTATTCGCCGGAGAAAAAACAGTAGCAGAATTTAGCCTTTACAACACTGCTCTTGAAAACTACTACCCCCTTCCCGAAACAGAGCAGGAGAAAACAAAACCAAAACTTTCAAAGGCTGAAATAATTAGAAACCGACAAAAAAAGGCCATAATAGGATTTGAATCAAGAATTTCTGATCTTCAGAACAAAGTGGATCTGATATACTCAAATTATCAGGTTATATCAGATATAATTCAGACTCTTGACAACGCGAGTAAAAATCATTCATGGCAGGATATTGAAGAGATCCTCAAAAACAATAAAAACTCTGTTTCAAGTATGATATCAGGTGTTCATCCGCAGGATGCATCAGTAGATGTTAAAATAAACAGCACCATCATAAAAATATTTGTTCATGAAAGCATTGAGGCCAATGCAAACCGCATCTACAGTGAAATAAAAAAATACAAGAAGAAAAAGACAGGTGCCTTAAGGGCAATGGAAAGATTTGTCGTAACAGATAAACCCGAACCGAAAAAGGAGTTTGTTTACCTTAAACCAAAATGGTACCACCGTTTCAGATGGTTCTATACAAGCGACGGGGTTTTGGTAATAGGGGGACGTGATGCAGGCACCAACGAAGAGATAGTCAAAAAATACATGGAAGGAAATGACAAGTTTGTCCATGCTGATGTACATGGCGGAAGTATAGTAATTGTCAAAGGAGAGACAGAATGCTGGGACGAAGTAACACAGTTTGCAGCATCATACTCCAACATCTGGAAAGCAGGCCATTTCTCAGGAGATGTATATGCCGCTGACCGTCAGCAGGTAAGTAAAACTGCAGAGTCAGGAGAGTTCGTTGCAAGGGGTGCATTTGTTATCAGGGGCGAGAGAAAATACTACCATGACGTACCTGTGGGGGTTGCAATTGGTCTTCAGTATGAACCTGCACTTGCAGTTATTGGAGGACCGGTTTCTGCAATAAAAAACAGGGCAAGATACTATGTCGTCTTAAAACCAGGTACATTTGAGCCCAACGATTCCGCAAGGAAAATTTTAAAAGCACTTAAAGATATGATACCTGCCGAAAATCAAAAAGAGTTAAAAAATATATTGAACACGGAAAAAATCGCTGCATTTGTTCCACCCGGTGGTTCAGATATTGTCGGAGAATAAGTATGAAGGCCGAATATGGTGAATTAAAGAAATCTTCTGGTGAGATCAGACTTTTTCCTGAAAACACCGATGATCTCTGGCATCTTGAACACCTCATATCAACAGGAAGTCTTGTCTATGCAACAACTTTCAGGAGTCTTGAAAATGCAACGGATAAAACCAGACCGGAAAAAATAGAGAAAAAACCTGTCCGCCTTGGTATAAGAGTTGAAAAAGTTGAGTTTCACCATAATGCAAACAGACTGAGAATATCAGGAATAATTGAGTATGGGCCCGATAGTGGATTTTTTCATACTCTTAATGTTGAAGCGGGCTATGAAATATCAGTCATACAATACTGGAGCAGAATTGATCTTGAAAGAGTTGAAAGAGCTGTCAAATCATCATCAACAGGGCTGATCCATGTAATCACAATAGAGGAAGGAGAATGTGAAGTCTACAGGATGAGACAATTCGGTCCTGAATTTGCAAAATCAGTTATTAGTGGTTCAGGAAAACGAGAAGGATTAAACAACAGGCAGGCGTTTTTTGAAGATATTCTGGAAATAATCTCACAGACTACAGGACCCTTGATTATTGCCGGTCCGGGATTTATAAAAGATGACTTCATGAATTTCATAAGGACAAAGGACAGGGATACCGCACAGAGGTGCATAACCGCAGATACCAGAAGAAGCGGAAGAGGTGCTGTTCAGGAGGTCATAGGACAGGGTATTCTTGAAAAAGTTACAGAAGATATCCAGCTCAAACGTGAAGTTTTGGCAATGGAAGAACTTATTAAAAGAATATCTTCCGAAGGTAATGCTGCATACGGTAAAAAAGAAGTTGAATCTGCTGTTGATTTCGGTGCGACTGAAAATATTCTTGTATGCGACACTCTTATAAGAGATATTTCTGTTGCAAAACTTCTGGAAAAAGCTGAAAACATGCGTTCTGAAATAATCGTTCTTTCAACTGAGTTTGAACCGGGAAAACAGCTTTCTGCTCTCGGAGGCATTGCAGCACTTTTGAGATATAAGATCTAAGATATTTAATCTCTTTTTCTACAGTGAAATCTTAAATACATTGATAATAAGTATTTATCATTATGAGTGAGAAAATCAAAAACAATCCTCTCAGGGTTATTGCGGCACTGATTCTTGGTGTTGTTATAGGCGTTATCGGATTCTTCATTGTGGCATTAATTCTCGGACTGATAGAAGATATGTCCGGATTTGCAACCGGAATTACTGCAAATTTCTCTGAAAATATTGTTAGTGCAGTGCTTCTTCTGATTTTTGTAATCGCAGGAGCAGGATTCTTTTACTGGAAGGTTTCAACAACACCACCGTCAAAAGAGCCGTCAGATTCTGAATGAATGTTAAATATCCTAAAAAGGATATTTTTAAAAACGTTTATGAAATTAATATTTCATTAACTGCTTAATGAAAAATCACAAAGTGATTTTTAGGCAGGTTTTAATCCTCTTTTGCTTCTTCAACAGGTTCTAAATCCTGTTTTTCAGGTTTTTTGAATGATTCTTTTAGAACGATCTCTTTGATGTCATCGACATACTCAAACACCTGATGAACTGCCATTCCCTTGCCCATCATCCAGCGCTGATCATATGAAATTCCCGGCGGCAGAACAATTGTTAAAATGCCGTCATTTAATTCCATGTCAAGTTCACGGTTCACAAAAAGATTGAATACTGCCTTTGCCTGTTCAAGTGACCCTTCAACCACTCCCTCAACTGTGTACTTGTAAGAAAGTGTTCTGCCAGCAAGCATGTGATTAAAATCAATTACAGCACGCTTTCCAATGATATTAACAATAATACCCTGGCGTCCTTCTGATGAAACACGCATACCAACAGTTGGTTTTTCCTTGAACTCCTTGACAGGAACCGATTTTACAAGTGAGCTATCGTGTTCTCCATATGCTTTTTCCGGAGTGATTGTAACTTCGTACTCAGTACCTGTCTCTTTTCCTGCAAGATCCTCATCAAGTCCCGGGATAACATGGTTACCCCCGATTCGGATAACAATTGGCTCGTATTTTTTTCCCTCTGAAAAAGTGTCATTTTTCTTTGCCACTTCTTCATAGGTTGTATCAAAAATATTACCATCTGCTGAACCGGTATAGTTCAGCCTGACAAAATCGCCTTCTTTTATTGCCATAAAATTACACCTGTCTATATTAGTTGGTTCAATCTACCTATATAAGTGATGCAGAATGCTTGAAGTCGAAGCCAAAATTAAGATAGATTCAATTGACCAGATAAAAAAGATTCTTGTGAGCAAAAACGCAGAATTTCTTGGAATCAGCACACAAAAGGATACATATTATAATGCACCCCACAGGGATTTTGCAAAAACAGACGAAGCTTTGAGAATCAGGGACAACGGAACAAAATATGAGCTTACATATAAAGGACCAAAGATTAAAGGAACCGGAGCAAAAGCGCGTGAAGAATACAACGTTTTTTTTGACTCCACAGAGAATCTTGAAAGTATTCTTTTAAAACTGGGATTTAAAAAAAGCAGTATGGTCTATAAAAAAAGAGAAGAATATTTATTCCAGGATACAACAATTGCCCTTGACAATGTCAAAGACCTTGGAGAGTTCATTGAAATTGAAGTTCTGACCGAAGATAAAAAAAGTGCTCTTTTAACAATAGAATCAGTGAAACAGGAGATAGGAATCACAGGTGAGAATATTCCTGAATCATATCTTGAAATGATACTTGAGAATAAAGAATCGCAGTAGAGAATCATTAGTAAAAAATAGAATCCCAGCTTTTTAAAAATAATTCAAAATAAAAGCAGGATTTAGGATAAGATATAACTTTTTAATGCTAAAATAAAAAAAAATGTAATGAGAAAACACCTCAGGTGTTTTCACATCCGTTTGCTTAAAAAACCATTCATAAGCTTTTATGCTTAATTAAACCGTTAATAACTCAACCCTTATCTCCTTTGGTTCATCACCGAGGGTAATTAATGCACATCGCCCTTCAGAAGCAGGCCCGGGATTCACAATAACAGTACCGTCAACCTCTTTTATCCCGGACTGGTCATGTATATGCCCACAGCATACCAGATCATATTTTTTCATATGATCGCGCAGTGAACTGCTGCCTACGCTTTTTCCGCCGACATCATCAAGAGTATCACAGGGCGGCGCATGGCACAACAGGATGTTGTGTATGTTTGGTTTTACCCTTTCTTCCGCACTTTTAAGGATTGTTTCGATCTCTTCCTCTTTCATCTCAAAAGGAGTGCAGAAGGGCGTAGGGTTTGAACCTCCTACTCCGACAATAGTAATCTTACCGATATCAATTGAGGCACCGTGTAATGATACCGCACTGGAATCTTCAAGAGTTTGTAAAATCTCTTTTGGATCACAATTTCCAGGAATTGCAAAACACGGCACATCTATCTCTTCAAGAATCTGAATGACAGGTTCACAGGGCCCCATATCAGTTAGATCACCGGATATTAGAACCATATCAGGTTCTAAATCAAGAAATGAACCCATTTTGCCATACTGACCATGCAGATCAGTGAGCAGAAGAACTTTCATCATTCATTATTGATTTTAGTTCTTTGTAAAAAACCTTAACTCTGTATCAATCCATGAACCCGTCGCACGGCCTGCAAGAGACAGTTTTCCAAGTGTTTTTTCAACTTCAGGAATCAGTGGGGAAGGACTCATCTTAAATAAAGGAGTTCCCGGGAGGGGAGTGAAATAATGAGCATGAACTTTTCCGTATTTTGCAACCCAACGCATCTGTGCAACTGTTTCCATCTGATCCTCCTCAGTCTCAAACGGCAGCCCTACAATGTAATCAACAACAGGAACAAGCCCGTTCTCTTTACAGATATCAACGGCATTTAAAACATCATCTGTTGTGTGGCCGCGATTTATACGTTTCAAAATGCGGTCGCTTCCGGACTGGGCTCCAAAATGAAGTTTTTTATTGCTGCAGTAATCCAATATTATATCAACAGATTCCTTTGTCACAAATTCAGGTCTCACCTCGCTTGGAAAAGTACCAAGATACAGATTTTTTTCTTTATCAAAACCGGCAAGAAGATTTCGGATCTTCCCATACTCCGGTTTTTTCCCGTCTGAACCATATGAAAGCGCATTGGGAGTCAAAAATCTTACATCAGTATAAGCCAGTGATGCGCGTATTATGGCATCTTTAGAGCGGTGGCGCATCATTCCCCCAAAAAGATGCGGCGTCTGGCAATAAGCACATCTGAAAGGACATCCCCTTGAAATCTCAATATATCCTTTTACCTTTGAAAAAGGAGGATAAGCATCAAGAAAAACGCAGGTGTCATTTTTTTTATATTCATTCTTTGTTGCAACACCTGCAGGAAGAACATTTGAATTTGTTTCTATAGCTCTTATCAGCGCGGGAAGAGTGTATTCCCCCTCACCCACAATCACATAATCTGCATATTCCAAAACCTCATCGCGCAGAGCAGAAGGATGAGGGCCTCCGGCTATTGTGATACAGTCTGCATTTTTTATTTCATCCAAATATTGTGATGCATTTATTGAATTCAGACTGTAAAGGGTGATGTCATCTTCAGGAAAGTCAACAGGGTTTAATGTAATACCGCTTTTTTCACATGCAGAATATAACGCAGCATACGAATTTCTCGCCGGTTTTATATATCGCCAGTTCACCCTCATTGTAAAATTATTAAGGCTGTATTATTATGGTATTATCTCACAGCCGTTGTATTTTATATAATCAAAAGAGTCTATTGAAATGCGGCCTTCTTCAATCATCCCCCGCACCTCATCAGCCTTTTTTTCAACAGACAGCTTTAGATTTTTAACAGTTTCATAAACAAGTTTTCTGCCCTCTGCCGGCCAGGGCATTGTGATGTTTGAATAAAGACATCTGCCACCGCAGAAGTCATTTATATCACATTCCAGACAGTCACCTGCAACGCTTATTTTTTTCAGGGAAGACGGAATAGAAGAATCAATATGTCCGCAGTAGTAGTTTTTCATTCCCGCCATGCATGGACATGGGGCTATGCTCCCGTCCTGCAGAATACTATAATTCTCAAAACCGCTTCCACACCTTAGAAGGGCTTTTTTTCTTTTAACAAGAATGTCCTGCATTGTACCGACAAAAGGGTACCACATCAGGACTTTGCCCTCATCTCTCATTTTACTAGTCCAGTAATCCATAAGGCGCTCAATCCCGGGATTATAACTATTAATTACCCAATCTTTAAATCCGGTTCTGCAATGAAGATCATTCCAGAAATTTGAATCAATCTGCCAGTTTAATGCATCAAATGAAAAGTCAGAATTTGATGAAAGATATTTCACTGATTCAAATATGTCCGTGTCCTCTGTAACAGTCATCCTTCCGATAATTTCATTGAGGTAGCCATTTTGTCTGATATACTTTAGATTTTTCATAATCAGATCATAAGTGCCATAACCCCTTTTCATATCAGTTAAATTTCTGTCTCCGTCTATTGAGACAAAAACTGACTTAAAACGGTTTATATATTCAGGTTCAAGAGTGTGAAGAAGTGTAGCGTTTGTATGAATTATAAAATCCTTTACAGGTGCATTGTCCATAATTTCCCGTATCAAATCAGACCTTATAAGGGGTTCTCCCCCATAAAATGTCAGAACAGCATCATTATCATTTGAAAGGAAATCATAGAGATTTCTCAGATCAAAACTGAGATCGCAGGGAAGATTCTCATCTATCACGGATTTTTCATAGTATTGATCAGGGACTGAAAAAATCTTGCCGCGGCAGTACGTGCAGCATAAATTGCATTCGTCAGTGAGAAGAATAAAGTAATGCACTATTGTATCCTCCAAAAAACGGGTTGTATAAATAAAGAGTTAGTCCACAAAAATTAAACCGGAATCTCCGTCAACACAGACAGTTGTGCCATCTTCAATTCCGTAAATATTCTCCTCAGGCATATCTACCATAGGAATATCAGAAATAATTGCCCCTACTGCAATTATTGTCTCTGCTTCTTCGTTGATTATTGCGCATGGAGCTTTATTGTTTTTTTTCAGGGCGTAAAGTACATATGAACCGACTGTTGAGCCTTTCCCGTAAGGAAAGGCAAGCACTTTTCCGGTTATGGATTTCCCTTCCAGCGGGTGGCCTTTTTCGATGATAATTCCTGTCTCCGGATCAACACCGGATAAAAAAGAGATAGATTCACTGCTTTTAAGCAAAGCACCTTTTCCCTGGCCTTTAGAAATTCCTCTGCCCTGAATTGTAAAAGACATATCTAATAAATGTTGTAAGAATAAGATATAAAGTAACATGGATGAGACCATCTACAATAGTCCGGATGATAACGATATGTCTAAGCTCCGGATTCAGGAATTATGCAGTCAGGTTGAAGATCTGAACATGAAGGTCGAATTCCTCAACAGAGAGAACGAGCGTCTTGAGAAGGAGACTGCGCAACTCAAAAAAGAGAATAATCAGTTAAAACGTCCACCACTCTTTGTTGCAGCAGTGATCGACATACTGGAGAGCGGCGAGGTTTACCTGCGTCAGCAGGGAAATAATCAGGAATATATTACACACTCATCAGAGACTCTGGAAGGCATTTTAAAACCGGGAATGAAAGTTGCAGTAAACAATGCACTTTCAATTGTGAGGACAATCGATAACACCTTTGATTCAAGAGTCAGGGGCATGGAGCTTGAAGAATCGCCGTCAGTTACATTTGCACAGATAGGCGGTCTTGAAGAAGAGATAGAAGAAGTAAGAGAGGCAGTAGAATATCCGCTTACAAGACCAGAGGTCTTTGAAAGAATTGGAGTTGAGCCTCCAAAAGGTATTCTATTATTCGGACCCCCGGGAACAGGAAAGACCCTCATTGCAAAAGCAGTGGCAAATCAGGCTAAGGCGACATTTATCAGAATGTCAGGAAGCGAGCTCGTCCACAAGTTTATCGGTGAGGGCGCACAGATGGTCAGAGAGCTTTTTGATCTTGCACGTGAGAGAAGTCCTTCGATTGTATTTATTGATGAAATAGATGCAATAGGCAGCATGAGAACACAGGACGGGACATCAGGAAGCGCTGAAGTTCAGAGGACTCTTATGCAGCTTTTGGCAGAGATGGACGGATTTGACAACCGCGGCAATGTGAGAATTATGGCTGCCACAAACCGTGTTGATATGCTCGATCCTGCTCTCTTAAGGCCGGGACGATTTGACAGGATTCTTGAGGTCTCACTTCCGGATGAGAAGGCACGACTTGAAATAATAAAAATACATTCTGCAAAACTCAATATGAAAGATATTGTTCCTGATGAACTCCTGAAACTTACCGAGAATACAACAGGTGCTGAGATTCAGGCAATATGCCGGGAGGCAGGTATGATTGCAGTAAGGAATAATGCAAAATTCATCACAATGCAGAATTTTATTGATGCATCCATTAAGGTAAGAAGAAAAACAAAATACGAAGATATCATGTACATCTAATATAATGAATCTTCTTTTTATTCAGAAAGAGGGTGTTGATTTATATGGCACCCTGCTCTCCTCTGAAACGAGCAGGACTATTCTTCGTTTTTACAGGCCTGTCAAATCAGACTTTGGTGTTATAATAGAGAATGCCACACTTGGAAACGCTCTTTCTCTTGCATCTGAAATAAACTGGTATATACGCCGCTATACGTCAGATGTTCTTCTGGAGGTATCTCCTAATCTCTTCTGTACGCATTCTTTTGCACTTGAAATCTACAGCCGTGAAAAAAAACTCAGGGAAACATGGGAATATACAAAACTCATAGGACTCAAAAACGGCTCTGTTGCAGAGGTGCGCAGGATAGAATCCCACTCATCAAAAGAAGATTATCCGGATTTTGAAGAGGCAATGGAATATGTTCTTGAAGTATGGTGTAGCAAGAACGAATGGGAAAGTTTAAACTAAAAAATATATTTTCAGGCGAACATTGCGCCATCAAGAATTTCACGGACAGTATTTTTGTGATCAATCCCTACTTTATCTATTGCCTTTACAAAATCCGCAACTGTTACAGTCTCCCTTTCAGACCTGATAGCAAACATTCCGGCTTCAGTGCATATTGCCTTTAAATCGGAGCCTTTCATTCCGTCTGTAAGTCCGGCAATCTCTGCCAGATCAACGTTTCTGTCAACACTCATAGCCTTTGTATGAATCTTTAAGATTGACACACGCCCTTCAGTGTCAGGTTGGGGGATTTCAATAATTCTGTCAAATCGTCCCGGCCTTAAGAGCGCAGGATCAAGTATATCAATTCTGTTTGTTGCGCCAATTATCTTAACATCACCGCGATCTTTAAAACCATCTAGATCTGCCAGAAGCTGCATAAGAGTCCTTTGGACTTCACGGTCGCCGGAGGTTATGCTCTCAGAGCGTTGTGCACCAATAGCATCAATCTCATCAATAAATATTATAGAAGGAGCATCTCTTTTTGCAAGTTCAAACAATTCTCTGACAAGCCTTGCACCCTCACCAATGTACTTCTGAACAAGCTCTGAGCCCACAACCCTCATGAACTTTGCATTTGTTTCATGTGCAACCGCACGTGCAAGAAGTGTTTTGCCTGTACCCGGAGGACCATAGAGTAAAACTCCTCTGGGAGGAGAAATTCCAACTTTTTTAAATAATTCAGGCCTTGTTAAAGGCAGTTCGACAGCTTCTCTTATTTCTGTAATCTGCTCTTCAAGTCCGCCGATATCAGCATATGTTTCATCAGGGGCATCATCAACTTCCATACCATATATCTGTGAATCAAAAGACTGTGGGAGAAGATCAACGACAGTAAGTGACTGTTGATTGAGTGTACATCTTACACCCGGCTTTAAATCCTCAGGTTCAATAAAACCTGATGCACGCACCATAAATTTAGGGCCTGCGCTGGACTGAACTACAACCCGGTTTTCGCCCGCGATATCGGTTATTGTGCCTATAATCAACGGGGGACTTCTCAGCTTTTCGACTTCGCTTTTAAGCTTACGAATCTCCCGTTCATAACGTATCTTCTGACTCTCAATAAAGCGTTTTTCGGATTCCACCTGGCGAATTTCCTCTCTAAGCTCCAGATTTCTGGCTTCAAGACCCGATATTCTGTCAAGAAGATATTTGGTGACATCCTCCTCTGAACGCGAATCAGAATTATGTGTCTGGCTGTCTGCCATAGGCTCTCTCAAATAGTTATATAGGGGTAGTTCAATATATAGATATTTACGATTAATATGTCAGAATGCGAGGTTTGCGGGGAAGTAATCCGTGGAAAAGCAATTATAGTATCTATTGGCGGAGCAAAAATGTCGGTCTGCCCAAAGTGCTCAAAACTCGGAACACCTTTGGAGATGCCCGGAAGTGAAATCAGAAACCAGACTTCGGGAAAGATTACAAGAGTGGCTTCAGGGCGGCCTGTGATTAAAACAAAAAAACATACACGTGATGTCTTTGACCTCATGGATGGTGAAATAGTTGAGGATTTCAGCAAAATAATTCGTGAGGCCCGTCTTGAAAAAGGCCTTTCTCAAAAAGAACTTGCTCTTTTAATGAAGGAAAAAGAAGGACTCATAAAAAAGATCGAAACAGGAATGATACCTGAAGACAGTGTCAGGAAAAAACTGGAGCAGACTCTGGACATAAACCTCCTTGACTCATTTGATTCTCCGCAGGATACAGGAAAAACAGGTAAAATTACACCCACGCTTGGAGATGTAATGAAACTTAAGAGAGGAAAATAAAGGAGTTATTTAATGTCGGAAATATTTCCAAAGGTCATTGTAAATTTTAAAACATATAAGGAGAGTTTTGGCAGTTCGGCCCATAATATTGCAAAGGCAGCAGAAATGGTATCAGAACAATCCGGTGTATTAATTGGCATAGCGCCGGGGTATATGGAAATACATCCATTATCAAAACATTTCAGTCTCCCTGTTTATGCACAGCATGTTGATGGAGTAACGCCTGGTGCGCATACAGGTCATATTCTTGCCGAGGCTGTTCGTGCTGCCGGCGCCTTTGGAACACTGATAAACCATTCTGAAAGAAGGCTCACACTTGCCGATGTTGCAGGTGCTGTTGATGCCGCAAAGAAGGCTCACCTCCAGACTGTTGTCTGTACAAACAACATAATGACAAGCGCTGCCGCAGCTGCATTTTCTCCGGATTTTGTCGCAATAGAACCACCGGAACTTATCGGGACAGGAGTCTCGGTTGCAACAGCAGACCCTGCAATAATAAGTAATTCAGTGAATGCTGTAAAAGATATAAATTCAAGGGTAAGAGTTCTTGCAGGCGCTGGAATAAGCACAGGAGAATGCGTAAAAAAGGCCATTGAACTTGGTGCTGACGGGGTACTACTCGCATCAGGCGTTGTAAAGGCAAAAAATCCGGAAGAAGTGCTCTCTGATCTGGTATCCAAAATATAATTTAGATCTAAAATAATTTTTTTAAAAAATGATGAACGAAATATATAACCATTTTTATCAATTAACGTGTTATCATTGCAATAAGATCATGCTTTGTGATAACCCCCACAACTTTTCCTTTTTCAACGGCAAGAATCGCATGATGGCTATGAAGCAGATGTATTATTGTATCCATATCTGTTGACAGAGGAATTGTCGGAAAACCGTCCTCCATAATATCCGAGACAACATGCGAGTGAATTTTCTGGATTCTTCCTTCATCCATGGCATTGATAATAGCAGACTCAGATATGCATCCGGTTGCAACACCATTCTCAATCACAGGTATCTGCGATATTCCATACTTTTCCATGATTGCCACAGTCTTTTCAAGGGTTTCATTTGCAGACACACTTATTACAGGACTGTGCATCATATCACCTGCAGTGATAATTGATATCTCTTCCTGATGTAAAACATCCACAATTTTTTTAAGTGTACTCACTCTTGGATCAACAGTTCCCGACTCAATCCTTGCTATCATTGACTGACTCAGGCCTGATTTTTCGGCTATATCAGACTGTGTCAGACCCAGTTTGATACGCTTCTCCTTTATCTCTGCAGAATCAGGTATGTGCATTATGATTACTGATAGTAATTTTAAGAATATAAATTATTTCTAAATTAAATTTAAAATCATGAAGATACCTAATTTAAAAATCCTTTTTGCAAACAATGCAGATTTTGTATCCCAAAACGTCTAAAGAATACTCTGATACCAGAAGATATCCCCTTATTATAATTACTGAAAATTAATATGAGTGGGAGTAGTAAGCCCCATTCTGTTCTTTACGGCATTCAGCTACGCGCCGTACCCGAGACCGGTCCGGAAATACCGTATATGCCTCTGTTCCGGCTTGCACCCGCAGGGATTCACCGTTCCATCGTATCCTCAGACCTTATAGCGTTTCAGCAGTTTGAAACCTGCATCATAAACAACGGATAAGAGGCCGTATCGTTTCTGTGTCAGAGCCGTGACTCTCGCCACCTGCACTTGAATGCAGCTGCGTATCCGGTCGGAGTGGGGACTTTCCTCAGCAGCAAATAGATGCTACCGTCAGCCGCACTCTCCCTCTCAATCTTATTATTGTCTGCCCGCCATATATGTAGGTAATGATGCTTCTGGGTGAGGATGAAGGAGAGATTGCTGTATCTCTTGCACGAAAAACAATTGAAAAAGAGATCGCAGGAAAAAATGTTCAGTTTCCAAAGCTGACACCTGTATTTGCCGAAAAGCGTGGTGTATTTGTAACACTGAATAAACACGGCGAGTTGAGAGGATGTATTGGATATCCATATCCTGTTCTGCCGCTTTCCGAAGCAATAGAGGATGCTGCAATATCTGCTGCAAAAAGAGATCCCAGATTTTCACCTGTAAAATCCGAAGAACTCAAAAGAATAATTATAGAAGTAACTGTTCTGACACCCCCCAAACCAATGATCTGCCCTGCGATTAAAAGAGCTGATAATATCGAAACAGGCCGCCATGGCCTTATTATTCAGGGTAGGGGTTATGCAGGCCTTCTCCTGCCCCAGGTTGCAACCGAGTACGGGTGGAGCCCGGAAGAATTTTTAAATCACACATGCCTGAAGGCAGGACTTTTTAAAGACTGCTGGAAGGATGAGAATTACGAACTGCTTACTTTTGAAGGGCAGATCTTTTCAGAAAAGAGGAAATAATGAGCATAAGTTTTGAAGTTATCCACAAAGATATCATGGGAAGAGCAGGAAAGCTCAAAGTAGGCGAAAAAACAATTAAAACACCACTCCTTCTGCCTGTAATAAACCCGCATATACAGCTGATAAAACCGGAAGAGATGGAAAAACTGGGAGTTGAAGCTCTAATCACAAATGCATATATTTTCAGTAAGAGTGAGGAATTTCGCGAAAGGGCAATGAATGAGGGACTTCACAAAGTCCTGAACTTCAACGGCGTTATAATGACCGATTCCGGAGCTTTCCAGCAATCAGTTTATGGTGATGTCGGTTTTTCAAATGCAGAAACAGTCAGTTTTCAGCGTTCAATCGGAAGTGAAATAATTGTTCCGATGGATATTGCGACATCTCCTGATAAAACCTATGAAGAGGCAGCAGAAGAGCTCTCGATTACAATGGAACGCTTAAAAGAGGCTCTCACAATAATTGATGACGGACATCTTAGTGCACCTGTTCAGGGGGGGATTCATACAGAACTCAGGAAGCGTGCAGGAAGAGAAGTCAGGGACCTGAATATTGTCTTCTGTCCTATAGGTGCAGTAGTTCCCCTTATGGAAAGTTACCGGTACAAAGAGCTTGTGCAGGTCGTAATGGCAGCAAAATCCGAACTGTCGCCAGCATCATGCATACATCTCTTCGGTGCAGGACACCCTTCAATGTTTGCGCTTGCAGCTGCAATGGGCTGTGATGTTTTTGACTCTGCTGCATATGCCCTTTACGCAAGAGAAGGCAGATATATGACACCCCAGGGAAGCTACAAACTTAACGAGATCAATGAACTTCCCTGCGCATGCCAGGTGTGCAGAACTCACACAGCAGAGGAGCTGAAAAAATCTCCTGAGAAAGAGAGACTTCTCGCGCTTCACAACCTTTATGTTTCACTTGCAGAGATAGCCAGAATAAGACAGTCTATTCTTGACGGTACATTGTGGGATCTTGTGGATGAACGATGCAGAAATCACCCAAGACTTCTCGACGGTTACCGCGAGCTTCTAAAACATAAAGATCAGCTTGAAAAATCTGACAGAATTACAAAAGGACGCTTTTTTTACAGAGGAAGCGAAAGCTGCATGCGAACAGAAGTCAGCCGTTATCATGAAATGATAAAAAGGCTTCCTGCAGGAGATAAAGTCCTTATCTCATTTGACGGCAGAAGCAGAAGTAATTTTGACACTGTATTTTTCTTCAAACCGCCCTTTGGACCATACCTTTCTGAGATCGGGGAGACATTCCCTGTTGGTCAGAGCGAGATTCCTGAATGGGATTCTGATATGATAAAATCAGGATGCAAAGGAGTAATAAATCTGATTGATTCAAATAAGTCATCTGTATTTTTCATCGCATGTGATGATGAAATGAAACAAATAGTGTCAAAAGAACTCGATAGCATAAAAAGCAGGTTTTCATATGTTTGAAGCAGTAAAAAGAGACAGTCTTGCAAGAACAGGCACATACACAACAGATAAAGGCGAGTCTTTTCAGACACCCCTGTCTATGGATACGAATGCAGTTTTCCCGGACTTAAACAGGCATGAATACTCAAATATTCCTCTTATTTCATCTGAAAAATTTACAGAGGATTATTCCCCCAGTTATGAAGGAATTTTACTGTTAAACTCCTCATCACAGTTAGCCGGAGTCTCGGGAGACTGCATTATTGTTGCGAACTGGCATACAATTCTTGAAAATCCCAAATATTACGTTGACATCCTTAAGAATTTAAAAAATAAGAACCCGTCTGATACAGCCTGGTATGCCCCGGCATCCGCACTTCCTTCAAATGTTGCAACACTGATTAATTCAGGATTTGATATATTTGACTACCGGGCTGTCGATCTCAAAACCGCCCAGAGATTTTTCTGTACATCAGACGGAGAATTTCCGGCAGATGAATGGTTTTCAAAAGGCCTCTGCACATGCAGCGGCTGTCTTAAAGGTGATCTCAAAGAGCATAACAGAAATGCCCTTAAATCAGAGATAGAGACAGTCAAGAGCTTTCTAAAGGACGGACATCTTCGGGAATTACTGGAGCGGCGTTGCAGAAACTCCGCATCACAGGTTGCCATACTTCGGCTTTTGGATCAATCCTATGATTTTATAGAACCGCGTGTAACTATCGCAAGAAGCACAAGGCTTTATGCAAACTCAGGCGAGTCTCTCAAAAGACCGGAGGTTAAAAGGTTTGTAGAACGTGTAATAGACAGGTTTATTCCCTCCAGAACAGATGTTGCTGTTTTGATACCATGCTCTGCAAGAAAACCCTACTCGACATCCCAAAGCCATATGAAATTCCAGTCAGCTATTCAAAACAGGGCTCACGAGATAATAATCACATCCCCTCTGGGAATTGTCCCAAGAGAACTCGAACGTATCTATCCGGCTGCACATTATGATGTGCCAGTAACAGGATACTGGGACGGAGAGGAAAGAAAATTCATTACAGATGCAATAGCGCGCTACTTTGAGAAAAACAGATATGAAAAGGTATTTGTCCATCTTGACGGAGACTCTTTTGAGATAGCAAAAGCAGCCCTTGAACGAACAGGAACAAATTATGAGTGTACAGCAACAGAGAGGCTTACATCTGCAGATTCACTTAAAAAACTTCAGGAAGCCTTAAAATATGGAAAAAAGTCCGCACCTAACCTTATAAAAGGAACCCTTTCATGGCAGTTTGGAACTGAAATAAATACATCAAAACTCCAGCTTAAAGGCAAATTCATGCGTGAAAAAATTCTCATGGGAAAAAAACAGGTATTCTCAATTGATAATGGAACTGGACTTTTCAGGCCGACCTTTGAAGGTTGGGATCTTATTGAATCGGGATACAGAGTTTACATTGAGAGCTTTATTCCCCAGGGAGATATCCTTGCACCAGGAGTAGTGAGGTGTGATCCTGACATCCGCGAAGGTGATGAGGTTTTTGTAATCGGAGATAAAGCTCTTGCAACAGGAAGGGCAGCTATGGGTGCTGAGGAAATGTGCTCTTCAAAGAGAGGAGTTGCAGTAAGAGTGCGTAAAGTAAAGAAGTTGTAATATTAAATTATATTCACAAATTTTGTAATTCTGGAGTGACACTATTGGCTTATAAAGTGGAAAAGGCATCAGAGATTGCCGAAAATATATTTGAATATTGGATAAACGCCCCTCATGTATCAAAAAATGCTCAGGCAGGGCAGTTTGTTGTTATTAGAATAGATGAAAAGGGAGAAAGAATCCCCCTTACAATATCAGCTGCGAAAGGTGATCTTGTAAGAATAGTATTTATGGGGGTAGGAAAGACTACAAAATACCTTTCAACCTTAAAGTCCGGAGATTATGTTCTGGATATCGCAGGCCCCCTTGGTCATCCAAGCGAAATTAAGAAATGGGGAAATTGTGTATTGATCGGCGGCGGTGTAGGTATTGCATGCCTCCCGATACTTGCAAAGGCCCTTAAGAGCGCAGGAAACCATGTAACAGGCATAATCGGTTCAAGAAATGAAAAACTCCTTTTGCTTGAGGACGAGCTTAAAGAAGACTGTGATGAACTGGTAATCTGCACTGATGACGGCAGCAAAGGATTTCACGGTTTTCCGGCAGACATTCTTAAAAAGAAACTTGAGGAAACAAATATTGACTGCGTCTGGATTATTGGTCCTGCAATAATGATGAAGATAACATCAATGGCTACTATCCCAAGCAAGACAAAAACATTTGTCAGCTTGAATCCTATAATGGTCGACGGGACAGGAATGTGCGGCTCATGCAGGGTCACAATTGGAGGTGAAACCAAATTTGCATGTGTCGACGGTCCGGAATTTGATGCACACCTTGTCGACTGGGATGAGCTTATGAGCAGACAGAGGATCTATCCTGCACAGGAGAAAGAATCACTCGAAAATTTTCAGGAGCACCAGTGCAGATGCGGAGAGCACCATCATGAGTAAACGCGATGTGAAGGAAAGAATACAGGATTTTTTGGAGGTCGACGAAGGTATCTCAGAGAATAATGCTGTTCTTGAGGCAACAAGATGCATGGAGTGTGTCAGACCCAACTGTGTTAAAGGATGCCCTGTTAATATTGATATACCCGGATTCATTTCAGCAGTCGCTGAAAAAAATTTCAGAAAAGCAGCAGATATAATAAAATCTGATAACATGCTCCCTGCAATATGCGGGCGTGTCTGCCCCCAGGAAAATCAGTGTGAGGGTAAATGTGTACTAGGAGTTAAGGAAAAGCCTGTAAGGATAGGTGCCCTAGAACGATTTGTTGCAGACTGGGAGCGTAAAAACGGAATTCAAAAACCGGATATTGCAAAGCCGACAGGAAAACGCGTGGCAGTTGTAGGTTCAGGTCCGGCAGGTATTACGGCTGCAGCTGAACTTGCAAGGTCCGGACATTCAGTAACAATATTTGAATCCCTTCATGCACCCGGAGGAGTTCTCACATATGGAATTCCATCATTCCGGCTTCCAAAGGAAATAGTAAAGGCAGAAATAGATGAGGTCCTCTCCCTTGGTGTTGAGCTTAAACTAAATCACATCGTCGGAAGAAGCATCCCGGTTGATGACCTGCTCTCTTATGATGCAGTCTTTTTGGGAACAGGTGCAGGACTTCCTTCCTTTATGGGGATTGAAGGTGAAAACCTCAACGGTGTCTACTCTGCAAATGAGTTTTTAACCAGGGTAAACCTTATGCATGCAGACAGTTTCCCTGATTATGACACCCCTGTTTTAAGAGGTGGCAAAGTCGCAGTCGTCGGCGGAGGAAATGTTGCAATGGACTCTGCACGCGTTGCCAGGAGAATGGGCGCAGAAGTATTTCTTATTTACAGACGCCGTGAAGAAGATCTCCCGGCAAGAGAAGCTGAGATAGCAAATGCAGTAGAAGAAGGAATAAATTTTTACTGCTGTGCAAATCCAACCAGAATTATTGGCGGACCTGCAGTTACAGGAATAGAATGCGTCAAAATGAATATGAAATCACCTGACGAGAGTGGAAGGCCGCAACCTGTACCAATAGAAGGTGAGGAGGCAAAGTTCATAATTGAAGCTGATGTAGTTATTGAAGCCATAGGCCAGAGCCCCAACCCCCTTTTGATATCTCTTATTGATGCATTAAAAAAAGGAGAGAGAGGAAATGTCATAGTTGATGAGAATGGCATGACATCAATTCCGCATGTTTTTGCAGGCGGAGATATAGCAACCGGTGCCGCAACAGTAATTGAAGCTATGGGCACTGCCAAAAAAGCAACAGCAGCAATTAATGAAATTCTTAAATAATCTCATTCCGGACAAAAAAAAATTAAATTTAAATCTTTTCCTAATTTAGGAAACATATATATTAAACATTTTTTTACAATAATATCAATAGCAACATAGAATTATTGTAATGGAAAAAAAATAGAACCCCTATTCTATCCTTATATCTGCTTAAAGAAAACTTATTATTACGAAAAACGTGGACGTTCGCAGTTTATTAAAATTAAAATGTTAAAAGAATATTAAAAAATTAAACTTATCCTAGTTCATCCCAAGAAGTATAACGCCTGTAGACAATAACTCCGATAATTCCTACAATTACAATTATACCAATAATCAGGAATATTCCCACACCACCTACATCAGGAATAATTCCCTTGCTCACTTCTGCATAAAGTGTCTCAGCAGATGCAAGTGCTTCACCTGCTTTTGTAGTGGCAGTCTCCGCAAGTGTGTATGCCTGGGGATAATTTTTGTCATTGAATAGTGATTTTGCAGAATTCAGAGAAGATTGTGCGGACTCAATTTTCGTCTCAATGTTTAATACTCTTGCATCATTTGTAAGGCTGCGGTTGACCTTGAAATCGGTTAAATAAAATGATGTGCTGTCAATCGTTTCCTGTGCATCATTGATTGCCTTCTGTGCCCAAGCCTGATTAAGAAGTGTTTCTCCCTCTGAAATCAGAGTCTGTGCATCAGAAAGCAAAGTATTCGCAGCTGCATATGATGCTGTTGCAGACTGAATAAACTTTGTTCTCGCATCATCATATTTTGCCTGTGCGGCTGCTATGTCAACGCCAGTAATCAGTTTATCCTGGATTTTTTTATCAAGGGTTTCAAGATCTTTCTCTACAATATCACGTAGTTTATCAGTATCTTCAGGATTAATGACAAGTCTTTCTATAGTATACTCTCCTCCGGAAACCAAATTTCCACTGCCGTCACTTTGTGTCAGTTCAAATAATATCTTATCCCCTGTGCTGGATACGGCAGGGATCTGTCCTTCAAGACGATAACTTACAACAATCTCATTCGAATCTGAAGGATAATCAAGAATATATCCTGATATTCTCAGCCATTTACCTGAAGATGTCTGTTCCTGACCATGTCCATTTATCTTTATTGCAGAAATCCATGAACAATCTTCTAAATCAGTATAAGCTTCAAGTGTATGTAAACTTGGGAAAGTTGAGTCACCCGTGCTTGCAAGTTTAACATCAACATTTACAGAAACAGAATCCCCGGGGGCATAAGAAGTCTGATCGGGAGTTATTTTTACAACAGGCGTGTCAAAGTTTGCTGCCGATACTGAATGCACTAAAAATAATGCAAGAACTAAAAATATTAAAAAGAAAAATTGTTTTTTCATACCATACCTCACTCAAACAATGGATCTATTTCATCATTGTCAAACATCGTTACACGACGTTCTTTGGATTTTATAACATCCTCTTTTGTTTCTTTTGCAATCTCAAGAAGTTCACGGATACGTGGTGCATCACCAATTGATGCAAGAACAACTACCGCAGCTATCTTTGAACTTTCCGTAGGATAATCTCCGCCTCTTACTTCTACACCGGCAATGTTTTCTTCAACCCATGATTTGGACTTCTCCACCCCTTTTCGGTCCATCTCATCAGGAGGGCCGGCCATAAGAACAAGCGCACGTTCTGCAGTTGTATAATCACATGGCAGTGTAAGACGCCCAAGCATTGCCCGTCTGACAAGCCCGATTACCTTTGCAGATTTGTCCTCTCCGGTCAATACCTCTTCAGATACGTCCTTTTTCCGGGCAGACATCCCACCAAGGAAACCCTTTTTCTGCCTTACGCTTTTGGTTACGGTATCGCTTATCGCATATCCGACAGAACTCACACCGCCCCCGCGCAAAGTATTGATTATTTCACTAGAATCAACAACCATCTCACCTACGCCGCTCTTTCCCACTTCTCCGGCACGGAAGAGGACACCAAAACGACGGACGATCTCATCATTAAGACGCTCATAAGCAGACCTGACGCTCTCGCCTTCGTTTTTCCAGGCACTATTATCAAATATAAATGTGTTATCCGCTTCGTGTACCAGTGTTGACAGACTTCTTGCTGCATTATAGGAATAAAGCCTGCCTTCCTCAGGTGCAGGAAGAATTCCAAGCGCATATACGGGCTCGCGGTAGATTCGCTTCAGATGGCGGCAGAGAACCGGTGTACCACCGGAACCTGTTCCTCCTCCAAGACCTGCAATAACAACAAATGCATCGATATCATGAGTTCCTCTCGTATCAATGGTGTTGATGATGCTATCTATCTCATCCGCTGTAATTTTGGCACCGGTCACATTATCAGTACCTACACCATGACCTTTTACAACAGTCTGGCCAATGAGAATGCGGTCACGCAATTCTATATGTTTCAGACCCATGAGATCGGTCCTTGCAGTATTAACTGCAATTCCTCTAAAGCTTCGGACAGGGGCTTTTTTATCCTGTTCCATGAACATATCTACTATTTTGCCCCCGGCCTGGCCAAATCCAATGAAAAAAACTCTCATTTAACAAAACACCATCCAGTGGAGTGAAGATTACTTTCCCGTTACTTAAGGATGTTAAAATGTATTAATTCATTACTTCAAAAACTTTCTTATGTTCAGCTATAAAATTCAGGAAAATTAAAGGGAGATTAAACCAATTTTAAACAAATATCTGATGAAAAGAACAGAGAGTTTGTAGTTTATAAACAACAGCTGATATATTTTTCTCCATATATTAGAACTGGAAATTCTTTTAGAATCATCTTCATGCAAAAAATACTATGATGATACTATGATAAAAGTCCAGAATAATTCACCTGCATATATTTTTGTCTTTTTGACTGATTGCATCTCAAAAGATACTATGTTTTATCTTTTAATCAAAAGCATGAAATGCTCTGCAACAAAAATATAGTAGAAATGGATATCTGCATTATTGGAGGAGGACTAACCGGCCTGTCTGCGGCTTACAGTCTCAGAGGAAAGGCAGACATAACTATCCTTGAAAAAAAAGGTGGACTTGGAGGATGTCTTTCGTCATCAAAGGCAAAAAAAGGATATATTGAGGATTTTTATCACCACTGTTTTTCCGGAGACAAAAATCTTTTTGAACTTTCAGAATCTCTTGGAATTCTTGATGAACTTGATTGGCTGTCAGGAAGCACAGGGTACTATGTAAATGGAAAAATAAACCCACTCACAACTCCTCTTGAAATTTTAAGATATCCCCATCTTACAATTACTGACAAAATAAGGCTTGGCCTTCTTACACTTCATTCACAAAAATATGACCTTTCCGGGTTAGATGATATTTCTGCAAAGGATTTTATAATTGAAAAATGTGGAAATGGTGTTTATAGCTCTTTTTTTGAACCGTTACTAAAAAGCAAATTTGGTGATATGAGAGAGTCTGTATCTGCCGCATGGCTCATCTCACGAATTGCAATACGCTCAGACAGAAAAACAGGCGGAGAGAAACTCGGATACTTCAAATCCGGATATAATACCCTTATAGAAGCGCTTAAAGCAGAGCTGCTGAAGTCCGGATGCAAAATAAAAGAGAATTCATCTGCTGAAAGTATCTTTTTCAATGGTTCTGGATGGGAAGTAAACGGGATTCCCTATGATATTTTAATATCGACGATAAATCCCTCAAAACTTGAAGAAAAAGGCGGCCCTGCAATTTCAAAGATTCCATACCAGGGTGCAGCCTGTATGGCAATAGGTCTTAAAAAAGAGGTTACAAGCGGCATATACTGGCTTAATATGAAAGATGATGCCCCATATGGGGCTGTAATCGGGCACACAAATTTTGTCTCTCCGGAAAGATACGGGGAGCATATTGTATATCTTGCATCATATTTTAGCGAAAAACCGGCAGAGGATCTAAAGCAAATAATGATTGAAGATTTTTGCAGACGCTTTAGTGTAGCAGAGAATGAGATAAACTGGTACAGGCTAACGGTTGAAAAATTTGCAGGGCCCGTTTATACCAAAGGATACAAAAAATTAATTCCCGAATATGAAAAAGACGGGCTCTTCATGGCCGGTATGTTTTCTCTCCCAAATTATCCGGAAAGAAGCATGGAGGGCTCAATAATTGCTGGGAAGACTGTTGCATCAGAAATAATAAGGAAATATACAATATGAAAAAAATTGAGGTCAGTGCAGTATTACCCGTTTTTAATGACAGGGTATCACTTGAAAAGGCAATACCAAAATCTATTGAAATTTTGGAAGAGATAACTGATTCTTTTGAGCTTATTGTTGCAGAAGACAACAGCACCGACCATAGCAGAGAACTTGTTGAAGAATGGGAGATAAAAGACCCTCGTATCATACTTCTTCACAGCGATGACAGGCAGGGCAGAGGAAAAGCATTAAAAAATGCATTTTCAAGGGCACACGGAGAGATTGTCTGCTACTATGACGTTGATCTCGCAACGGGAATGGAACACTTAAAAGAGCTTATTGATTCTGTCAGAAATGGAGCGGATATTTCAACAGGTTCACGTCTTATGCCGGAAAGTGACATAGTGAGAACAAGGGATCGTGAGATTGCGAGCAGGGGATTTAACTTTATAGTCAGACTTGTCTTAAAAAGCAGGCTTTATGATCACCAGTGCGGATTTAAGGCGTTTAACAAAGAAAGCCTGATGAAACTCTTACCGTCAGTATATTCAACACACTGGTTCTGGGACACAGAGGTACTGATCAGAGGTCAGCGTGCAGGGTATAATATATCTGAGTTTCCTGTAAGGTGGAGGACCGGAACAGGCACAACTGTAAAGTTTAAAGATGTATTCTCCATGGGTTCCGATATTCTCAAATTATGGTGGCAGCTTTTATGAACTACAAAAAGGCAGGCGCAATAATAATCCCAACATTAATCGCAGCAGGGATTATTGCATATATGCTACTCAGGGTCTGGGGAGATCTTATTGTAGCCTTAAAGACAGCAGTTCCATCATTTCTGATATTAGCAGTATTAATATGCATAGTTGCATGGTTCTTAAGGGGGCTCAGGTACCAATATATTCTAAAAAAGATTGATGTTTTGGTTAATTTATGGAAGTCAACCGCATGCATATACATATCACAGACTGCCAATCTGATTATTCCGGCAAGACTTGGAGATCTTGTACGTCTGCTGATATTGAAGCATGAAGCAGATGCAACATACTCAAAAGGGCTCTCCTCTATTGTTGTTGAGCGTTTTTTTGACATAATCACAATTGCACTTTTGGGAGTAATTGCCCTGCCATTTGCACTGAATGTTCCGGAATGGTTTTCAACAGTTATTTTCGCGGCCCTTGTCCTGTCTTTTGCATTTATTGCAGCACTGGGTCTTTTTGGAAATTTAAAAGCAGAAAATAAATATATAAATATATTATTTAATCTTCTTTCAGAGATAAAACAGGCTTCTTTAGGAATATCCGCAACAGGGATCTTGGGTTTTTCATCTGTCGTCATATGGATCTTTGACTGTTTTATATGTCTTGTAATTGCAATGATGTTCAATGTTGAAATTCCCTTTGTAGTGATAGTTCTTGCAATTGTTATTGGAAACCTTGTAAAAGCCGTTCCACTGACACCCGGCGGTGTTGGCACATATGAACTTGCGGTTGCATTAACCCTTGAAATTTCAGGAACTCCTGCGGCAATTGCAACACTGATTGCAGTAATAGATCACCTTGTTAAAAATCTGGTTACCCTTGCAGGGGGCGTCATATCACTCTATATTTTCGGTGACTGGGCAGTTGATCTGATGAAGCGTGCTTTTTCAAGAGGTATTGATAAAGGAGAAATTATTTGACGCCCGAAATGCAGGTATTTTCAATTCTAATCTGGATTATTCTCCTTAAATTCATTCAGATTTCCATCTGGCCTCTCCTGAAAAAAGCTGTGGGAGATTTCTCTTACGGAATTTCATATCCCGCATCTCTTTTAATTTTTGCACTATTGTCCTGGTACTCAGGGTTTTTCGGAGTGACTTTATACGCATCACTTTTTATCTTTGCAATTTTGTTTATCTTTTTTGCGTACAATGGAGAATATTCCGGAGATAAAATTGCCGTGAATCTGAGATGGGACTTTGTGTTTTTTATGCTCTTCCTCTTCATGCTTGAAGTGAGATACTTAAACCCGTCCATATCATATGCAGAGAAATTTATGGATCATGCATTTCTGGCATCAGTTATGAACAATCCAGCAATCCCGCCTGTTGACCCGTGGTATTCAGGAGGAAATCTTGACGTATATTATTATCTGGGACACTGGACTTTCGGTGCTTTGGGTGTAATGTCCGGAATCAAATCAACAGTTGTATTCAACCTTATACTTCCGACAGTCTTTGCAAATATAGGTGTGTCTTTATATGCATCAGGAAAACTTCTTCTGAAAAAATATCAGTGGCTGCCGGTTCTCACAATTTTTGTTGTAAATCCGGCTTTTATCTACCATCTTCTTTTAGGCAAAAGTATTACGGCTGTTATGTGGGATAGCACAAGAACCATTGATGCCGCAATAACGGAATATCCTGTTTTTTCAATGCTCTGGGGCGATCCACATGCACATGTAATTTCACTTTTTAACCAGGCATTTTTCCTGTTTCTTCTGATATACTGTTACCTCAAATGGAACGAATCTGATGACAGATCAAAGTGGATTCTGGCTATCTTAATGTCCATAAGCCTGGGTTCAATGCCACTTTTAAATACATGGGATGTATTAATTTATGCTCCTGCACTTCTGGTTTTCGGATTTTTAATCTTTCTTAAAAACAGGGATGATAAATTTATCAAAAATCTTCCTTTGAGAATTATACTGCTGGTTCCTGCATTATCTGTCCTTATATATCTCCCTTACTACCTGATGCTCAATGCAGGAGGAATTGAAGGTATTGCAATAGTAAATAGCCCTACAGAACCTTTTGCATTCATTTTAGTATACGGATTTTTCCTTTTGGTATTATATCTTGAATGCATAAAAGACATTATCCAAAAACCTTACCTGATAATTTTCGGTATACCTTTTATTCTTCTGGGATACTTTGGTGCAGGGCTTTGTATAATCCCAATCTCTGCACTTATATCCAGAAAAAAGCTCCTCCCACAGGATATTCTGGCATCTCTTGGCCTCTTGATAATAATCTTTACAGAAACATTTTACCTCAGGGACAATATGGGCGAGGCATACTTTAGGATGAATACCGTCTTTAAATTCTCCATTATTGCATGGATGATGCTTGGAATTTCAACTGCTGTTTTTATCGGGAAATATCTTGAGAAAAGAAATTCTTTGAATAATGAAAAAACAGATACAAAGAAAAAGTCTGCATTTGTTGCAATAATTATCTGTGCACTATTATTAACACCGTTAATTCTTCCGGATCTTAACTACGGATATGGAGGAAAGACCCTTGATGGCATGGAATGGATGAAAATACAACATCCATATGAGTACAATGCAATAGATTATCTGAGGGAGCAGAAAGGAAGTATAAGTATTGTTGAGGCAGAAGACGGAGACTATACATATTACTCACGGGTTTCATCCATGACAGGATATCCGACAATTATTGGAATGCCTTTTCACGAACAGATGTGGAGAGGAGATGCGGCACTTGTCGGAGAAAGAATGTCAGATATCAAAAAAATATATGAAAATCCAAAAGAATGTGCATCCCTGATGGAAAAATACAGTATGACACATATATTCGTTGGAGAACCCGAAAATAAGAGATATAATTTAAACCTTCCTTATGATCTCCTGACTATTGTATATCAAAACGATGGCGTGGTAATTTATGCGCTCAAATAAACCTTAATCATCTTCGTTTTAATAAAAAATAAAGGAATACATCTTTTAAAAATGAGACCTTATCCTTTTCAAAAACCTTTATCCCTGTTAATGTTGAATTAATATAGCTACATCAATCACTGACTGATGAGTGATGAAGGAGTAACTCGATTCAAAAAAACCGGAAGAGTACATTTACACTCTTTTGGCTCTTTGCTCCTGAATGAGGTGAGTTATGTCAAAAGTATACGTTAAATTTGAAGTTCCTGATGATATTCAGAACAAAGCACTGGAAGTTCTTGAGGTCGCACGCGACACAGGAAAGATTAAGAAAGGATCAAACGAAGCAACAAAGGCTGTAGAAAGAGGAATTGCACAGCTTGTTATTATCGGCGGCGACGTTGAGCCTGAGGAGATTGTAATGCACCTTCCTGCACTCTGTGACGAAAAGCAGTGCCCATACGTTATTATCAACCAGCAGAATGATGTTGGCGCAGCAAGTGGTCTTGACGTAGGTTCAGCTGCAGCAGCTGTTGTAAAACCAGGAAAAGCAAAGGAACTCCTTGAAGAAGTACTCGGTCAGATAGCCGAACTCAAAAAGTGAGGTGACCATTTATGGCAGATGCAACGCCGGCAGAAGTTATCGAAATTATCGGTCCGACAGGAATGCACGGAGAGGCATTCCAGGTCAAATGCCGTATTCTTGATGGCTCAAACAAAGGAAGAATTATAACCCGCAACACAGTCGGGCCAATCCGTGAGGGCGATGTGCTTATGCTCATCGAAACCGAACGTGAAGCTAAGAAAATGTCGAGGCGCTGAAGATGGTGGAAACATATGTATGTTCATTCTGTGGGGAGCAGGTCGAACCCGGAACAGGAAAAATGTATGTTAAAAAAGATGGTTCAATCTTTTATTTCTGCAGTTCAAAGTGCGAAAACAACTACCTCCTTGGAAGAGTACCACGCCGCGTAGCCTGGACAAAAGCAGGCCGCAAGGCTCTCGGTAAGGAGTGATCCTAAATTATGGATCAAACATTTTTAATGATCAAACCCGACGGTGTCCAGCGCGGACTCGTAGGTGAGATTGTTTCAAGACTTGAGAATAAGGGTCTTAAACTTGTTGCGGCAAAATTTGAGTCTCTTCCTGAAGAGCGTGTTATGGAACACTACTCCGAGCACAAAGACAAGCCTTTCTTCCCCGGACTTAAGTCATACATTATGAGCGGACCGTGCTTTTTGATGGTATGGGAAGGAAAAAAAGTCGTTTCAATTACCCGCCAGATGATTGGCGCAACCAATCCGGCAGAAGCACTCCCGGGAACTATCCGCGGAGACTTTGCTCTTGAGATTGGTATGAATGTTATCCACGGTTCAGACTCAGAAGAGACTGCAAAGCGTGAGATTTCCATTCACTTCAAAAATGATGAAATCACCTCCTATGAAAGAGTAGACGAGAAATATCTCTACGAATAAACTTTCAGAATATCTTTTTTTATTTCATTAGAGGATTTTCTATAAACCAGAATTAATTCTCAGATTCAGATTTTCCATTGACAAGGAAATATTAACGGAAATTTATCATTAAAAAATATATGACTTATCTTATATGGACTTCTCAAAGCCTTTTATAAGCCCCATAAAAAAGACTATTACAGCCATAATCTCCAGACGGCCTATCCACATCGCAAAAATAAACACAAGCTTGCTAAAAGGTGTCATATCAGGAGTAACAAAGCCGGTGCTTATGCCATTGTTGCATGTCGCAGACACAATCTCAAAAAGAATATTGCTTGTATCAACAGCAGGTGCCTCAAAATGCATTATTAATATTGCAGAAAAGAAGATCACAAGAAGATAAAGAATTATAATAAGCATATTTTTTGATACTTCGGCTTCTGCATCAGCTTTAGGGATTATCTTCCCGCCATATCTGAACGGAACTATCACTTTACCACTTACAAAGGATCTTTTAAACCACCATACAATACCCCTGTAGGCCAAAGCTGCCCTTGAAAGTTTAATACCCCCGGCAGTACTGCCTGAAGAGCCTCCTATAAACATGAGCAAAACAAGAAAAAGAACAGTCACAGGTGCCCATGTGTTTGGGGATGATATCTGAAATCCTGTGCTTGTAACACCGGCAACAGCCATAAAAATACCTTCCCTTATTGCTGTTGCACCGTCAAGTCCGTTGAACAGTAAAAGGTCAGTTGCAATTACTACAAATCCTGCCATAATTAAAAAGAATAAAAGCCAGGCCTGCTCATCACGGAATAAACTTACTTTTTTCTTATAATACATCAGGTAATATATCTTAAAAGGCAGGGCTCCGGCAATCATCACAGGAATTATGAGCATTTCAAGAAGCGGATTGGCATAATAAGATATTCCGGCAGAATGTACTGAAAAACCTCCGGTTGCAATTGCAACCATTGCAATGTTTATAGCATCCCAAAGTGAAACACCGGAGATTAAAATAAAAAGGACTGATATTCCTGTAAGAATCAAATATATCTTCCACATCTGAAGACCCTGCTGTACAACACTTGGCATAAATGCTTCACTTCTTCCTTCAGACCTGTAGAATCTTGATGGATTCAACCCTGTTTTCGAAAGCATAACTACTGTAAATGCAACAATTCCAAGACCGCCCAGCCACTGCATAAGAGACCGCCAGAAAAGGAGAGTATACGGCGTTGAATCCACATCAGGAATCATTGTAAGGCCTGTATCAGTCCATCCTGACATTGCCTCAAAAAAAGAGTCAATATATGGCATCCCTGTGCCCAGCCAGAAGGGAACAGCGCCTACAAAGGCACAGATAAGCCAGACGAATGCTACTGAGAACAATGCCTGGCTTAATTTTGCCTCTCTTTTATTCTCCGGAAACATAAGAAAAATTGTTCCAAGAAGATACAGAATAAGAGGGACAAGAGCCATAGGAGCAATCATATCCCATTCTTTGAATATTACCGCGACAATGAGCGGAACACATGTTCCAAAACTAATAAAGCGAAGGACATTCCCAAGATCGTCTGCTATCACTGAAAACTGTTTTATTCTGTTCATCTGAGATACCTTTTAGGTGAAAGGTTTGATAATATATGTTTTTGCATAATACTCTGATGATTATGTTTTTTTCTTTTCCAGCAGAACATTAAGATGTTAGATCACATAAGCATATGAGTGCATCAATATTATGATTCACATAAGGTCATTTTAAAAACAGATTATTTTTTGTTAGTCCACAAATTGTGGATATTGCAGTATTCTATTGACTTTACATCCGCATTCTGACACGGGAAATAAGCAACAGGTTCATCTCCAGGGTTTAACCAGTGTACTAATATACTATCACCGTCAATTACAGCTATCATTACAATATGATGCTCGGGCGTCATTGGATGAAGCGTAGAACCAACAGTCACCTTTATACCGGAGTCTGTTTTCTCAACAATCGGAACATGCTTCTCATTTTTAAAGTCTGCAGACTGCTCCTCCAAAAGAATCATTGGCACATCACAGCACGACAAATCTCCCTTTCCGGAATCTATTACAAGAACTGTGTTTCCACATTTCTCACATTTGTATATTTCAGCCTTTTTGGTCATTTTCAAAAACTCCTTTTATTTATTAAAGGATGTTGTATTCCCTATGCTTATTTAATATTTCGTCAGCAAGACAATCAAGGCCCTTATATGCCTCTTCATCGGGATAACCCTTGATATATACCGGATTTAAAACCTCCACATCAAGTTTGTGAATCATATCTCCCAAATCCTTTACGGTCTTACCTCCCCATCCGTAAGAGCCGATTATCCCAATAAATTTTGCTTTTGGTTTTAAGATATTTGCAATAAATGCAAGATTTGCGGCTTTGGGATGTGGTCCGAAAAGAACTGTTGGAGATGCAATAATAATTGTTGCAGCATCTAAAAGATCCATTGCAAGACGCCCAGTATCTGCCCTCCCAAGATCATATGGCCGGACTGCAATTCCTCTTGATAGAAGACTCTCGGTCAGATAATGCACCATCTTCTTTGTACTGCCATGCATTGACACATAAGGAATTATCACCCTGTTTTTTACGTCATCAGAACTCCATTCCCGATAAGCATCCAGAATATACTCTTTATCATTATACATAGGCCCGTGACTTGGTGCGATTATATCAAATTCATAACCGGAAAGTCTGTCAATGTACTCCAGGACCTTACTTCTAAAAGGCATCATAATCTCGGCAAAATACCTTTTCGCCAGGATATAATGGAGAGGCTCATCATCAACAAATAGACTTCCGGTCGCATAATGTGCACCAAAAAGATCACATGAAAATACGATCCTGTCTTCACGAAGATATGTAATCATGGTATCCGGCCAGTGAACCCATGGAGTTATTAGAAATTCAAGGGTTTTATCTCCAAGAGAGAGTGTCTCACCATCACCAACAACAATAATACGGAATTCCGGTACCTGATGAAAACTGATCAAAAGCTCTTTGCATTTTTCAGAAGTAACTATCTTTGCATTAGGGAACAGTTCAAGAAATACGGGGATAGAACCTGAATGATCCTGTTCGGCATGATTCACTATAATATAGTCAATCCTTGATAATTGTGAACGTGCAAGATTTGTTATGAATTCTTCTTCAAATTCAAAATCAACTGCATCAATAAGGACTGTCTTTTCACTGCCTTCTATAAGGTAGGAGTTATATGTGGTACCGTCAGGAAGTGGAAGAAGTTCATCAAAAATCTGCCTGTCCCAGTCAATAACACCTACAGAATATACATTTTTACAGATCTCTCTGACTGCCATGTTCAAATCTCTTTAAAACTTGATTTTTGAGCTCCGCATACAGGACAACGCCACTCCTCAGGAATATCTGAAAATGAAGTTTTTGCAGCAACCCCGCTATCACCTTTTTCGGGGTCATATATATGCCCGCACACCATACATTTCATTTTTTTTCCAGTCATTTTTCTTATTCCTCAATCTCAATTGGTTCAAACTTATCTTTTTTAGCCCCACAACGTGGACATTTCCAGTCTGCCGGAAGGTCTTCAAAAGCTGTTCCCTTTGCAATACCTGATCCTGCATCTCCAATGCGTGAATCATAAATATAACCACATTTTTTGCATTTCCAAACTTTCATGATAATACCCTCACAAAAACCGGATGCTATAAACCCGGTATCACTGGTATTTTGTATAATGTTACTTAATAAATTTCTGTAAAGTTCATAGAATTTTTTTCTTTTTAGATGAGAAAACACAAAAATTTTAATAAATAATTTTGAAACATACCGGATTAAAAAAAAATCAGTTCTTTTTTTCAGATAGTTCTTCTAAAGGCTCGAATTCAAGCTCTGCGACAATTTCAACAGGATTTTTAACTTTCTTTACAAGCTGTCTTATCCGCCTTAACCTTTCAACGCCGATAAAATGTTCTGCCATAACTTTTGCAAATGGGGAGAGAACAACTTTACCACTTTTTACAGATATGTATCCCTCTTTTTTAAGCTGCGGGTAAACATCTGACATTTCACCAACCATTGTTGCACACATCATCTTAAGCCCGGCCTCATCTCCCCTGCATACAACAGCATGTGAGATAAACTCCTCAGATGATGCCTCATCTTCATATACAGGCGCAACCTCCTCCATCTCACCTTTAAGAAGACTTATTGCAATCTCTTCTTCGGTAAGTTTTGTCTCGCGTGAGTAGCTTCCTCCGGGCTCGGCAAGTACGACAACCTTTCCAAGATCATGATAATCCGGTCTTCCGGCACGGCCCATCATCTGGCAGAAGTCCTGGACAGTAAGCCATTTTATTCCCATTGCAAGTGCATCAAATATTACCTGTGATGCAGGGAAATCAACACCGGCAGCAAGTGCGGCCGTTGTTACTACAGCAGAGATCTCTCCTTTTTCAAATCTCTCCTCAACAGAGCGCCTCTCTTTAGCACTAAGTCCTGCATGGTATGCTTCTGCTTTTCCCCCTATTGCATCCGCAACTTCATGACACCTTGCTCTTGAGTTTGTAAAAACAATTGACTGACCTTTAAAGCCTTTTGAGGATTTATTTCTGAACTCCTGTGTTACAAGTCTTTTTATTGCGTCAATCTTCTGCTTTCTTTCAACAAATATCAGATGTCTTTCAAGCGGTACAGGCCTTTCATTGTAAGTTACAAGATTTGCATTAAGTTTTTTTGCAAGAAGATGCGGCATCCCGATAGTTGCACTCAGGTATAGAAACTGGGCATTGGGGGCAATATATTTCAGTCTTGAGATAAGCCCGTCCAGCCTGTGTCCGCGTTCAGGATCTTCAAGCATCTGTACTTCATCAATTACAACAGTTCCAATATTAAAGAGAGTTTTTCCTGTTCTCAGATGATGATCAATTCCCTCATATGTTCCGACAATTATATTTGACTTTAATGTTCTCTTTGCATTAACTCTTGTTTCAGGGAGATTTATACGGGACACACCTGTCTGCAGAGATACATCAAGGAAAGGATATCTTGCCTCAAAACGGCTGTACTTTTGATTGGCAAGGGCAACAAGCGGTACTAGAAAAAGCATATTTCCTCTTCCTTCAGACTTATTTTTAACACCTGCCATTTCACCGATAAATGTCTTTCCACTCGCTGTTGCTGCGACAACCAGCTGATCCTTTCCCTCCAGAAGACCTGCATCGACACAGAGCTGCTGAACAGGCATAAGCGTTTTTACACCGGATGCATCCCTGAATATCTGAGGGAGGGGAAGGTCTGCAATATCTGTTGTTTTAGTAACCCTGTGGGATTCAAGGACATCAAAAACTGTATTTTTTAATTCAACTCTTTCAGGCTGAACCATTGCAAGAACTTTATCAAGGTCCATATAAAGAGAAAGAAGTTTTTCAAGATGGGCAGTCGAAAAGCCACCCATCTTTCCTATATACCCCATCTCACGGCGAAGTTCATTCTGTGCACACTCAAGACATATGTGCTCACGCCCGTATTTTACAGAATTTTTGGTCTTTAGAAGATTTACTCTGTTCTGAAGAATACATGTACGGCAGGCTCTTATGTATCCAAAATTTATCTGAAGATCATTTAAAAAAGATTCAAAATTTTTGCTCTCACAGGTCAGACGTATATCGGCATTTCTAAGCTGTGAGATAAGTTCCTTTGTGGCTGTATTTTGAAACTGTTTTTTACCGCCAGATTTCAGCCGGTAATTCTTCGGCCTGAAACCCTTTGATGTCTCAGCAAGTTCAACTGCACCTTCGGCTTCAACAAGATGATGATCATAAAAAAAAAGTTTGTAATCTCCGCGCTGCGGATGTACTATTATCTTCATGGAACAATCAGGTCGTGAATTACATAACGAAGACCGGAAGACTCAAGCCGCTTTAAAAAATCTGTGAATTCCTCATCTACAATTACCATTACACTGTCAAGTCCGTGAACTGCTGCTTCGATAACACCCTCACGTGCACCAAAATATACATCAGGAGTTTTTCCGGCATTTTTGATTGCAATATCAGCCTCTATTCCAACCGCTCCTGTGAACTCGGCTTTTTCAAGTATGTCACGAAGAGTCTCCGGCGACACCTTCTCTGAGCCTCCCCTCTGTATACGTGGTACTTTACAGACATGCACAAGTCCGTATGAGTGATTAATAATTCCTGTGAGGTTTGAAATACCTATATCCATTCCACTCTTTGCATCCGCAATTGCAATGCCTGTCGCATCCTGATTTTTATAGGAGGTATGCATAAACCCGCCTTTCATATATATGCCTACCTTTTCACCTGCACGTATATTGCAGTCTGCTATCGCAGTCCATACAGCAACCTGCTGTACAATATCATGAGTTATATGTTTGACATATGATTCAAGTGCCTCAGCATTGTTTATAACCCACTCCACACCTTTGGGGGTTATGACATAACTCCCACGACCCTGTGATTTTACCATCTCGTCATCGACAAGCTCGCGTATGTACTCTGATACAGCCTGAGGAGTAATGCCAAGTTTCGCTGCAATTTCCTGTTGCCTTACAGAGGGCTGGTGCTCTGCAACTTCAACAAGTATCTGAAATTTTGTTGCCTCTCTCTTGCTTCTGAGGATTATATATAGAGGGTCATTCTCCCTTTTCTTCAACAAAAACCAGCCCCTGTCCCTTCACATCAAGAATCGGCAGGCGTTTTGCAAGACCTTTTACAAATACCGGACTTACACCATATTTTCTTGCCAGATCATTAACAGACGTGTTTCCTGCCCTGACATCTTTTTCAATTTCATCTACCAGATTTCTCAGGGATTCATCCGCAGATATTGAGACATTGATAATATCGGCAAGGTCGTCCATTGTGCACTGGAAATTTGCCCTGAATTTGCTGTAAGTTGTTTTATACTCACGTGATGGTTTTTCACCAGGTTTTGGCATTCGCCACTGTTCTTCCACAAGATTGCCCTTTTTCAGAATGGCAAGGCACTCTTTCACTTTTGTTGCTTCAACATCACCAATAAGTTCTTCTTCAGTCATCCAGTTTTTACTGAGCTGATTATAGATGTTCTTAAAATCTGAATTATTAAAAGTGATCAAAAGCGTAACAAGATCAAGAGGATCATTAACTATTCTAATATGCCCCGTCAAAGTAAAAACCCAATTAATATATGCTCTTTAGTGAAATAAACCTATTTCAAATTGAATGCTCTATTAAAAGAATTGACAATACCTTTACCTGTTTACTTAATCTAAAACAAAAACAAGCAATTCAATGAAAAAACCCGATTTTTTAGTGATTTAAGAATACTTTCAAAGATCCGGGACATCATATGGAAGAAACAAACAACTTTTAACATTCTGCATCATAAACTGAATTATAACTAAGATAAAATAAGGCGTGCAATTCAGCATTCTGACAGAACATGACTGCAGAAATTAATAATATTATGAAAGGTAAATACCAGGATTTGAGATATTCCGGCTTTCATCAATATAAATATAATACCTGATATTTCATAATCGCCTTAAAGAGATGTTTCATAAAGATAGGTTTCAGAGAGAACCTGTTTTATTAAGATTAAAAGGTTACCGGACCATCAAAGAAAGGACAGAAGTGTTTTATGCAAAAAAGCGGGCAGATAATCATAAAAGGCATAGTGCAGGGCGTTGGATTCAGGCCTTTTGTCTATGCACAGGCGAAAAAATATGATATTTGCGGAAATGTAAAAAACCTTGGCAGTGAAGTGCGAATTAATGCTTTTGGCGAGAATTTTGATAGCTTTTTAGCCGCAGTATCCCGTGGAACACCCCTTTCAAAGATAGACAGTGTCTCAGTTCTAAAAGCAGAGGGAAATTCCCCTGACAATTTTCAGATCGAAAAAAGTTCTGCAGGAAGCCTCTCCGGCTTCATACCGCCGGATGTGTCAATCTGTGATGAATGTATTTCGGATATTTTCAATAAAGGAGGCAGGTATGAAAATTACTGGGCAACCTCCTGTGTAAACTGCGGTCCACGTTACAGCATAATAAATGAGGTGCCATATGATCGCGAAAGGACCACAATGGATAAATTTCCTATGTGCAGGGAATGCGATGAAGAATATAAAAGTCCGCACTCCCGCCGTCATCACGCACAAACTATAGCCTGCGACAAATGCGGTCCAGAATTATCTCTTCTTGATGAAAAAGGACAACTGGTTAAATGCAATGATCCTATTGAAAAGGCGGCATATCTTCTGGATAAAGGAAATATAATTGCAATAAAGGGGATTGGCGGTTTTCACATAGCATGCATTGAAAATACAGCTTTAAAGTTAAAGAAATGCCTTGGAAGAACAGAACAGGCACTTGCAATAATGGCTGATGAAAAAACAGTTCTTGGCATTGCTGAAGTAAACGACGATGAGAGGGAAATCTTAAACAGCCCCGAACATCCGATAGTTGTCCTATACAAAAAGAATCCCGCTTCCCACCCGGAGATAAGCAACCTAGATACAATTGGCTGTATGCTTCCCTACACAGGACTCCACCACCTTTTATTTTCACATTTAAAAAGTCCTGTTCTTATAATGACAAGCGCAAATGCTCCGGGAAACCCGATGATTACAAAGACAGAGGAGGCAGTAAAAAAACTGGGAGGGTGTATTGATTATTGCCTGACCAACAACAGGCATATAAGAAACCGCTGTGACGACTCCGTCGTAAGGGAAGGATATCTAATAAGGCTTTCAAGAGGGTATGCCCCAAAAAGAACCAGAATAAAACTTGGAAATAAATGCATTCTCGGAACAGGACCCGAGCTTTATTCAAATATATCAATATACAAAGACGAATTCTGCTTTACATCACCACATATAGGAAATATTAAAAATCCGTCAACTCTGGAATATCTTGAAAATACAGTTGATAACCTTAAAAGACTAACAGGAGCAGAATTTGACGTAATTGCCCATGATATGCACCCGCAGTTTCTCTCAACAAGATATGCAAAACGAATTGCAGAGGAATTTGGCGCAGAGACTGTCCCAGTTCAGCACCACAGGGCCCATATAGCAGCAGCACTAGGTAAAAACGAACCATGTATAGGAATTGCTCTGGACGGAGTAGGCCTCGGAGACGACGGGACAATATGGGGAGGAGAGATCTTTGCAGGAGAACTCACTTCTCTTAAAAGAGTGGCCCATCTTGAATACGTTAAAATGCCAGGAGGTGATCTTGCAACACAATTCCCTGAAAGGATGCTCTACGGCATTATGCCCTCAGAAGAGATTGCTAACCTCCTTTCTTCAAGAGGATGGAATGATCTGGAACTTTCAATTCTTGAAAAACAGGTCAGTACTGGTTTTAATGTTCCTATGACAAGCAGTGCCGGAAGAGTGCTTGATGCAGCAGCAGCCCTTCTTGGAATATGCCGTGAAAGAACATACGATGGCGAGCCGGCAATGAAAATGGAATCATCTGCCTCAGGGGGAAAACCGGAAGACTGGAAATTAAGTGTTTATGAAAAAGACGGTTGCAGCGTACTGTCCACAAAAGATATCATAAAAAAGGCTTTTTTGAGTAGGGACTCTATGCCATTACAGGATATCGCAGCTTCTGTGCAGTATAATCTGGCCCGTGAATTTGCCGGAATTGCAGTTTTAAAAGCATCAGAATACGGAATAAACGATGTGGTTTTATCGGGAGGGGTCTGCATCAATCATCTGATAAGGGAAACAATAAAGGAGACTATAAATAAGGCAGGACTAAACATGGTAATAAACAGAGAATATCCATTTGGAGACGGCTGCATATCATACGGACAGTGTGTATATGCAGGACTGATTTCTGAAAAATAGACCTAAGACCACTTCTTAATCTGATTTAAAAATAGAGTTTTCATTTGTTAAGAGTATCTTCAACTATTTTTATGAGATCTGATGAACGGAAGGGTTTTTTCAGAGAACCGTCAAAACCAAATCTGATTGGATCATCCATTGCTCCCTTTACCGAGTCACCGCTTGATATTACAATTCTTATATTTGGATCTATCTCCCTCATCGGTTTTAAAAGCTCTTTTGCTCCAATATCTCCCGGAACTGATACATCAAGTATGGCCATATCAAAACCATTCCCTGAATTATATGCTTCCTTAAAAGCAAGCAGAGCCTCAGACCCGTTTTTGTGACAGACAATATCATAGCCGTTTCTAATCAGAAATAATGTCATAATGTCAAGAATGGGAGCTTCATCATCCATTAACAGAATTCTTGCACATTTCATAACGGCACCTCACAGATATAAACTATCGTTATACCAGAAATAAATTTTATACAGCTTTATTTTTTATATCTAATGAATGTTATCATTAGGATTTTAAAAAAAAGAATAATTTTTGGTCAGTTCCTTCTTGCTATTAGAACAAATCCGAATATTGCAATTATTAATCCGGAAAATACTGTAAATACTGAAACAGGTGTTGATGTAGGCTGGGGTGCAGGTGTCAGGGTTGCGTGAAGCTTGACACTCTCACCTTTTGTTGGATATTCAGACATCTGTGCAGTAAACGGAGTGTATCCGGCTTTCTGTACTGTGTATGTTGTGTAAGGAGTACCTGTTGTATAAACACTTACAGTAAGCTCTCCGCCTGATATTTCTCCCTTGTAGTCATCATTGAAATAGACTGATGCACCGTCAACATTGCAGTAGATAACATAGAATCCCATATCTCCGCCAATCATAGTTGGCACAGGAGTAGGAGCCGGGTTTATTGTTGCATAAACATCTAAAGTTTCACCCATTTCAGGGTAGGATGTAATCGGATCAGTCCAGGTAGTGTAACCTGCTTTTTCAACTGTTATTGTTTTATAAGGGGTTGCTGTGGTATAAACAGGAACTGAGAGAATGCCACCATAAGTCTCTCCCTTGTAATCACTATCAAAATAAACAGATGCACCGTCAACATTACAATGAACATTGAACCATGCCTGATCTCCTCCAACTGTCATTGCACTGACTGCAGGAGATACTGCAAATAAAAGTGCACATCCTAATAATACTGCCATTAATTTTTTCATAAAATCACCTAATTGATGTTATAAATTTAGTTAAAATCTCCAGATGTATAAGTCTATCTAAAAACCTGCAGGAATCAGATATAATCCAAAAGAAAATTTCGCAATAAATCACTTCAAAAAGAAGAAGAAACAGATCAGATTGATGACATTTTCTAAATAAATATTTTCTAGACTATAAAAACCTGCTAAGACACAAAACCCTTTGAAATAATAGTCCAGGATTTTTCTCTTAAAAATATCAGAATGACTTGTAATGTTGTAAAAAAAAAGAAATTTATCCGAAGAGTGCTCCGAGACCGGCCATGCCGCCCTCTTCGTCCTTTTCCTCTTCTTCAGGTGCTGCTTCTTCCTCAGCGGCTGCTGCTGCCGGTGCTGCTGCGACCGGTGCTGCTGCGACTGCTGCTACAGCTGATTTCTCAATTGCCTCAGCAATGTCAACACCATCAAGTGCTGCGATAAGTGCCTTTACACGGCTGTCGTTAACCTCGATACCTGCTGCTGTCATAACTTTTGTGACAGACTCTTCTGATACTTCTTTTCCTGCGCTGTGCAGAATAAGTGCTGCGTAGATGTACTCCATTTTATTCACCTAATAATAATTTTTTTATTTTATTTATTCAACAAGTGCCTTTACAGCGGATGACTCACGCTGTGCACGTCCTATAATCAAATCAACAACATCTTTCTCATAGATTGCTGCTTCGACAGCAAGGTTTTTAGCCTCGCGAACTGCCTTGCCGATAATAGCTCCGGCAGTTGTTGCAGTCGGATATGCCGCATTGACAGACAGGTTAAATGCCTGCTGTGCTGCGAGAACAACATTGTTGAAGTACTCAGTCTCATCAATTGCCAGTGTCTTTGGCTCGAAGAATGTTCCGTCGTAAAATGCAATCTGAAGGCTCAGACCAACATCAATACATCTGATGTCAAGCTTGGACAGCACATCTGCCATCTTCGGGCTTATAGCTTCACCTGCTTTAACGACGGTCTTTGTGTCACGAATTACAACCTTTCCACCTTCAATGGCGGCTGGAATTCCTGACTGCTGCAGTGTACCGACAATAGGTCCCGGCGGAAATGCTGTGGGGCCTTTTGAGACGACAATATCCTCGGGTGCAATATCCCCGGGTTTTGCCACCATCTTTGTCATGGTATCCTGAAGCTTCCTGTAGAGCTTAAACGGATTTTCGTTTGTATAGATCATTGCACTCTGGCCGTCAACGTAATCGACAACATTGCCGATATCGCCGCCAAGTTCACCAAATGCATGCTCAATCAGCGTGTTTCTGGTCATCTTAAGCACTGCAGACCCGCGAAGGTTGCGGCGCATCTGCTGAAGCTGGCTTGCCGGAATACCATGCAGATCAACAAGACCTGTAAGTTTGTATTCTTTGGAAAGCGCAATAATCTCCTCTACTTCATCCTTTTTCCACTGCGGGAGGTGGTGCGTATATAATGCCATATTACATCAACCTCACTGCAGGGCCCATGGACGTTTTAACATATACCGAGCGAATGTTCATCACTCCACTTTCAAGACTGGATTCTACCTTTCTAATAACTGCATCTATGTTATCCGCAAGGTCCTCAGGGGACATTGTAGCCGATCCGACTCTGACATGGAATGTCTTTTTGTCTTTGGAACGGAATTTTACGGAATTTCTAAGACGCTCTACGATAGGCCCTATATCCAGTCCGGGTGGAACAGGCTGTGGCATTTTACCGCGTGGTCCAAGCCTTGTACCCAGGTAACGACCAACAAGTGGCATTACTGCGGTTTCGGCGAGGAAGAACTTGTATTCGTCTGCCATCTTTCTGGCCTCACGTTTTTCGCCTCCCAGACGCTCTATTTCTTCTGGCCCAATGATGAGTTCAACATTTGCAGCTTTTGCCTGAGTGGTGATATCTCCTTTTCCAAGAACAGCGATCTTCTGGACCCGCCCTGTTCCTTTTGGCAGAAGCATAGTCTCATCTATACGGTTTTTTGGCTGCGCCATGTCGATGTTCTTCAGATTGAATGTTATTTCAACACTCTCCGTAAACTTTCGCTCAGGCGCCTTTTCAATAGCCTCTTTTGTGGCCTTTAGAATCTGGACCCTTTCAACCATCTTTTACCTCCATAGTTCAACGACCCGAAAAAATCGGATCTTCTATAGGTTTTCATAGTCTATTCATGCGAACTGACTGTCGTATTCACCTGCATTGATGTCAGCAAAAATAACCTTTGGATCTTTGCCGTCAACTGTGACTCCCACACTGACACATGAACCAATAACTTCCTTTACGGCGTCTTTGAGTTCATATGAAAGCATGTTGTCAAACTTCATGCGGGCAATGCGGACAGCAGCTTCAAACGGAAGGTCTCCCACTTTAATGACATTGGGTTCTCCTGAACCCTTCTCAATACCGCACTCTTTCATAATAAGTGCAGTAGCAGGAGGAACACCCACGGAAATTGTGAAGTTTTTCTTGTTGTCAACCTCGACTTTCACAGGTACTTGCATACCATTAAATTCGGAGGTCTTTTTGTTGATCTCGTCAACAACTGCCTTCACATTTATTCCGAGAGGTCCCAGTGCAGGTCCCAATGGAGGACCTGCAGTGGCCTTGCCGCCGGGTACCAATACCTCGACTACTTCTCCCATTTCATATCACCTTTGCTTGCATGACAAAACTATGCCTGCCACTAAGCTTGGGTCTTAAAATGTTGGATCTAGAATAACTTAAATGTATCAATAAAAAAGTGCAAAAAAAAGAAATATTAATCCTGATTCTTATCGATTACGCGCACATTGTCTCCACGGACTGTAATCGGAATCGGGACCATGCTCTCATAGAGCTCAACTGTTATTTCTTCTTTAGAGGTATCAACCCTCTTTACTACCGCCTTTTCACCCTTGAAAGGACCCGCAATGAGTTCTACAATAGTTCCCTCATCTATACCGGAAACAGCCGGTTTTGGAATCAGGAAATGCTCAATCTCATGAAAAGAGGTCTCTCCCTTGACTACTGCACGTGCATTAGGAACCATCTCACGCAGCTGCTCAATACGGGCAATCGGATCCGGACTTTCTACAAGCACATATCCTTTTAGTTCACTCGGAGCCATAATTGCAGACACATGGATCTCATCATGATCCTCCAGAGCCTTTACAATATTGTCAACAACAGTGCGCTCCTGTTTGGCTGTTGTCTTTATTGCGTATATCCGGTTTTCAGTCTCGTTTTCGTCGCTCATTTCTACAATCCTAAAGAGATCCAAGATTTTAGGGGAAGAGAAGAATTACTTCATATATTATAAAGCCCAGGAGGCCAATCAAAGCTATTCCTGCGGCTGCAACAAGCCCTATCTTCTGAAATTCATCCCTTGTGGGAGTCCTTGCAAGTTTAAGGACCCTCCAGTACTTTTTGAAGAGTTCTTCATCAACTTTAAATGCCATCTGTTTTTACTCACCTGAGAAAGTCTATATCGTATTCGCGCTCGGGGGATTTACGTGTATTGAAATCATCACTTCTTCCATAGATCTGTGGAGAGTTAACACCAGTCACAACAAGCATTGTGCGCATGCGGTGCTGCATGTCCGGATCAATCTGTGCACCCCAGATAATACGTGCATCAGGATCAATTCTTTCATAGACTTCCTGTACCACACCCTCTGCCTCTTCCATTGTCATGTCAGGACCGCCGACAACATTGACAAGCGCCGCAGTGGCATTTGAGATGTCAACATCAAGAAGCGGAGATCTTAATGCTTTCTTAACGGAATCAGCAGCTTTATCCTCGCTGTCACTTTCGCCCATTCCGATCATTGCAACGCCGCCGCGCTCCATTACAGTGCGTACATCAGCAAAATCAAGGTTTACAAGTCCGGGCTGGGTAATAAGTTCTGTTATACCTTTGACAGCCCTCATCAAAACTTCATCAGCTACCTTAAAGGCTGCATGAAGAGGAAGCCTTGGAACTACTTCCAAAAGGCGGTCGTTTGGAACCACAATAACTGTGTCTGCAACATCCCTTAAGTGCTCAAGACCTGCTTCAGCATTCTCAGCCCTTATTGAACCTTCAGCCCTGAAAGGCAGTGTCACTATTGCAATTGTAAGAGCGCCCTGATCGCGTGCAGCCTTTGCTATTACAGGCGCAGAGCCGGTCCCTGTTCCGCCTCCAAGGCCTGCTGTGATGAATACCATATCGCTGTTGGCAAGCATTGCGCGGATCTCCTCATCATTTTCAAGTGCTGCATCCTCTCCAACCTGCGGCACTGATCCTGCGCCAAATCCCTTTGTGCGCTGCCGGCCGATTAAAACTCTGCGGTCAGCCTTGGTTCTTATTAAATGCTGGGCATCGGTGTTTATTGCAAATAATGTTGCACCATCAATTCCCTCTTCGGCCATACGAGTGATGGTATTGGATCCCCCTCCACCACAACCAACGACAGATATCTCAGTGCGAAGTGATCTTAAAATCTCCTCAAGCTCCTCATCATTTTCATGTGAGCTGTCGACTATCATCTCTGTGTCGGCGTTTGCCCTGTTTAATGCCTCTTCAACAATTGATTTCATCATAGATAATTCTCCAACCCCGGTACGTGGATAAACTTTTCACTGCTTTTTGAAACCATGGCGGGCGTTATTATCCTGTCACCCACAACAACTTCAAAACCTGCGGCGAGCTTTCCAAAGAATGGCCCCTTTGGCACCCCCAGTCCGGCTGCTTTTACAGGGTCAAATCTGATCTTTCTGATTACCAGATGATCGTCAATGACTGCAGTGTCTGCTTCTTTGTGTAAGATCTTAACACACAAAGATATTAAATCATTTATTGTTTGTACTTTATTTTCCTCATATGTGATAAAAATTGGGAGTATTCTACCGGTTTGTGATGTGAGATATGCAAGATTCAGTCTAAAAATCTCTTCAGAGAAGGTTTTTTCACATATCTTATATGCCTCTTCAAAGAGAGCATTGTTTATCCCTATACTGACAGGATTCCCAAAACCCCTGAGTCTGCCTATATGAATTCTGCATGAGGAGTCAATGTCCAGAGCATTTTTTCTGATCTTAAGATAAGTTTCCCACGGAATACATGCAATTTCCTTGATCTCACCTTCAGTAAGAATAGGAATACCTGTTTTTGAAAGAATATCCTCAATTTTTTTAATTTCAGATCCTTTTAACGCCTTTTTGTCAATATACGCAGCTTTTGCACAGGATTTTTCAATCATCTGATCAACAATATCAGATGTGATCACCCCTGCCTCACGGGTATGTGCAATATGACCAAACGCGCCCTTTGAACCCATTGCAATCTCTGTCTCCCTTGTGGCGTAATGATTCCCGCCAAACCCGACCAGATTGATGGTTTCAAACGTCTTTTCTTTTAATACCTCAAGAAGTGAGTCAGAAACAGCAACCCCTGCATTTTCATCATCCCATTCTTTTTCTGTGCTCCCTATCTCCACAAAAAAAGACGGGGTTTTCAGATCTGTCGGGCCGTGATGTGTGACCTCATAAGAGACTTTGTAGCCTTTTGGCACTCTCTTTGCCATCTGATTTAACACAGCATGCATAAATTCCGGAGAGGCAGCCGCAAGTTTCCGGTCCTCACCGCCAAGCATTGCATTTCCATAGTTGCCCGTGACATGAACAGTGAGCACAGGGAGAGGATGCTTGCTGGTGTGCCGGGATATGAAGATAATAAGATCAGATTCTGCTCTTTTATCAAGGGAATTTTCATATATAAGATGATCATCAGTCTCAATAAAAGTCAGAGTATGGGAATAATATTTAAAAGGAAGATTTGTATCTTTACCAGTTGCCGCAATCAGATGCCTTCGGATATTCTTGCCTGCCGCATCTGTCTTTGAATTAATAATTGCAATTCTCATGTTATCATTTTTTAGCTTTCTTCTAACCAGGTTTATCAGACCTTTTTTCCTACCTTTTACATTTTTGTTGTGAATTACTAAAAATACTTCCAGAAACCCGATTATCAACCTAAAAAGCATAATCTGGTGATTTTTTAGGCCATCCCCTGCATTATATCAGGCAAAAAAAGTGAACACTCCTGCAAACACTCTCAAAAATGCTATCTTAAAAGAATCACATAAAGTAATAGACTATTTGAGGGATCACATTTGAAAGAGGTTGCTAGCAGTTATAATGCAAATGAGGTAGAAAAGGAGGTCCAAAAATTCTGGGCAGAAGAGGACACCTACAAAAAGGTTAAAGATCTCAGAAAGAAAGGAGACGATTACTTTTTCGTTGACGGCCCCCCATACACCACAGGCCATATTCATCTCGGGACTGCATGGAATAAAATTTTAAAAGATACTCTGCTGCGCTATAAGCGTATGCAGGGTAAAAATGTTACAGACAGGGCAGGATATGACATGCACGGCCTTCCAATAGAAGTACGTGTTGAAAACGAACTTGGGTTCAAATCAAAAAAAGATATTGAGACATTTGGAATTTCAAATTTTATTGAAAAGTGCAAGAGTTTTGCACTAACGCACAAGGACATAATGTCAGAACAGTTCAAAAGTCTCGGCATCTGGATGGATTTTGACAATCCCTATGAAACAATAAAACCTGAATATATCGAAGCTGCATGGTGGGCCTTAAAACGGGCAGATGAGAAAAATCTGCTTGAAACCGGACACAGGGTTGTCAACTGGTGCCCGCGCTGCGAGACTGCAATAGCTGACTCCGAGGTTGAATACTGGGATGAGGAAGATCCTTCAATATACGTAAAATTCCCGGTTAAAGGCAAAGAGAATGAATATCTTGTAATCTGGACAACAACCCCATGGACTCTTCCGGCCAATGTTGCGGTAGCAGCAGGTAAAGACTTTGTTTACGCAAAAGTTGAGGCAGTAAAAGAAGATAAAAAAGAAATACTCTGGATTGCCGATGAACTTGCAGAGGAAGTCTTAAAGAAAGGAAGATATTCAGACTATTCTGTAATTGAGAAAAAAACAGGTGCAGAGCTTGCCGGAACCGAATATGAATCCCCGCTCGCAGACTTTGTTCCTGTGCAAAAAACCATAAGCCACAGGGTAATCACAGGCGAACATGTGATGCTTGACAACACAGGTCTTGTTCACACAGCACCAGGACACGGCTGGGATGACTACCTTGTCGGAATAAAAGAAGGACTTGAGACAATCTGCCCTGTTGACGGCACAGGAAGATTTACTGATGAGGCAGGAGAATTCGCAGGCCTTTATGTTAGGGACTCAAATGAAAAAGTAATAGAGGCTCTCGGAGACTACCTGCTTCGCAGAATGAAGATTGTTCACCGCTACGGCCACTGCTGGAGATGTAAAACACCAATAATAAGCCGTGCGACACAGCAGTGGTTCATTGCAATTCCAAAGATAAAAGATCAGATGCTGAATGAGATTGCCAGAGTTAAGTGGTATCCTGACTGGGCCGGAAGTGCAAGATTCCATGATTTTGTTGCAGATGCGCGTGACTGGTGCATATCGCGTCAGCGCTACTGGGGCATTCCGATACCGGTGTGGCAATGCGACAATTGCTCAAACCAGGATGTCTTCGGTACAATATCTGAGCTCAACTCAAAGGCAGGATCCAATCTTACAGACCCTCACAGACCCTATGTTGATGAAATAAAATACACATGTAAATGTGGCGGGACAATGACACGTGTCGAAGACATCTTTGATGTCTGGTTTGATTCTGCAATGGCATCATGGGCAACAATAGGATATCCCGGGAAAACGGAAGACTTTGAGCGCCTCTGGCCTGCTGATTTTATTACAGAAGGTCAGGATCAGACACGCGGATGGTTCTACTCTCAGCTTGGTGCATCCACAATAGCATTCGACTGTTCACCTTACAAGAGCGTAATGATGCACGGATTTGCGCTGGATGCAGACGGGCGCAAGATGTCAAAATCACTTGGAAATGTGGTAACACCCGAAGAGGTTGTTGAAAAGGTGGGAATTGATGTTCTCCGTATGTACATTCTCTCGGCAAGCGCACCATGGGATGATTTAAAGTTTAACTGGGAAGGAGTTAAGACAACAAACCGTGCGGCAAACATTCTCTGGAACGTCTACCGATTCCCGCTCCCTTACATGATACTTGATTCCTTTGAACCTCAGGCAGGTTCTGAAGGCGTATGGAACGGAGAATATGTCAAAGCGAATCTCTCCCAAATGCCTGATGAGGACCGCTGGATAATCTCAAGAATAAATACCCTCTGCCGCGAGGTTACAGAGTTTACAAATACATGTGAACTTCACAGGGCAACACGTGCAATTCTAAACTGTATTTTAGAAGACATCTCACGCTGGTATGTTCAGCTTGTGCGTGCCAGAATGTGGCTTGAGGAAGATGCAGTTGAGAAAGTCCAGGCATATGAAACAATGTATTATGTCATGAGACGGCTTTCCGGGGTGCTTGCACCTTATGCACCCCATATTGCAGAAAAAATATATCAGAATCTCAAAACGGAAACCGATCCTGAAAGTGTGCATATGCTTGACTGGTATTCCGGTGAAATTTCCCTTTGTGACATTGCACTTGAGGCAGAGATGGCAGTCATACGCTCATTTGATGAGTCTGTTGCAACTGCAAGGCAGGACGGTAAAAGGAAACTTCGCTGGCCGGTTTCAGAGGTTATTGTGCTTACAGATTCAGAAACCGTTGAAAATGCAGTTACACGCTTAAATGATTTGTGTATGCAGCGTGCAAATGCAAGGAAGGTATCGGTTGTAAAAGGCGCATGGGACCGGATGGGTGTCTCCGCAGAGGCCAACATGCGTGCCATAGGGCCTGAGTTTGGAAAAGAGGGCCCTAAAGTAAAGTCGGCAATAGAAAATTCTGATGCCGCCCTGCTGAAAAAGGAGATTGCAGAGAAAGGCAGTGCGGATGCAGGCGGATATACAATAACAGAAGCCCATGTAAACTTCTCCGATATAATGCCTGCAAACATATATTCAGCTGAGATGTCAGAGGGAACAGTTTGTGTTGATGTAACACTGACAGACGATCTCGAAGCAGAAGGTTACGCCCGCGAGGTAATAAGAAGATTGCAGGAGATGAGAAAACAGCTGAACCTAAATGTTGAGGATTCGATTATTGCAGAAATATCCATATTAGATGAAAGGATTAAAGGACTCCTTGCACCCTGGAAAGATGCCATATCAGGTGAAATAAGAGCCAGGGAATTTGTTTTGCAGACAAATATCAAAGATGATGCAGATATGGTTCAGGAATGGGATGTTGAAGGTGTTGCTATGAAAATGGCAATATCCAGGGCATAAATCCCATAAATCTATTCAGAGTATTTCTCAAATCCATGTAAAAAACCGTTTTGTCTGCTTTTACCGGTTATGAAAAAGACTTTTTTTCACTAATTTTTTTAATTCTAATAGAAAGATATTGCCTTTAAGCAATTGCAGAGATTATTCTGTAAAGATAATCTTCCCCTTCAGGTTCATTAAACAGAGGGGGAGTCATATCCCTGACAACCTTTCGCCTCTGTGTTATGACATCTGTCTTATCAACAGGGTTGTACCCTTTTTTTTCATAGGTTTCCTTATGAATAATCACTCCGCGTCTCTGCCATGCGGGAGTCTGTGCAAGATTAATGCCTCTTTTATGCATCATTTCATGCATCTGTGATGACTTCATTCCTTTTAATTCACGTGCAGCATTAACAGGTGATAATCCGTCATTTATCAAAGCATGCTGACAGTAGGCATTTATATGATTTCTCCAGGCCTCCTTCTGTCTCCAGGAAAAGTAATCAAAGACATTCTCATTTCCAAGAATCACAACTCTTGAATCAAATGAAACCGGTTCTTTTAGTTCCATTAAGATTGTAAATGCACTTGAGGCATATGAGGCGCATACAGAATCTATCTTTTCAACCCTCCCGTTAAAGGGCAGGCGCGAGAAAAAAAGACTGATTTCATCTGAAAAAGTATATGCAAAATCAGGTTCCAGACCGCTTTTTGAAATTAAATGCTCGCATACGGCACACATTGCATCATTAAAACGGCTATCGTAAGGTTTTTCAAACTTCATCTCAGAAGTAAGGCCATGAAACGCCCTTCCGTCCAGTCTCACCACAACCGGGCCAACAGCTGAAAGACAGCTGAATATCTCTCTTTTTTGCATATGAATAAATTATTTTCAGTATTTTTGCCCTGCCAAAGGAGAACATTATTTTTATCCGGACCAGGCAAGGACTATTTACCAATTAAAGCCTGGATATAACTTCAAATTTATTAACAGGATATTAATCACGATCTTTTGAAGGGAACATATTGGTAAAATGTCTTATGATGATTACATCCCCGATTGATCTTATTATCCTGTAAGGTATCTTAATTCCTTTAAATCCTTTTAATTGTAAGAGTTCGGGATTCAAATCGCTGACAGCAAGAGAATCTATCTTCTTTGTGTCAACATTTAAGACTGCATCATCCACCACACCCACACGGACCGCCTTTTCCGTGTAAACCTCCATCCCAAAAAGCTCGGTAATCTGTGTCTTCATTATAATCAACTGAAGGTATAATACTTAAAAGTTAAAAATATAATCTTTCCTGATGGCTGACTCAATACAGATTGGCACAATATCCGGCATACCCATAAGGCTTCACTTCACATTTCTTCTTGTAATACCCCTCTTTGCCTTTATTATAGGCTACCAGATAGAGTATACTGTAACATTCCTTCAGAATGTCTTTGGAATATCAGATGTTGATACGTCACTAATTACGGCAGGTTATATGCCTTATTCTCTCGGGGTTATTGTAACACTGAGTCTTTTTGCAGGAGTTTTAATCCACGAACTGTCACACTCAATTGTTGCAAAAAGCAAAGGACTGACAGTAAAAAGCATAACTCTCCTCATACTTGGAGGAATTGCCTCAATAGATGAGGGTAAGAGCCCGGACCCCAGGATTGAACTTCCTATGGCACTTGCAGGCCCTGCTGCAAGTTTTATTATCGGTGCTGTATCATGTGCTGCGGCATACATATCATTTTCATATGTCACAAATACCGCAGTTGCAGGACTTTTATTTTATGTATTTGGATATCTGGGATTTTTAAACATCCTTCTGTTCCTGTTTAACCTGATTCCGGCCTTTCCAATGGACGGAGGCAGGGTTTTAAGAGCTCTTCTTGCAAGAAAACTTCCAATATACCAGGCAACAAAAATCTCGGCAGATATCGGGCGTGCATTCGCAGTAATATTTGGAATTTTAGGTGTTCTGATCCTAAGTCCGATCTTAATAATCATTGCAGTCTTCGTATACCTCGGTGCAGGCCAGGAGGCAGAGATGACAAAGTTCAACGAACTTCTCAGGGATGTCAGAATGAGAGAAGCAATGACATCGCCTGTCATCTCAGCGGAACCTGATATGCATATAGAAGATGTCATTTCCCTTATGTATTCAACAAAGCATCTTGGCTATCCGGTTATAGAAAGAGGAAGACTTGCCGGAATGGTTACATTAAACGACATAACAAACCTGCCCCCGATTGACCGTGATGCGATGCTTGTAAAAGACGTAATGTCAAAGGATGTTATAACCCTGCCACCGGATGCGATGCTTTCTGATGCAATGAAAATTATGTCATTGCAGAATATTGGAAGAATACCTGTTGCAGAAAACGGAATTGTAATAGGAATTGTTACAAGAACAGACATACTCCGGTATATTGAGTTAAAAGAGATGGTTTAGATAGATCTTCCCTCTATCACAGGACTATAATTTTCTTCTCAGCTTTTTAATTTTAGAATTGTTCAGATTTTGACGAAATATAAGAAGGGCTGCCCCAATATTACTTTTTCAGAAAGAAATGTATTCAGAGAAACCCAAACTGCCTGTTACATTTTCAAGTTCCTTTAAATTTTTAAAGGGCCTTTTTGCAATTATTTTTACAGCTGTTTTTTTCCCGACTCCGGGAAGCTTTTTTATTGCGGTATGCGGGAGGTTATTTATGAAAAGGGGGATTTCAAACCCGGTAACTGATCTAAATCCCCAGTCTGTTACAAAAGCATCAACAACTTTTCCCTCAGAGATCTCGTACGGAAATCCGACAAGTATGGGGTATGAACCAAGCTGCCTTCCAAAAGAAGTCTGTCCCGAAACCTCAGTTACAACCCCCTCAAGTATTGTTCCAAATGGAAAAACCCTCTTTAACATGGGGAGATCAAATTCTTTTCTCACTTTCTCTTTGAAAATTTTGAATCTTGTTTCATGCTGACCTATTGTGTTGTCAGAATAGGCCTTCGTATCTTCAAAAGGCATTACCTGCCTGATATTCACCCGCCTTATCAAAAGACTGGTTTTCAAAAGTGAGAGAAGGAACGATTCATTGAGATCATACGTCTTTTCAGTCTCGCCGCAAAGCCCCATAACAAAGTTGAGGCCGGGCAGAAGATGCGGCACACCATTTTTATCACGAATTCCACCCACCTCGTTTACAATTTCAACTGCGCGCAGGATTTCATCTGGCATTGCTTTTAGGTTGTTCTCATCTATAACAACCGGATCAGCAGACTCCATTCCAAACGCTGCAATATCCCCTGCAGTATGCCATCTGACAATACTTTCCAGAGCCTCCTTTGACTCATCAGGATGCTTTGCAATAGTTCCCGGATTTATATTATCAATATGAAGTGTTTTTAGAGAAGGTGCGGCCTCCCTTATACCGGAAAACAGGGATTCCATCTTTTCAGGAACAGGTCTCGGAAATTCTTCACCCGACACAGTACCGTATGCAAGAAGATCCGGCTGCCTTCCAAGCCTGAAATGAACCGCTCCGGAATTATAAAGTGCAGCGACTTCTTTGTGGATACCATCCTCACATCTGTACTGCGGCATTCCATAAAGATACTCGGTGCAGAATGAACAGCCTCCTTTAACCGCACGCGAACAGCCCCTTGCGGTCTCAAGTTCGCAGATAACATTTGGAAACTTAGGGTGCTGTTTTATGATCCCGCTTCCCAAAACACTCCGCCGGTCAATTTTATCATAGCTAAAATCACCATAGGAATTCCCGGATTTTAAAACAGAGTTAAGGGCAGATGACACCTCTCCTTTAAGAATATAATCATATACTGAATAAGCCTGCTTTTCAGCAATATTCCCCCCTCCGGAGGCGCTTCCAAATATCACAGGCCCCCCAAGACATTTCAGGGGATTTTTCAGACTGCTTCCAATCTGAAATATTTCATTTGAACTGGCAGGCGTTCCCCCAAGATATTTGCCGGGGACTGTTACTCCGGCGATAAACACAAAAAGATCTGACTTTTCAATATCAATTAAAAGTGAGGGGGTTTTACGCAGCTGATCTATTGTTGCATACCTTACTTCAAAACCGTTCTCAATGCAAACTCCGGCACAGTACCTCACATAAGGCGAGATGTAAGGAGATACTCCCAGACATGCCGGTTCATCGACATAGCCATCCAGTATGAAGGCTTCAGAGGTCATATCCCAATATACCCAGAAGTTCTCTTGCAATCATAAGTTTGCCATGTTTCATAGGATTAACAGAAATATCTCCGAGATCAAAACCTGCAAACAATACTTCCTCTGCCCCCATCTCAAGGGCGGTAAAAACCGCACGATCTCCGTCTGTAAACCCGCCGAAATTATATACACCATCAAATGGTCTGCTCTGGGTTGTAAGAACAACAGGGCCTTTAAAGCGCGGAATCCAGTTCTTTAAAAGAGGGATATTGTCACCATGGGCATGAACAACCATTATTGTTCCTTCAGAACTCATCTCCGAAAAGCTGTCCTCACAGCCGTCAAGATCTGTTGATACAATATCCGGCTTCACACCTTTTTTATAAAGATAATCAGCGGCGGCATCAGCGGCAAAGACAACTCCCTGAATTAAATCAGTCTCATCTTTTAGAGAGGGAGCATTTCCGCAGACTGTGACTTTTTTTCCAGAACATGCAGCTTTTAAAAGAGCCAGGTCATCTTTATCAGTAAGAGTGCGGGCATATTCTGCCGCACGCTCATCATCCTCCCTTTCAAAACCAAAAAGAAGGAGAATTTTCTGATAATGTGGTTCCCATTCCTCAAACTTCATTCTGCTCTTCTTTTCCAAGACCGACAATGTTTGCAAACCGCTTTAGTATGGGATCAATTACAAGTAAAAGAAGTTCTTCCTTATTTTTTACAAGGGAGAAAGAATTAAGAGGTATTCTTGCCGCGGCCATATGTGCATGACCTCCGGCCTCACCTATACCCTCAAATGCCTCCTTCATCACATTGCCGACATGCATCCTTATGTCCTTATTGCGTGCTGAAATTGTAATAAAATCCTCACCAATACCATATGCAACAGCAGTGTTTATCCCTTCAAGCTGAATTAAAAGATCCGCAGCCTGTGGAATTATATCCCTGTTCTTTACATAGCCCACGTTTGTGAAGAGATAGCCGTTCTGAACTTTTCTGTTTTTTATTGCATCACCAAGAGCATCAACCGTCTCAATTGACATTGAGGGTGATGTTATTTTGTCCAGAAGTTCAGTGTCAGTTAAAGGCAGAAGAAACGCAGCATAGTTAAGATCCTGAGGAGTTATATTACGTGAAAAATCTCTGGTGTCGGCACGGATACCATATAAAAGAGCTGTTGCGACCTTCTGGTCAACAGATATGTCCAGCTCCTGGAGATACTGTGTCATAATACTCGCAGTTGCACCAACACCGGGTCTGATATCAACAAAACGAACAGATCTGATATCCTCATCAGCTGCCTTGTGATGATCAATTATGATATCAACCTTCATTCCTGCCGGGAGGAAGTTGTTTGAACCCGGGGATGATGAGTCAACAAGTGCCATATAATCACATCCCTCAACGGTCTCATCGATCATCTCTGCTGTAATTTTCTGAAGCTGTATATCAAGGAGAGTTACAAATGCTCTGTTTTCCTGGTGCCCTATCTTGCCGTCATATAATATTTTACAATCCAGTTTGCCGCCGCTTGCCTCTTTTCCTATTGCGCAAAGTGCCATTGCACTCGATATTGCATCAGGATCCGGATTTGTATGAAGCACAATTCCAAGTGTACCTTCACATTCTGAAAGAAAATGATAGAGTTTCCTTACTAATCTGGAAGAATGCAGCCGCCTTATATGGTGAACCGCCGTCTTTGCAAAAACTTCCTGCGGATATAAAGCAATGTCAGCACCGGCCTGTTCAAGAAGGGAAAGGCTCAGCCGGTCTATTGCACGGGCAATCACATATGCAGCAGGGTAAAGTTCCTTTACTTTTTTTACCGCCTCGAGATTTGCATTCTTGTCACTTGAGAGAACAAAAACAACCTCAGGTACGGGAAGACCTTCCAGGAGGGCAGGGTCAGTTATATCCCTTGCAATTGCCTCGTAATTTTGATCTCTTAGATCATCAACACGTTTCTTATCACTATCTATTACAATCACATTGTCAGTATCATGGACAAGCTCTTCTACAACATTGTAGCCGATGCTTCCGCATCCCAAAACCATGTACTTCACTTTATCCGACGATCCATTCGGCAGGCTATCAGGCATCTACTATTACGTTATCTCTTATCAGTATTTAGACAATTTCCGAAATCTTTATCTAAATATAGGTGACACTAATCTAGGCACAACAATGGGCCTGTAGCTTAGTCAGGCAGAGCGACGGACTCTTAATCCGTAGGCCAGGGGTTCAAATCCCTTCAGGCCCGTTTTGCATTTTTTTTTCGAATTTTAAAAAAAGATTCTTTTTGCTTTAAAATATAATTTATATCATGCGGACTTTCCTGTATGCGCCTTCTGCAACCGGAAAAAGGTTATACAAGATCTGTTTTTTTTAAGAAGTATCTATCTTCCAATCTTCACAAGCATCTCTTCAAGACTTGGATAATGTGACTCTATTTTTCTTACACGACCTCCGGATGAAGAGATTACAGCAGTAAGTTCATTTAATGAGTCCACGTCATCAACTTTTGCAGACAGAACGCCAGCTGACTCTTCATAATCATGCAATAATCCTGAAAGTGCACTTCTGTCTTCAAGGACAAATTCGACATCATAAAAAACAGAACCAAACTCTTCCCTGAGTTCGTCCATTGTTCCAAAAGCAACCTCTCTCCCCCTTTGCAGGATCATAACCCTGTCACATAGCTCTTCAACCTGATAGAGATTGTGTGCGCTTAAAAGAATGGTTTTTTTCCTTTCCGATCTTATTGTCCGCAGAAATTCACTGATATATCTGGAAGTCATCGGGTCAAGACCTGATGTAGGCTCATCATACACAAGATAATCCGGATCATGAATGAGCGAGCGTGCAATTGCAACCTTTCTCTTCATTCCTTTTGATAATTCTCCGATTTTTTTCTTTCCGGCATCAAGATCAAGTTCTTTTAAAAGCTCCCTGCTCTTCCTTCCGATATCAGCCTGCTTCATACCATATATTTCGCCAAAAAAAGAGAGATACCCCTCAACAGTCATATTTTCATAAAGCCTTGACTCTTCAGGCAGATAACCAAGGGTTGATTTCAGAGAATCAGGGTCTTTTACAGCGTCAATATCACCGACAAAAAGCTCTCCGGATGTGGGTGCAACAAGTCCGGACATTATCTTTAAAAGTGTAGTTTTTCCGGCACCGTTATGCCCGATAATTCCAAAAATTCCCGAGTCCTCAAGATCAAAACTGATCTCGTCCAAAGCGCGGAAACCGTCATAATCCTTAACTATTGAACGGGCATGTATCATAATCCTTCAGGGATACCTATCATCAGAGCATCAGATAAATCTTATTATAAGATTAATTCAAATTGAATCAAACAGAGAACTATAACCAAAATGACAGGTGCAATACATCAGATTAAAACCATTGCAAAGTGGGAGATCAAACGCTTTGCAGGGACAATGAGCGGAGAAGTACTCCCGATAGCCATAGTCCTATTTATAGGACTGATTATTGCATCAGGATTTGCCCAGCAGAGCGGAATCCATCTCCAGGATGATATTTTTACAATAGGAACAGATACGGATGCTGTTGTATCCATAACATCAGGAGATAACAGATTCTCAGCCTATAAAATCCCGCAGGGATTTGTTCCAAAAGAAGGCGATTTTGATCTGGTTATTATTCAGGGTGTTGTCTATGCATCCACCTCTGATAAAAGTCAGGCGGCACTGACCGCATTTGACAGAGATTATTCCAGATATATAGTGTATGTATACAACAGAGAAAAGGACTTATATGCTGCATATCCTGTCTGGATTGAAGAACAATACATAGTAAGCAATATTGACTTTGTTGCAACACAAAGCGGCCAGATGGCTTTTGCACCCCCTGATCCGCGGGTGAGTCCCGTTCCTGAATATGGATATTCCAAAATACCCACTCCTTCCAGTCAGATGGGTATCTCAGCAGAAGAGTTAAGAAAAGAGCTGATATCAGGTGAAAATACAGATTCGGGTGTTGAAAGATATACAGATGTTTTATCATCATCAGATACAGAATTAAAATTTAAAACTCCTGCCCAGCTTTCACCATCACTTCCATTTGACTCAATAATACTGGTATTCGTCTTCATATTTCCGCTCTATTTCACTTCCCAGTTTTTTATGATGAGCATCATGAATGAAAGAATTGAAAGAAATGGAGAAGCACTTCTTTCAGCCCCAATAAAACCATATGTAATAATAATAGGCAAGGGTCTCCCGTATTTTCTGATGATGCTTGCAATAGCAACAATGCTCACCGTCTTAATAGAGGGCACTATTTTTATCCTATTCCCAATATTTCCGGTTATACTCTTCTTTTTATCCAGTGCGCTTCTTATAGGTATGATCTCAAGAAGCTTCAAGGAGCTCTCATTTATATCAATATTTTTCTCAACAGTTGCCACATCATATCTTTTTTTTCCAAGTATCTTTGCAAATATTCACGTTATAAGCATGATATCGCCTCTCACTCTCGTCATATACCAGATTCAGGGGGAATCATTTACCTTTTATGACTATATCTACTCAACATCGCTTTTCTTTTTGACAAGCGCCGTAATATTCTACCTTGCGGCCAGAAATTTCAATGAAGAGCGGCTTTTTAACTATCACAAATTAATGCCGAGGATGATGGAGTTTATCGAGTCGGTTATATCAAAAAAGTGGACAAATATCTCATTATTCGGTATAAGCATATGCACAATTCCCTTTGTGTTTATGGCACAGCTGATGCTTCTTGTACTTTTATTCAATTTACCTATGCCATATTCGGTGATATTTCTCCTTTTTTTTGCCGCTTTTATAGAAGAGTTTGCAAAGTCTGTCGGGATATATACGCTGATCTGCAAAAGACCGCATTACCTTACATGGAAAAATGTTGTCATTGGTTCATTTGCAGTTGCCCTTGGTTTTCTGACCGGTGAGAAACTCCTGTTGTTTGCAACACTTGCAGAAATATCGGATTCCATATTCGGAGCAGTTCTTTTTGCAAGTCTTCAGGTGCTCTGGCTCCCCTTATCCTTACATTTCATCGGAATTCTGACAACAGCCACAGTCTTAAAAGCCGGTGGCAGAAGATTATATGTCCCTGCACTTATCCTCTCAACAATTGTGCACAGCCTGTATAACCTGTATTTTATTCTTGGATGGAGCGGCTAAAGAATGAATCCGAAAAATTGCTTTATTATTGCCAGAAAAGAGCTTAGAAGCCTTTCAAGCGAGAAAACAATCATTCTTGCAATAGTTCTCCAGCTTTTTATTGCAATGTTCTCATCATTTCTGCTGGTTGGCCTTGCATCAATGTACAATCCTGATTCACTCAGCCAGTATTCAAACATCAGGTATCCAGTGGGATATGCAGGTGAATCTTCGGATTTTGCAGGATACCTGAAAGAAAGCAGGGATTTTGTTGTTTATGATATGGATCTTTCAACAGCAGTTGCCGCACTAAAAGAGAGAAAGCTTTCAGCAGTCATATGGGCTTCAGACATTGCACCGGACTCATATTACCCTGTTAAAATTACACTTTACACAATACAGAATGACATTCAGGCAAGCATAGTGGGCGTTAAGCTAAAAGCAATTATGCTTGAATACGAAGACAAACTAAGGGAGATTAGAGGCGAGAGGCTCACACAGACTCCTGTTGACATAATTATTCCGCCAACAAATCCGTCAAGTGATTTTTATGAGTTTGTATACGGCCTTTTAATCCCCCTTCTTGTATTCATGCCGGCGATAATTTCAGGTGCCCTGATAATAGACTTGATAACCGAGGAATACCAGCAGAATACTCTTGAGACTCTTATGTCAACTCCTGTCAGTTTTGCTGATATGATATGGGGGAAAATAGCCGCATGCTTTATTCTTGTTCCTCTTCAGGCAGCAGGATGGCTGATTCTGTTAATGGTCAACGGAATTGCAATTTCAGGATCAATTCCGATTATACTTCATGTATCGGCAGCCTCACTGGCTTTGATTTTAATAGGTGCACTATGCGCCCTTAAATATCGTGAACGGACAAATGCACAGTTTATCTTTTCGGCTGCAGTTGTTGTAGTAATACTTGTCTTCCTTGCATTCCCAATGAACACTGCAAACATCATAGTAAAGCTTTCTATAGACTCAGCCGGACCTGAAAACTGGATGATTCTGCTATTTATGATCTCAGCGGCAGCACTTCTTTCTTATTTTGTTACATATTATGCAAAGAGAGTTGAGCAGAAGTTTGTTTAAAACCTAAAACCTATATTATCCAGGCATTTTCCAATCTAGCCACCATATACGGACTAATTTTTTATTCAGCATACATGCCAAAACATTATTTTAAAGTCAAAACTCATATGGAGTATAATTAATTATGCCTGTTATGATCGCAAATCAAAGACAAATCATTAAAAAGTGAGAAGTTCTATTTCTGAATTGGTTAAAATGTCACTGAAGAAATTATTAACATGCGGATTTATTTTTATCGCATTATTTGCGGTAATGGCTGCACCGGTAAGTGCAGAAGATATGCTTGGAAATCAGATTGGATGGATAACATTCCATACCAATGTTGACGGTGCAACAATATATGTCAACGGAAATGCTGCAGGGACTACTGTAAATCAGGTCTATACATACACAGTATATCTTGACGGAAGTCCGTCCAGCATGCCCACAAATGCATATGCTGCAAAGTCAGGATATCAGAACAGTAATACACAGACTCTTGCAACACCTTCTGCAGGAGAGACTCTCAACTACTATATGACACTGAATCCAACCGGACCTACAACAGGCTCAATATATGTAACATCATCACCTTCGAATGCAATGGTGTACATTGACGGCACATATGTTGGAAACACCCCGCAGCAGTCGAGTGGATATTCAGCAGGATATCACAATGTTGAAGTGAGAAAATCCGGTTATCAAAACTGGGCATCATCAGCATCCGTAACAGCCGGAGCAACTGCAAATGTTTATGCAAGTCTTGTTGCTGTTGAATCGTACGGAACAATATCTGTCAGATCAACTCCGTCCGGTGCAAGCGTATACCTTGACGGAAATTACCAGGGCCAGACTCCGACAACCGTATCGGGTGTTGTAAAAGGAGCACATACAATAGAACTGAACAAAGCAGGATACAATGAATGGGTAGGTCAGGTTACAGTTTATGCAGGACAGACATCAACAATCTATCCGACACTTCAGGCTATTCCAACTCCGGGAACAGGTACCATATATGTATCATCCAGTCCGGGAGGAGCATACCTTTACCTGGATGGGACCTACGAAGGAGTGACTCCAACATACGGAACCTCTGCAATTGATAATGTAAATGCAGGGACCCACACAATAACACTTAAACTGTCAGGATACAAGGATGCAACAACCTCTGTCTCAGTTATAGGAGGAGGAACAGCAACAGTTTCACTACCGTTAACACCCCAGGGATCATCTGTCACAACCGGTACACTCAGCCTGTCATCAACACCAACCGGTGCAAATGTCTTCATAAATAATGAATACAAGGGAATCACTCCGTTTTCAATTACTCTTGATGCAGGTCAGTATTCTGTGACTTTCAGACTTCCGGGATATACTGATTCAACCACAACCGCGACTGTAAATGCAGGAGCCACCTCAACCATACAGGGATCTCTTGTTCCTACATCACAGCCGACACAGTCAGGAAGTTTCCCTGTTGCAATATTCGGAGGCATATTTATTGCAGGTCTTCTTTTTGCAGCATTAAAAGTAAGAAAAGAGTAAAAAATCCCAAATTTTTTTTCGCGGTAAAAGATTTTTTTTGCCACACTAATTATTATATGACATGTTTTTTTGCCTATACCTTTAAAACAAATATAGAGATCATGAAGTTCACTGTCATATCACCGGAGATCTATACATACGGGGCCATGCTTGTAGCCGGAATATTAAAAGACCGGGGTTATGACGTCACTATAAAAAATAGACTCTCTGCACGCCCAAAAGACACAGTGATGCTCAGTCTTTACTCTACCCAGCATCTCATGTCAGATGCCATAAAAGACTTCATCTCAGAACACAGAAAAAATGGCGGCACTGTTTTTATAGGAGGGCCGGTATCAGCTTATCCAGAGATAGTTGCAGGCGAATTAAACCCCGATGCAACCCTTATTGGCGAAGGCGAAGAGACTGTTCCTTTGGTTGCTGAATATGGCATATCAGATAAAATTCCAGGAATTGCATACATTAGAAAAGACGGGGAACTAAGGATAACAGAACCGGCAATTCCTGCATCTATAAATCGTCCCACACCTCTTATACCGGCAGATATCACAAAACAGAGTATAAGGGGTGCATCTGCATACATAGAGACACACAGGGGATGCACAGGTGCATGTACTTTCTGTCAGGTGCCAAGATATTTTGGCAGGGAGATCCGCTCAAGAGATCTTGATGATATACTAAAAGAAGTAAGAGAGTTCAAAAAAAGAGGTGCAAGGAGATTGTCAGTCTCCGGAGGCACAGGCTCTCTTTACCAGTATAAAGACGGAAAGATTGATGAGGATTCCTTTATTGAACTCCTTAAAGGAATGGCAAAAATAATGGGACCAAAAAATGTTTCCTCACCTGATATAAGAGTTGACTGTATCAGTGACAAAATTCTGGATGCAATAAGGGACTATACAATAGGATGGGTATTCTTCGGACTCGAATCCGGAAGCGACGATATTTTAAGGCATATGGGAAAAGGAGCAGGAGTCAAAGAAGCATCAGAGGCCGTTGAAAGATGCAGGGAACACGGGCTAAAGGTTGCAGGAAGTTTTATCGTCGGGCATCCCATGGAAACTGAGGATGATTTCAACAAAACAAAGGATTTCATCTCAGAACACTTTCTCGATGATGTTTTTGTATCGATTGCGGAGCCTATTCCAAAAACACCACTTGCCGATCTTGTTCTTAAAACTCCACGGGAAAAAAACCCGACATATATTCCTCATGAGGGGGAATACAGATCACTAAAACTAACAGAGAGTGAGGCAAGATCCTTTGATCTTCAAATGCATGCCGACATGTATAAACCAAATCTGCATGTTGTAACTGATGAGATCTTCAATACCTACCTGTCAGGTGTCCGAAAAGATGGTAATGAAGTTCGGGCGGCAACAGACCTTTTGTTCAAATATTATGGATAAAGATAAAAAAGACTACTTAAAACAGAGATAAAAAAATGCTTCCAAAATTAAGTGACTACATACCTGAGAACCTATCAGATAAACTGAAATTTATCGGTCCGGGTCTTCTTCTCGCAATCGCTGCTGCAGGTGAAAGCGGAATTTCAGAGGCCCTTGAGATAGGCGCACATTATCATTTTGAGCTGATTTGGGTTATTGCCCTGACATTAGTCTTTAAATTTGCATTTACTAACGGAATTGCAAGATACACACTCTCTACCGGTGAAACAATTTTTGAAGGTCTTAAGAAAATTCCCGGGCCTAAAAACTGGACAGTTTTTTTTGTCACAGTAATATTTCTCCTTGAGATGTTTGCATTCGGAGGTATGCTTCTTTTTGGTGCAATTTTCCTTGATTACTATCTTCCCGGAGTTTACTTTGAAAGGCTTATTGCCCTTCTGACACTGGCGATAATAATCTTTCTTTTATGGAAAGATTCATATGAAAGAGTTGAATTTGTTGTAATTGCAATCGCAATATGCCTTTTTGTAGGAATAGGTTACTGCCTTTTAGAATTTAATCTGCCTCTTGCCTCAATTGCCGGGGGACTCATTCCAAAAGTTCCGTCAGGTTCAATTCTTTCCATCATGGCGCTTATGGGAGCTATAGGCTCAGGTTTAAATCTTCTTTTATATTCTGTATGGCTTAATGAAAAGAGTCAGGGAGAGCACGGACCGGAATTTTTTAAGAAATATATAGGATCTGTGAACTTTGATCTTGTAATTGCATTCTTTTTGGTTTCTGTAGTAACAGTTCTCTTTCTGACACTCGGTGTGAGCGGTTTTGTTGTGTCTTTTATAGGTCACGGTGAAGTGCTCACACTTGACGCGATGATAGTACAGGTACTATATGTTCTCGCAAATATTCCATTTGGAGATTCATTCTTTTTAGTTTTCGGCTATCTGATAATGTTTGGTGCAACCGTTACCGGAATGGATGGTCGTGCCCGTGCAATATCTTCAATTATAAAAAGCTCATCTTCAACAAAAATTTCAGAAACAGACCTTTATAGAATCATTATCGGAGTCTTTGCGGTAATTATTGCATCAGCAATATTTTTTGGCGAACCAACTGCACTAATACATTCTGTAGCAGCCATCGGATCAATAATGTTTGCATTGCTGGGTTTCATGGTTATATATCTTGATCTTAAGCTTCCTGATTATTCCCGCGGCAACAGATTGTGGCTTTTGGTTATGATCCTTGGAAGTTCAGCGTTCCTTTTCATGGCACTGATGATGGAGGGCACTTTTATTTTAGTCGGCCTTCCATTGATTGAAAGCCTCGTTCTTCTCATAATACCGGTTTATATTTTTATGAGAACAGATCTCTTCAAAAAGTGCATAACAAAACGCCTTGAAATTGCAGATCTCATATGGGTAATACTGATTTTCGGTGCAATTTCAGTTTATGGTGCATTCAGGGGCATCCAGATTGAAGATATAATTATAAATGTAGGCCATGTAGGGCCTATGATTGCAGGAATTATATGCGGGCCGTTTGCAGGCGCAATGTCAGGTCTGGCGGGGGGAATATACATCCTTGAAACCGGAGGGAATACTTCCCAGATATTTGCTTTGGGGACAATTGCAGCAGGCATTATAACTGGTTATTTTACATATTACTGGAAAGGAGAACTTAATTATTCAAAAGCAGCAGCCATGGTTATTATTGCAGAACTTGTCAATTTTATCCTTATTCCGTTCATATTCCATAAAGATCCGGCTTATATTGCGGATCTTATCCGAAGAAGTTTTCTGCCAATGCTTATTGCCAACATGACTGGTGTTCTTATCTTTATATACTTCCTCAAAGAAGGCAGATACTGCATTAAATACAGCCATCTCACTGAGGAAACCAGCACGAATGAAAAGAGTTTTAGTAATACAGCACTTTCAGAAGAGAATCACGGCAATAATTCAGAGGAGGAGAAATAACACATGAATCCAAAATTCCCTAAATTTCCATTTAAAATATCATTGTCGACTGTAATATTCCTTATTCTGATTATTTCCGGCTTTTTTTATCTTTATATGTATAACTTCGGCCCTGCACCACAAAGTTATCCTGAAGAGCTCAATATAGGGGCTATCCTTCCTTTATCAGGCAGCATGAAAACATACGGCATTGAAATTATGCAGGGGGTGGATATGGCTGTTGAGGATTTGAACAAAGCCGGAGGAATCAGGGGAAGACCTGTTGCAGTTGAATACTTTGACAATATTGGAAATACAAATCTTGCAGTATTCGGCTTTAAGGATTTTGCGGATAAAAATATACCTGTTATTATCGGTCCTGTAACCAGCACAACCGCACTGGCCCTCGCTCCTCTTGCAGAGGAGCTTGAAACTGTTTTAATAACACCTACAGCAACCAATCCGGGACTTTCAGATTATCCCAACTATGTATTCCGGACAATCTCATCGGATGTGTATCAGGGAAAAGGAATTGCAAAAGTGCTTCCCACAATGCATCCTGAAGTGAAGACTGCAGCAGTTTTATACATAAACACAGATTACGGGACAGGCCTTAAAGAATCATTTGAAGAGTGGTTCCCTAAGTCAGGAGGGAAAGTAATTCTCTCTGAAAGCTATGAACAGGGTGAAAAGCATTATTACGATGCCATAAAGAGAATTAAGGAAATTAATCCCGATGCAGTTGTTCTTATTGGAACAGTTGAGGATGCTACTACCATATTAAAAGACGCTGATGAAATGAATCTTGATAAAGTATGGTTCTGCTCAGAGGGACTGATAAACGATGAAGTCCCTCATACCGTCGGACTGTATTCAGAAGGCATCTGTGCACTTATGCAGTCCAGTCAGATACAGTCTAATGAATTTATCAGCCGTTATACAGAAAAATACAATAAAACAATTGACTGGCCTGTTAGTTATGGATATGATACTATGATGGTTGTGGCAGAGGCGCTCAGTGCATCTGATTACAATGGAAAGAGCATAAGTGAATCACTAAAAACTATCAGGCATGTAGGACTCTGCGGACCAAAAGTATTTGATGAAAATGGGGATATTCCACCCGCCTATGATATTATGAGAATTGAGAAAGGAAAATGGGTCAGGGTCAAATGGAATCAGGTTGTTTTCAGCGAAGATAATGTTGCTGAAGAAGAGCACTAATCTATTCAGTAAATATTTTTTGTCCGATATCTTTCAGACAGATTACAATTAAATAAACGACAACACTTAAGAGAATTATTGTAGCACCTGAAGGGACATTTAATCCATAAGAGAGAAAAATTCCCGTGGTTGTAAAGAAAATTCCCGTTAAAATTGACAGATAAAACATTTTTTTCAAATTCCCGGTAAATTCACGTGCTATTGCAGCAGGAAGAGTGAGAAGTGCAATCACAAGTATTATCCCCACAACCTGAATCAGCATCACAATTGTTATAGCAGTCATTATTAAAAGGATAGTCATTATTTTTCCGGACTGAATATTCATAACACTGGCGTATTCCTCATCAAATGTAACAGCAAGAAAATAGTTGTAGAAAATTCCGGTAACAATGATAATTCCAAGAACAAATAATGCCATTATAAAAAGATCTGCTGATGGAACAAGCAGAATATTCCCAAAGAGATAACCAAAAAGATCCGGGGCAAATCCGGGAGTTAAATATATAAGCATTATTCCAAGAGCCATTCCACCTGCCCATACCGCACCAACAAGAGTATCAAGATGCTGATGTGCAACGCTTCTGAGTCTGGCAATTAATGCTGCGGTTGCGATACAGAAGAGCATTGCACCGGCAATCGGATCAAAACCAAAAAAATAACCAAGACCTATGCCGCCAAATGATGCATGCGATATCCCGCCTGAGAGAGATACCATTCTTTTGACAACTACAAAACTCCCAATAATTCCACAGGCAACACTTGCCAGAACACCTGCTAAAATTGCATTTCTAAAGAACTCATATCCCAGTGCTTCCAGCATAAAGTATAACTCCGTCAATTTTTATGTTCCTCAAACACTCTGTGAGGCAGTCCATGTGCAATAAGATCAACCGGACACTTGTAAGCATTAAGAAGCATATCGTCAGTAATCTGATTGTTATTGTGTGTGTAGAGTTTCCGGTTAAGGCATGCAATTATATCAACTTCTGAAGAAATAACACCAATATCATGAGTCACGAGAACAATTGTCATCTTTTTCTTTAGCTCAAGAAGGATGTCATGAAATTTTTCCTCTGTGGGATTGTCCACATAGACTGTTGGTTCATCAAGGAGCAGAACTTTGGGTTTTCCAATAATTGCACGTGCAATTATTGCCCTCTGCTGTTCTCCGCCGGAAAGATCACCAAGACTTCTTTCAGACAGGTGGGATATTCCAAGAGATGATATTGCCTCTTTTGCAAGGAGATTGTCAGAATCAGAATATTGCTTCCTGAGACCATTTATATGACCAAGCCTTCCGGTCATTACCATCTCCCTGACTGTTATCGGATATTTGAAATCAAAGGTATGAAACTGTGGAACATAACCTAAAAGATATCGGTTTTTTTCCGGTTCTTCACCGTATATTCTTACAGTGCCTGTTTTTGGTTTTATAAGTCCGAGAATTATTTTGAGAAGAGTAGTTTTTCCGCCGCCGTTCGGACCGATTATGGCATAAAACTGACCCTCATCAATTTTGAAGCTCACATCGTCAAGAAGTTTCTGGTTATCCCGGTATACCGTTACATTTCTTACATCAACAGCCGAAATTGTCATATATATCTACTCCGATGAAAAAGCCCTGGCCACAGATTCCATATTCTCTATATAATCTCCGGAGAGAGGATCTATCAGGACTATCTTTCCGGAGACAGTTTTTGCAATTACCTCTGCACTTTTTGTGCTGTATTCAGGAGAGGCGAATATTACTTTTATATTGTTTATTTCTGCCTTGTCGATCAGTTCTGCAAGCTCTGAAGGTGACGGTTCTTTTCCATCAACCTCAACCGAGATTAGATTTAGTGAATAGTCTCTTGCAAAATATGACCATGCCGGGTGATATACCATGACATATTCATCTTCCCTTTTGGAAAGCGCTACTCTTATATTTTCATCCAAAGAGTCCAGTTTTTTCTCGTATTCATGCAGATTATCCCTAAAATACTGCTCAGATTCAGGACTCATTCTTATAAGAGCATTGCAGATATTCTCAGACATTATTTTGGCATTTTTGGGCGAAAGCCATATGTGGGGATCCGTACCTGCAGATTCCCCCTCATTTTTCAGGAGCGATATCCCATCAGATAAATTTACAACCACCATATCAGGATTTAAATCAATTATTTTATCCATCCATGCAAGCTCAAACTCAATTCCTGAACCTGTAACTGCATAAATATCTGTCTCCGCCAGACTCTTCAGCTGACCTGATGTTAATTCATATGTATGCGGACTTGAACCGGGAGGAATCAATACATTCACATTCACTTTTTCTCCACCCACAGATTCTGCAAATTCCTTTTCAGGCAGTATGGATACAGCAATGGAGATTTTGGATTCGTCTCCATCCGTGTTTTTATCAGAGGATATATCATTACTACATCCTGAAAAAATTACAAGCAGTGTCAATGCAGTCAGTAAAAGCAATAAAATTTTCTGCAAGTTTAAATGCATTGTTTCACCCTTTATTTTGTCTTATTTTTCATATTATCTTCCAAACCTTAATTTGTTTTGCCTCAATTGATGATGCAAAATTTAAGAGCAGTTTTGATAAAATTAT
>JAFGWE010000023.1 GCA_016937345.1 Methanomicrobiaceae archaeon
AATCTGCTTGTCTGAAATGAGTCAGATTTGATTTGTAAATTATGAAAAATGTTAGTTATTACATTAGATCTGATCTGTTTCTGATGAAGATGACATTCCGGAATTTACATTTAAAATAACCTAAAAAATGGAATTTCTTATAAAATGACAATTTTGTTTGTTAATTTATAAAAAATCTATATTTAGGGTTTTATGGAGGAAAAATGAAAACTGGTTATATAAAAATTTTTATAGGCATACTTTTGTTATGTCTTTTATCTGCTCCTGTAATGGCAGCATCTCTGAATGAAGATAGATTTGACGATCTGGGACAAAGTGCAGCACTCCTTGCAATGGATAAGCTGAACTTTAAATATGGAGACTCTGATGTTGTTGTTCTCACAAACGCCGGCCGTGCCGTAATAAACGGGCAGACTACTCAGAAGGCTGTATCCGGAATAACAAAAATATCTGGTCTTCAAAACGGAGACAGTACTCTTTATCAGATTAATCGTGCTGATTCAAAGCCACTCTGGTTCTATTTCTACAATAAAGATACAGGCAAAGGTCTTTACCTGGAACCTGACACAGCATTTTATGCCATGAGTGAAAGTGACGCAAAGGAACTTTCAAGCAGTGATGCCTTTTCAAAGGTTGCACTTGTAACCGGTGATATTGATATTATGCTTGCCGATACAGAAGATGGAAATGCAACGCAGAAAGCACTAGGTGGAAATGCTTTTTCTCTTCTTTCTCTTTCAAATGCATGGGCACATGGCGCACCATATGATTTGATGTATGCAGCATCGCTTCACAATCATTTCTGTCCCGGAGTATCCAGCGGATATATTATTCTCAAATATATTGAAGAAGAGATTCCGCTTACTGATGGTACGTCATATGTTGTAATCTCGGCGCCAACATGGTGCAAAGAGGATGTATACCCGACAATTTGGGATATGACTCCTGGTAAGGGGGGAGTTGCCACTTCAGATGTTTTCACATCCGAGGATGAGGAAATTTTAACAGAAAAATATGGTACACGACCTGCAGGAATCTTTGTTCTCTGGAACAGCAAGGAAAAAACCGGAACCGGAATTGCAGTAGGTTTCCAGTTTGATTCGGCTGAATGGACCGGCCCTTCCTGGGGGGAAAAGGTATCAAAAACTGTTGATATGGTCGAAAATCTTGACCATCCTGAAAGTTATGTCTCGGTTATGAAGAAGTTTACAGTTGATGAGAAGATGCTTGCAAACCTTAAAAATCCTATGAACAATCCTTATGCTGTATGTGGGATGATGTAAAACTAGAAGTTCTGCAAAGAGACGGAAAAGTAAAAAAAATAACATTTTCTACAAACTTTTCCGGTTAACTCTTTTTTCATGAGGGAAATGTCTGTTATGATTTGCTTGGAAAAAAACAATGAAGCAGTTTCACCTGTTGTTGGCGTTATGCTGATGCTTGTTGTAACAATTATAATTGCGGCGGTTGTGAGTGGATTTGCCGGAGGAATTGTGGGGGGATCCAATACAGGCTCTGCAACAGAGATAGTTGCACAGACAAAAATAATCAATACCGGAGAGGATTTGGGCAGCAGATTTGAAATAGACATTCTTTCTGCAAGTCCACCTGTGAGTACAAAAGATCTAAAACTTAAGACGTCCTGGAAAACATATGAAGGTGGAAATCTGATATCAGAATGCAAATCTACAATGCCTGGTTCTGATAATTTTGACTGCAATGGGAATAAAGGTGTAGCTCCGATAGGAATAGATCCCGGACTTTCAGTATGGGACAGGGCTGATAAAATTGAAGATGATATGAGCTTTGGAAAGTATGCACTTATGGCGGGGACAAGGATGTATGCATATCCGGCTGAAGAATATGACGGATATTCTTATAACGACTTTTCAGGCATTGATTCCATGCAGGCCGTTTTGGGAGAAGAGTGGTATAAGCTTAAGTCAGGTGATGTTGTTTCGGTTATGCTAATTTATGTTCCAACAGGCCAGATAATATATGATGAGGATGTGTTTGTTAACGGATCTTAAAATGTATCAATATTAATTTAGTTCAGATTCATATTGAAGGATAATTTTAAATTTAATTGATTCACTTTTCCTGATAAGCTATCCAAAATAGTTTAAGGGCATTTTTTTATTTTCTGGAGACTTACTCTTTGCGTTTTTTTATGGTGTGGTAAAAATTTGTCATCTCAGATCAACAAAACTAAATTTGTTAAAACACCATTTATATTTACTAAAATACTCTGCCATTTTTTAATGGCTGATGAAAGGTGTTTTTATTGACAGAAAATAATTTGAAACATATAGATTACAGCAAAGATATCCGATTGATTTTAGAAATCAGCTCTAAAAAGAAAAGATACTGCTGCAGAAATTCCATCTTTGTAAAAAATCTCAAAAAAATAAATTCTATGTCAAATAACCTGAAAAAATTACCTTGTGGCTTAATAAAAATAGTTTGGGGGTATTATCATGAGTGATGATAATCCGGTATATCCTTTCTCCGCAATAGTGGGACAGGAAGATATGAAGGATGCACTTCTTGCAAATGTTGTAAACCCGTCAATCGGCGGGGTTTTAATCAAAGGTGAAAAAGGAACGGCAAAATCAACGGCTGTAAGGGCTGTTGCGGATCTTCTTCCTGAGAGAAAAACAATCAAAAACTGTATCTTTCACTGTGGTGCCGGACAGAAGAGATATCTCTGCCCGTCATGCAGGGCATTATCAGAATCCGGAAAGACTCCCGAATATGAAAATGTAAAAATGCGTGTTGTTGAACTGCCCCTCAGCGCCACAGAGGATCGTGTTGCAGGCACGCTTGACATCGAACAGGCAATTACCAAAGGCGAAAAGAAGTTTGAGCCGGGTGTTCTTGCAGCAGCCAACGGGAATATTCTCTATGTTGACGAAGTCAATCTCCTTGATGATCATATTGTGGATCTTCTGCTTGATGCAGCGGCAATGGGCACAAATTTTGTTGAAAGAGAGGGCATTTCTTACTCGCATCCGTCCCGATTCATGCTTGTCGGAACAATGAATCCGGAGGAAGGAGATCTCCGCCCCCAGCTTTTAGACAGATTTGGTCTTTCCGTTAATGTTGAAGGTGAGAGAAGGACGGAAAGCCGGACGGAGATTGTAAAAAGACGTCTGGAGTTTGAGAAAAATCCGCATGATTTTTGTGATAAATATGAACCTCTTCAGCAGGATTTAAGAGAAAAAATAAAAACAGCAAAAAAAATTATAGGAGATATTGAACCCGATGATCTTCTGCTAAACACGGCTGTTAAAATATCTCTTCTTCTGAATGTGGACGGCCACAGATCGGATCTCACTCTTGTTAAAACTGCATGTGCATTTGCAGCACTTGATGAAAGAAATAGTGTGAACGGGGATGATCTGATAAAGGCAGCAGGGCTTGCGCTGCCGCACAGGATGAGAAAACTTCCTTTTGAAGATGCCAGGCTTGAATTTGACAGAGTTGAGTCTTTAATCTTGGAGAGTTATAAAAATTGACTGATTACAAGCCGTATCCTTTCCCTGCAATAATAGGGAACAGTATTGCCAAAAAAGCGCTTCTGTGCGTTATTATAAATGAGGATATCAATGGGCTGCTTGTTACCGGCACAAGAGGTTCGGCCAAGTCTGTTCTTTTAAGATCTGCGAAAACTATTCTTGAAGATAAAAAAGTCGGAATAGTTCCTCTGAATACAACCGAAGACCGGCTTTTTGGTTCTATTGATATTGAAAAAGCAGTGACGCGGGGAGATATTGGAATATCCAGCGGGATTCTTGCTGAAAACAACTTTCAGATGATTGTTGCGGATGATATAAACCTGCTTGATGAAAAAATAGTTCACGGGATATTGAATACATCCGAGACCGGCAGCGTTATTATTGAAAGAGAGGGTTTTTCTAAAAATATAACGACGCATTACATATTTGCTGCGACAATGGACCCTGAGGAAGGCGGACTTTCACCACAAATGCTTGACAGGTTTGATCTATGTATTGATACTGATGTTATCAAAGATGAGGGGGACAGAGCAGAGGTAATCAGAAACTGCCTTGAATTTGAAAAAGACCCGGATAAATTCACTCTGAAATTTCAATCAGATATTGCAAAAATAAGGGTCAATATTGAAAATGCAAAGGAAAGGCTTCCTTATGTGCTGATTCCCGGAGCACTTTTGGAGATAATGTCTGAATTGTGCCTTGAGATGAATGTTTCCGGACAAAGAGGGGATATCGCACTTGCAAAGGTTTCAAAGACTCTGGCAGCAATGGATGGGAGGGATGATGTTGTCTTTGAGGATATCAAAGAGGCAGCGCTTATCACTCTTCAGCACAGAAGGAGAAATCCACCGCCTCAAAATGAGAGTCCTGAAAACCGATCCCAGGATCAAAATAAGGAGCGGGACGACGATGAAGATCACAGCAAAGCGGAAAATCCGGACAATAGCCCGGATAAAAAGCCGACGGGAAATCCCGGTATAGATACTGATCTTCAAAACGAAGATGAAAAAAATGAGGAGCCGGATGATAATAATTCAAGTCAGAATATGCCTTCCTCTGAGCAGATATTTTCTGTAGGCTCAGTATTTGAGGTTATAGATTACCTGAATGAAAAGTCGGTCAAAAAGTCAAATAGGGATAAAAGCGGGAACAGAAGCAGTGTTATCAGTTATGATAGCAGAGGGAGGTATATCTCCTATAAAAATCTCAATAAAAAGAAGAATGATATTGCAATCTGCCCTTCCATAAGGGCGGCCGCACCTTTTCAGAGATTCAGGACAAAGGAGGGACTTGCAATAAATGTCAAAAAAAGTGATTTGCGTGAGAAGGTTAGGGAAAAGAAAACCGGCAACACACTTCTGTTTCTGGTGGATGCAAGTGGTTCAATGGGTGCCGGAAAGAGAATGGTTTCTGTCAAAGGGGCAATTTTATCACTTCTTAATGATGCCTATCAGAAAAGGGATATGGTTGGCCTTATGGTTTTCAGGAAAAAAGAGGCGACTCTTCTTCTGCCTCCGACAAAAAGCTGCGATCTTGCATACAAAATGCTAAAGGAAATGCCTACCGGAGGCAGAACTCCTCTTTCAAGAGGTATTATTGAAGCAACAAAGCTTCTGACGCAGGGGCGTTACTCAAAAATGGGTGGATCCCGGGCAGTAATTATTCTTACTGACGGCAGGATAAATGTTTCAGAGTCCGGTAAAAATCCTTATGAGGAACTCAAAGAAACGGCAAAAAAAGCATCAGAGGAAGATGTACAGTTTGTAGTTGTTGATACAGAAGAAGGATTTCCAAGAATCGGCTTTGCAAAAAAACTTGCATTTGAACTTGGAGCAACATATTTTTGTATAGATTCTCTTAATAAAGCAAAGCTTAGAAATCTGGTGAAAGAGGCTGTTTATACCCGGGTATTATGATGAATCCCAAAGAGCTGATGAATTTTTCAATTTATGATTTTGATCTCTTTAAATTTGGAGGCAGCTGGGATAATGTAAGAAATCTTATAGATTTCCTTGATCTTGATGGTCTTGAACTTCTGGTGAATTTTGATCCTGTGCCTGATACAATTCCCCGGGATATTGTAAAGGCCGTCCATCTCCCGTCCTTTATGGGGTGGGTTAGGGTATGGGATGATGAAAAATTTATGGTTCCTGAAGAGATTGCAGATGAATCGGTAAAATATTTTTACGGTGGAAGAAGCCGTGATCAAATTGTTTCAAATTTTTGTGAATGCCTCACAAATGCCTCGTCATTAAATCCTGCCTATGGGGTTTTTCATGCAACATATACAGAAGTTGACTCTGCCTTTTCAACGGAGCAGTTATATTCAGATCGGGAGATCCTTTCTGCAACTGCCGGATTTCTGAATGAGGCTGCCTCATATTTTCCGGAAGGGGAACCTCCTTTTCCCATATATATTGAAAATTTATGGTATCCCGGGCTTACATTCTTAAATTCCGATAATATTCTTGAGTTTATGGATCTGCTTGAATTTAAAAGATGGAAATTTCTTCTTGATACGGGCCATCTCATGAATGCAACAAAAGACTGCAATGATGAGGAAAAATCAATAGATAAAGTTATTGAATGCCTGGAAAAGCTCGATTCGGATATAATAAAAAATACGGACGGTATTCATCTTCAGCTTAGTACATCCGGAGATTATCAGAAAACTGCTACGGAGCCCGGATGCTATTCTGAAATAAGTTTTGATGAGAAATTCATTCATATTATGGGCCACCTTAAAAAAGTTGATGAGCACCGATCATTCTCATCCGAAAAATGCAGGGATATTGTTGAATTTGTTTCTCCAAGTTTTATAACTCATGAACTGCAGGCAAAAACGGCAGCAGAGATTGAAAGCATGTTTTCCCTGCAGATAAGTGTATACAGAAAGAACGGGCTGAAAAAAAATGAAAATATATGATATACTGCGAAAGGAATTTTTTTGGATAAAAAATTCAGTTCCTGTAATTGCAGAAAACTATTTAAGTTAAATTATAAGTTCTCATTTTTTATGGTATTGATTAATCTATAAAATTATGCTATAATTCTGTGATTTGGATAAATTATTGCAAATATGGGTTTATATTGACAGAATGTAAATAAAAAATTTTATAGATATATTTATAAGATACAAAAGTACATTGAAAGAGTGTATTTAAAATTAACTTATGAGGTTTGAATTATGAAAGGTCATGGCAATAAACTGGAAAGCCACGGTGCAGTGCTTGTGGTGGCAATGGGTACAACCAGAAAAGAGGGACGCGAGGTTGTAGAGAAGTGTATGGAGCTTGCAAAACAGGCTTATCCAAAGGCTGAAGTAGATTTTGCGTTTAATTATGAAGCAGTAAGGCTTGTACTAAAAGAAGGCGGCGAAGAAGTACTAAGTCCTCTTGCGGCTATGACAAGGCTTCTTGACAAGGGCCATTCACAGGTAGTTGTTCTTCCTATATATCTCACACCGGGAATGGGCTATCATGAATTATACAGAATAATTTCCTCATTAAATGATCTGGCAGGTGCTCATGGTGCTGTAGGATTTGACGGGATTTTGGTTGCAAGGCCTCTTCTAATGAGGACTGAGGATTATTTCGAGGTTGCAGAGGCTGTCAACGGAATATACCGAAAGTCACTCTCTGATGATGAGGTACTCATACTTGTTGCACCTACATCTGAAGGCGGTGCTGACACATCACTCTGCCAGATGCAGATGGTCATGGATGATGTATGTCAGTCAGGAAAGGTTGTTATCGGAGGATTCGGGGGCTATCCCGGAGTTGACAAGGTAGTCAGACGTCTGGGGCATATGAGTGCTAAAAAGGTGAGACTTGCACCATTCGCATTAGTCTCCGGAATTCATGCATCTCTTGAGATATCAGGAGACACCAATCCTGATTCATGGAAAAAGGCCCTGGAGTCCAAAGGATATGCTGTATCGGTTGATGAAAAAGCCCTTGGTGAATACGATGAAATTGTAAATATTTTTGTCGGAAGACTAAAGGATGCCGCAGGGTCACACGGATTTTTAAAGTAACCCTGAAAATAAATATCCAATCACATTTCTTTTTAAAATTAAACCAATATTTACAAATTCTCTAAAAATATCTGATATTCTGTTTTCACTTACGCCTGCCGTTTAGAAAATTAAAATTTACTAAAGACAAATTATTTTTAATTATAAATGTCAATACTGTTATCACAACAAGAGGTGTTCTGCTAAATTGACAAGTTATACGACAGACTCAAAAAAAGACCTTAAATTAATCTTTGAAACATCAGGCGGAGAAAAAATTTACAGATCGGAAAATTCGGTTGTCGTAAAACTTCCTCCCAACAGAAATTCAATTACAACATCATACATAAACGGCGGCTATCAGGAAAATCTCGAAGCAATTTTTAATCATGAGCCTAATCCGACAAGGGGGCACTGCGGTCATGACCTTGAAGGCGGCTGTGTTGAAGAATACATTAAAATCCAGTCAAAAAGGCTGGGTCTGAATCCTGAAAAGACAGCTGCAATGATGACAGCGGCAAAGATGAAGAACGCTGCCATAAGTACAAGGACTTTCAGGGATCTTGAGGTTACAGCGATAGTTACCGCAGGAATTGAAGTAAACGGCGGAAGGGCAGGTGACCCGGCAAACTGGCACGAAGAGAATGGAAGTACTGTTTATGTCGGCGGAACAATCAATACTTTTTTAATTCTAAGTTCATATCTGCCTGCACATGCTCTTGCACGAGTTATAATGACCGCAACTGAGGCAAAGACCGTTGCAATCCAGCAGCTTATGGCGCCAAGCAGGTATTCGAACGGAATTGCAACGGGTTCGGGTACGGACCAAATCTCGATTATCTCAAATATGGACAGTCCAAATGTTCTGACCTGGGCAGGAAAGCACTCGAAACTTGGTGAACTTGTAGCCCTCTGTATAATTGATGCAACTACAGAAGCGCTTGATAAGCAAACCTGTTTAAACCCAATGACACAGAGAGATATGCTTGTCAGACTTAACAGATTTGGAATAAACGAGGACAAATACTGGGAGATTGCCTCTTCAGTCGAAGGAGAGAACAAAAAACCTGTTTTCATAGAAAATCTCCGTGAATTTTCAAAAAATCCGTCTGTGGTTGCAATGACAACTTCACTTCTGCACATTATTGATGAGATAAACTGGGGTCTTATCCCTGAAAAATCAGGAAAAACTGCGGCTTACTCTGTTATGAAAACACTTCCTGAAATGATAGCTGTAAAAAATCATCCTGATTTTGAGTATCTCATTGATGAAAAGATGACTATTATTGAAAACTGGATAAGAATTAGCTCCTGGTGCATAAAAAACGGTTTTTGAGGATTTAGTTTATGGCTAAAATCATTACAGTTTTGTTTCAGTGCCGGTCTCATAAAGGAATGGGAATACAGCGGAAGTGAGTGTTATGTTTCAGAAATACAAAATAAAATCAATATACATTGTTTTGGCTGTGTTGATACTTGCTGCCATTTTTACAGCAGGAATTGCTGCTTTTGCTGATAATACAGGAGAAAGTCTTTCTAATGTATCAATCCCTGAAGAAAACCCGGATGCTGAAGATCTTTTCACAGACAAGGCATATCCGGAATATGCTGACTGTTATTGCGTGGAATACCACAATACCTACAAAGTTGTTACAGTAAAAGATCCCTGGGGCAGGACAGCAAAAGATCAGATATACCTGCTTGTCCAGAGAGGACAGGATATCCCGGCAGGATATCAGGATGCAAAAGTCGTTTCTATTCCTGTTGAATCTGTAATTACTCTTTCAACAACTCAGCTTCCACATATAAAAGAGCTGGATGAACTCTCCTCGGTTAAAGGACATAACGGAATAGACCTTGTTTATGGTGAGGAGTATCACAGGCTTTCTGATGAAGGCAAAATCCTTGAGATTGGAAGCGGAGCACTTTCAATGGAAAGTCAGCTTAAAATCGAACAGATGATAGAGCTTGAACCTGATCTTGTCTTCTGTTCAGCCAGCAACACAGAAGAGTATGACAATCGTGAAAAGCTGGTTGAAGCAGGATTAAAGCCTGTGATAGTAGCCGACTGGATGGAAGATGACCCTCTGGGAAGAGCAGAATGGATAAAGTTTTTTGCATTATTTTATAATCTGGAAAAAACCGCAAAGGAATCGTTTGAACGTATAGAAGCCAATTACACAGAAATAAAAGATATTGCTGCAAAAGCTGCCGACAAACCTACAATATTTGAAGGAATTGATTATCAGGGCACATGGTATGCAGCCGGAGGAGAGAGTTATGTTGCAAATCTCTTCAGGGATGCCGGCGGGGACTATATCCTGACTGACGGTGCTGAGAGCGGAAGTATTGCGCTTGATTTTGAATCGGTATATGATCTGGCATCTGATACTGAATTCTGGATAAATACAGGATATGGTAATGATGCCGATGAATTACTTGCGCTTGACACACGCTACTCAAAGTTTGAGGCCTTTAAATCAGGAAATGTTTATCATTACAATGCAAGGGTAAACGAATTAGGGGGCAATGATTACTGGCAGTCCGGTCTCTTAAAACCTGATGTGATACTTGCTGATCTTGTTAAAATACTGCATCCTGAACTGCTTCCCGAACACGAATTTTATTATTACAATAAGATTGGGACAGATATGGCGGGAGATATGGTATGAATATATCAGGCAGTGATAACGGCGACAGTATGAAGAGAATTGCTGTTCTGATACCGGTTATTCTGGGAGTACTTATTATCCTCTTCATACTTGACCTTCTGGCAGGATCAGTAAACATTCCGATAGAAGCCTTTTTTAAAATGCTTACTGGAGGAGAGGTAAAAGAGACATGGCTTAATATTTTCTGGGACTGGAGGCTTCCAAAAGCAATTACTGCCGTTTTTGCCGGCGGTGCCCTTGCCCTTGCAGGTCTTTTGATGCAGACATTTTTCAGAAATCCGCTTGCTGATCCTTATATCTTAGGTATAAGCTCGGGAGCAAGCCTTGGCGTTGCCCTTGTGATGCTCTCCGCAGGTGCTATGGGGGCGGGAGCTATTTTTGCCACATTTGGCTTTATTGGCGACCTGAGTATTTCTGTTGCCGCAATAATAGGATCATTTGCAGTCCTTGCTCTTATTCTTGCAATATCATCCAAAATCCAAAGCAACATTACAATTCTCATTCTTGGAATAATGGTCTCCTACATAAGCAGTGCTCTTGTAACAATTCTGTTGCAGTTTTCAGACGAATCAAGCATGCACTCCTATACCGCATGGACATTCGGCAGTTTTTCAGGTGTCACCTGGGGTCAGATACCAATTATGACCTGCCTTCTGCTTTTTGGATTTATTCTGTCAATCTGTTCTGTTAAATCTCTCAACGCTCTTTTGCTTGGTGAGCAGTATGCAGAGAGTCTGGGAATGAATTACAGGCGGACAAGGACAATCATCATCACAAACACCGCACTTATGGCAGGAGTTGTAACAGCATTCTGCGGGCCTATAGGATTTTTAGGGATTGCTGTTCCGCATTTATGCAGGGCGCTTTTTGTAACGGCAGATCACCGTATTCTTGTTCCGGCGTGTATAATTGTGGGTGGAATCATCTCACTTTGCACTGACATAATCTCACACCTTCCCGGAACAGACATTGTACTGCCTCTCAATGCAATAACCGCCCTTTTCGGAGCACCGGTTGTTATATGGGTGATTGTCAGGGGAACCAAATTCGGAAGAGGGGTTACAACATGAACCAAAGCCCCATTCTTGTATGCAAAAACCTGACAATAGGATACAATAGCCAGAAATCCGCTGCAAAAGAAGTTTCCAAAAATCTGAATCTCACCTTAAAACGCGGAGAGCTTGTATGCCTTATCGGTCCTAACGGTTCTGGCAAATCCACACTTATAAGAACTATTACCGGAATTCAGCCGGCAATAGATGGTGAAGTCTGGCTGTGCAATAAAAGAATAGAAGAGCACAGTTCGGATGAGAAGGCAAAAACACTGAGTGTTGTACTTACAAATCCTGTTTCGGCAGGCTATCTCACTGCTTATGATATTGTGGCCCTTGGACGCTTTCCCTATACTAACTGGGCAGGGAGGCTTTCAGAGTCAGACAACCTGATTGTGACATCTGCTTTAATGTCGGTTGGTGCAGGGAATCTCACCCGCCGCTTCATGCATGAAATGAGTGACGGCGAACGGCAGAAGGTAATGATTGCCCGTGCACTTGCACAGGAGCCTGAGATGATGGTTCTTGATGAGCCGACAGCCTTTCTGGATCTCCCGCATAAGATTGAAACAATGCGTATTCTAAGAAATGTGGCGCAAAAAACAGGAAAATCAATTCTTCTCTCAACCCATGATCTGAATCTTGCAATCCGCTGTGCTGATCAGCTCTGGATAATTGACAGAAACGGCAAAATGATCTCAGGTGTTCCCGAAGATCTGATATTATCCGGAATTTTCGGCTCTGCTTTTGAGATTGAAGGAGTCAGTTTTGATTCTATAAGGGGAGAATTTACAATTCCTGTCCAGAAAAAAGGCACTTTTACCTTTACAGGAACAGAATCTGTCGAACGCATCTGGACATTATGTGCACTTGAGCGGATTGGGTTTACTCCGGCAGACGGTGATGAATCTGATATTACCCTGACTCTTGAAAAGAACGGTGATAAACCTGCATGGCTTCTGACTCATGCGGGCGGTGAGAATCGGTGTGAGAGCATATGCAAACTCGTTGAAAGTATCTCATATTTATATCCTGCAGGGGATGATCTCAATTAAAATCGCTGTCTATGGCAAGGGGGGTATCGGGAAATCCACAATCTCTGCAAATGTATCTGCCGCATTCGCAAAGAAAGGTTATAGCGTTCTTCAGATTGGATGCGATCCCAAACACGATTCAACAAGGCTTCTTCTTGGAGGGAAAATACCGGTAACTGTTCTGGATTATATCAGGGATGTCCTCCCTGCTGACAGGCATCCCGAAGATATAATCTATAAGGGTTATGGAAACGTCGCCTGTGTTGAGGCAGGAGGGCCTGAGCCGGGAGTCGGCTGTGCGGGCAGAGGAATCATCAGTACATTTGAACTTCTTGACGAAATCGGAATAAAATCATCGCTTTTTGATATCACGCTCTACGATGTTCTCGGGGATGTTGTCTGCGGTGGATTCAGCGTTCCCATAAGACGCGAATATGCCGATGCGATATACATTGTAACATCCGGTGAATTTATGGCAATTTATGCGGCCAATAATATTCTCAGAGGAATAAGGCAGTTTACTGAAACAAAGAACAGGGTTGCCGGAATAATTTACAATGCACGCGGACTCTTGGAAGAGGACGAGTGTGTGGCAAGATTTTCAAAAGCTGTAAAGCTTCCGGTTATTGTAAGTGTGCCCAGAAGTGAAATCTTTGCGGATGCGGAAAAAGACGGATGCACTTTAATTGAAAGGTATCCTGATTCAGATGAGGCCGGACTGTTCTGCAAACTTGCAGAGCATATGAAAAATCTGGAATCAGAAACCGGTTTTTTGTATCCGGCACTGCCGCTGAGTGATGAAGAGCTCGAAAATACCGTTCTGATGAGATATGAGAAAATTCCTGCGGATAAATTCAGGCTTTCAGAAATTAGGGTTACGGAGAAAAAATGCATCTCAAACTCTGTCAAAAACAAAAAGCCGCTCATAGGTTGTGCTTTTGCCGGTGCTGTCTCTGTAACTGCACAGATAACCGATGCTATGACAGTTATGCACTGCCCGAAAAGCTGTGCACTGATGATCTATGAAAAGATGCTTGATACAAGCCAGTCTTCTGCTGTCCGCTATAATGACATGTATTCAGGGGGTCTGCCGCAGCGGATGACTACAACGGACATGACAGATGACGATTTCATATTCGGTGGTGAGAGAAAACTTGAGGATGCACTTGAAGATTCTATTGATAAGGGATTTAAGACAATATTTGTTATCACTGCATGTCCTCCCGGAATAATCGGTGATAATATAAAAAAGGTAATCTCCTCTGTGTGTGAAAAAAACCCGGACATATGTATCATTCCGATAGAAACAGATGGTAATCTGACAGGTGATTTTGCTCAGGGAGAAATGGACGCTTACAGGGCCTTAACCTGCCTTATTAATAACGGCGGAAGTAAAAATGAGAGGCCGTCTGTAAATATCATCGCTGAAAAATACCTTGCTTCAAACGCGGATAATAATATTAAGGCCGTAAAAGATCTTCTAAATAAACTTGATATTTCAGTAAACTGCCGTTTTCTTATCAGAAGTAATATGGATTCAATAAGGAAATTTAATGAGGCTGCTTTAAATCTGCCGGCATATTCAGATGAAACATCCGCAAACATACAAAAAATCATATCTTCAGTATCAGACGTTCCCTTTTTTGAAAAAACTCTTCCAACAGGCTTTAGAGAGACAAAAGAATGGCTGTTATCCATTGCGGAAATATTTGAAAGGCAGGATGTGGCTTTAAGAGTTATCGCTGAAGAGGAGAAGGAATATCAGAAGAGACTGGATGCATTAAGACCTATTTTGAAAGGAAAAAATGTGCTTATATCAACGTATCCAAAATCAGTTGACTGGATATTTGATATTGCATCGGATCTTGGGATGAATATCTTAAAAGTCGGGCTTACATACTCCCCTTTTTCAGAAGAGCTTCCATCGTGCCGGAGTCATCCGTTTCCTGTTGAAAAAAATTATTCAATTGAGATGCGTTCAGATGATATCAAAATCTTAAATCCTGATTTTATTCTGCATACCTATCCGTCGCTTAAGTCTTCAGATAAGGTAAAAAGTGCAGGCATTCCGTACTGTCCGGGATTTGGATTTTCTGCCGCTCTTGCGCATGCAGAAAGATGGACTAAATTAATAAGTTATCCGCTTTCTGAAGGATGGAAACGTGACGGGGAGGGAATTATATGAATTCAGATCCTGACGGATTTATAGGTACACTGCTTGCAATTGAGGGAATTTCTGATGCACGTGCTGTAATGAACGGGCCTAACGGGTGCCGGGGAAATCCTGCTTATTTTTCAGACAAGCATTTCCCAAGGGAGAATTCGCTTAACAGACGCTCTTTTGAGGAGCCTTTCTTCTTTGGGCAGTCAAGAATACCCTGCACATATCTTGAAAGTGATGATTACATAAACGGCTCAACACAGAAGCTTCAAGAAATACTTCCTCTTATAGCAAAAAAAGGGGATGCTTTTCTTGCAGTTATAAACTCCCCCGGTGCATCCCTTATCGGTGATGACCTAAACCGCTTCCTGGCCTGTGCCGGTCTTGACAATATCTGCATGGCTTTTGAAAGCTGCGGGTACTCAAAGCCCTTTCATGAAGGTTTTGACCATACAATAGCAGAAGTTCTAAAATGGCTGCGCTTAAACAGTCTCCCAAAAGTAAAAAAGAGAGTAAATCTTTTGGGATTTTCAATATCCCAGAAGTACTGGCAGGGGAATGTCGCCGAAATAAAGCATATCTGCGAACTTTTGGGTCTTTATGTTGTTTCTGTTCCGGGTGCCGGATCATCAGTATCGGAGATACGTGAGTCAACAACAGCATCCTGCAACATAGCCGTATTCCCCGAATACTGCAAGAAAACTGCGGAATTTTATGAATCAGAGTTTGGCATACCTGTAGTCTGTTCTTATTGCGGCGCACCTGCAGGGTTTACTTCAATGGAAATCTGGATTAAGGAGGTGGCGGATGCAACGGGGTGTGACCCCAAACCTGCTCTTGAGGAGATCAGAAAGAAAAGAACGCTTGCTTTCCATAAAATTTCACGGTATTTCCATGAGGCAGGATATCCGAAGGGTGCTACATTTGCGGTTCGCTGTGATTCTTCATTTGCTCTTTCCCTGACAGTCTGGCTTTCCGAATATCTCGGAATGATTCCGGTATCTGTAGAAGTAATGCCGGGCGAAGATGATTTTGAAACAACAAAAAGACTGAAAGAATATCTTTATGCAAATAACTTTGCAGATGTCTTTAAAGCTGATCCATATGATAAAAAGCCGCAATTTTATTTTGGCGAGGGTCTGACAGGAAAAGATCTCTGTCTTTCAGGCAGATGCAAAATATCGGTTGAACTTTTCAACAGAACAAACAGCGATATTTATTTCAAAGAAAAAACATTTTTGGGCGGAGAAGGTGCCCTATGGATTCTGGAGTTAATATTTGATGCGGTTAAGGATTTTTCCGAGTGAGAATCCAAACCCGTTTTATCTGAAAAAAGGGGGTAATAATATTTCCTGTATTTTTTATTTTCAGACTGTCAGCTTTCTGAACATATGCCCTGCAAGGATCAGAATAACGCCTGCAAACAGCATAAGAAGAGCTATCGGAAAAATGGGGATAGCTCCTGTTCCAATTTCCCTGATTGCATCAATTGCAAAGCTAAGGGGGTTTACATGGGCAATCATACTGAGCCATTCCGGCATTACATCATAAGGCATCAGTGCACTTGATGTGAAGAACAACGGCATTGTCACCATTGCCGTAAATGCGGCAAATGAGTCATGATCATTTAGGTAAAGTGCGACTGTTGTTGAAAAGGCAGCAATAAACACACCAAACAGAAATAAAATCAGATAGATCAACCCGTACTGCAGTGGATTTAATATCGTTGCTCCAATCAGGACTGCAATTATAAGAATTATCGTTGTCTGCAGAATTCCCCTGACTGTAATGAATAAAATCTTACTGACAAGTATACTCTCACGCGGTACAGGCATTGCCAGAAACTTGTTTAAAAATCCCAGGATTTTGTCAAACATAAGAAGAGATCCGCTTGAGATTCCGGCTGTTAAAATTGTCATGACAAGAATTCCGGGCGTTATAAAATCAAGGTAGTTTCCGGTGAACTGAACAGGAAGTGCAAGTCCGACAAATATCAGCCATGCCGCCGGAAGAACAAGTGCAGAGACAACGCCTACCCTGTAGCGAATCCACCTTATAAAATCCCTGTGCATATATGTCAAAACGCCCTTCATCATCTCCTCCTGAGCATAAGCCTGTATTTCCATTCCTCAAATCCCTGTTCCTCCTCCTGTTTTCCTACAGACTGCAGAAATACATCATCAAGGGAAGGTTCATGGATAGACATTGCCATGACATTATTTCCTGAAATTTTCAGGGCATCGGCAAGAACAGGGAGTGCCTCACTGCCGTTTTCGGAGGTATAAGAATATTCATCACCTGAATTTCCCACATAAAGAATGCCGTCTTTATTTACAGGATGATATTCACCCTCAATTCTGACTGTAATTACATCACTCATAAGCCCTGCCTTAAGTTCTGCCGGACTTCCAAGAGCTGTAATTTTGCCGTTATCAATAATTCCCACACGATCACAGAACTTCTCAGCTTCATCCATGTAATGGGTGGTCACAAAAATTGTCATTCCCTTTTTATTTAGGTTATGAATATACTGCCAGATTTTTTTCCTTGCAGAAACATCCAGTCCGAGTGTGGGCTCATCCAGAAAAATTACCTCCGGCTCATGAACAAGTGCCTCTGCAAGCTCAAGGCGCCTTCTCATACCACCGGAGTAGGTTTTTGCAAGATCATCCGCACGCCCTGAAAGATCCATTACTCCAAGAAGCTCATCCACCTTGTCTTTTGGATTATCAATCCCGTAAAGGCGGGCAAAGATGAGCATATTCTCCCGCCCTGTAAGATTTGTGTCAACCGCCATGTCCTGCGGGACATAACTGAGGCAGCCTCTTACCTTATCAGGCTCTTTTAAGGTATCATAGCCGCATACGCTGGCACTGCCCCTTGTCTGTCTGATGAGGGTTGTAAGCATAAGGACTGTGGTTGTTTTTCCGGAGCCGTTCGGACCTAAAAGGCCGAATATCTCACCATCAATATTCAGATTCAGGCTGTCAACCGCACAGAGACTCCCAAACTCTTTGGTGAGATCTGCTGTCTCAATTGCGGTCATTAATCCTCGCCCGTTCTTTCAAGATAATCTTCGGATGCAAGGTAAATTTCCTGAAGTTTTTTGATTGTCTCTTCATCAGCATCCCAGAATCCGCGTTCCTCTGCCTCAAGAAGCCTTCCGGATATGCTGTGAAGGGCATACGGATTGTTATCCTCTATCCACTTTTTGTTCTCAGGGTTAAACAGGAAATGCTCGGCGGCCGCCTGGTATTCCCAGTCGTCAACTGCATCTGATGTGACGTCCCAGCCGAAGGTGTACTCAACAGTTGTAACAATCTCCTGAACACCTCTGAATCCGTGGGGCTTTAGGCCCTCTATCCAGCGCGGATTTAGGACGCGGCTTCTGAAGATGAACCTTATCTCCTCATCAAGAAGTTTTGTCTTTATATTTTTGGGATCTGAAGCCTCGCCTATTACAGAGACCGGGTCTTTATTACCGTATGCCTTAACACATGCATTCATTCCGCCAAGAACTGCATAGTCATCGTCTGTCTCCAGAATATCCCATTCACGTGAGACCCTGTTTTTTACGGTTGCATCAAGACTGCCGAACTGTTTTTTAAAGAGTTCAGGGAATTTTTCACCCCTGAACTTTCGCCCGTATGCATGTGCACCCCAGTTTGTGAAAACATCGGCAAGATCCTTTCTGTCATTCCATGCCGATGCATGCACAACATCACATACTCCTACACCATGCTGTCCCGGAGGGTCGCCGAATATCCGTATAAGTGCCATCTCGCGAGCCTCATCTTCCGGAAAGCCCTCTTTAATTCTCTCAAGAAGGTCTTCTTTTAAGTGTGCCGCAAGATAGTTTTCATCTTCTGACTCGTCAAGGGATGCAATTGTCTCAACTCCTTCATCAATCATATTGACGAGGTTTGGGAATGAATCCCTAAACATCCCGCTGATGCGAAGAGATACATCAATACGGGGTCTGTTCAGCTCACCTGCCGGAATTACCTTAAGGCCTGTTACGGCACCGCCACGGTCCGACCATACAGGCCGAAGCCCCATAAGCCAGAGGATGTAGGCAATATCATCACCGCCTGTCCTCATTGTATCTGTTGCCCAGACAACAATTCCCACCTTTTGCGGGTACTCGCCTTTCTCTTCGATGTAGCGCTCAACCATCTGATCTGCAAGCTCTTTTCCGGTCTTCCATGCCGAAGGCGTCGGGATGCATGCAGGATCTATTGAGTAGCAGTTTTTGCCCGTCGGAAGCAGATGGGCATTTCCGCGGGTTGGATCTCCTGAACCTCCCGGGGGAACATATCCTGCATCAAGCCCGAGAATCAGGTTTGTCATCTCATCTGTTGTCAGATTCAGGTTTTTGACGATTTCATCACAGATATATGCTGCACAGGCTTCAAGATCCTCAAATCCCTGTCCATATTCTGCCCTGATTAACTCAAATACCTTTTCGCACCTGTATTCGCATTCTGCCATTTTCAGAATCAGATTTGTGGATGCAGCATCAATCAGATCAATAAGGGCGCCGTTTGTCTGACCCCTGGTTTCATTGAACTCAGACGGGCTTTCCATCAGATCCCGAAGTGACAAAGACATTGTCTTTGCAATGCTTTCGCGAAGAGAAGGAACAGTGCCGTTTTCAAGCCTTGTCAGTGCATAAATCATCTCTAAAAAGCGGTTGCCGGCGGGCGGCTGTCCGTATATATGCAGGCCGTCTTTTATTGTGGCATCACGAAGTTCACAGATGTAATCGTAAAGCCGTTCGGCGTTTTCTGCAATCTCCCCGCATCCGGGTTCATCCGAAAGGCCAAGATCGTTTGTGAGGTTTTTGTCTATTACAATGCCGCGTGCCTCTTCAATCAGATCTTCGGCTTTTTTAGCTTCACCACCGCGCCTTGCACGCAGATATTCCTGAAGAATTGTGTCAAGTTCGGATAGCTCTCCGTATCCTTCGGCACGCATCATTGCAGGGGTGTTATAGTCCAGTGCAACGGCCCAGCTTCTTCTTTTTGCCTCCATTCCCTCGCCGGGATCGTTTATTATATATGGATAAAGATGAGGCATATCCTCAAGAATCAGGTCAGGATAACACTCCTCTGACATTGCATTTCCCTTTCCGGGCAGCCATTCAAGAGTCCCGTGTGTACCCATATGAATTACCGCATGTGCGCCGAATACATTTTTTATCCAGCGGTAGTATGCGAGATAATGATGGGGCATTACAAGATCTGTTGAATGAATCATCGTCTCTATCTGCTCGAAATGCCCTCTTGGGGGCTGAATCCCGATGAAGATATTTCCCTTGACAACGCCGGGGATGCAAAGCTCCCCTTCATATTCAAAAAGTTCTCCGGGGGCTTCACCCCAGTCTTCGGATATCTTTTTCTGGTTCATCTCAGGAATTTTTTCAAACCACTGCCTGTATAAGTCAGCGCTGACAAAGCCTGCCGACCTTTCCTTCATCTGTTCCTTTGACATCCACCTGATGTCGTTTGTAAGGCCTGCAATCATCTCATATATGAGTGCGTTTCCGGTTTCCGGAATATTTTCCACAAAATAGCCTTCATCTTTTAAGTGATGCAGAATCTCGATGACACTCTGTGGTGTGTCAAGTCCCCCGGCATCCCCGAGGGCATCCATATCTCCGGTATACTGATACAGGAAAATTACAACTTTTCTGTCCTGCACAGGCACCCTTTTTAGTTCTGACCAGCTTTTTGCCATCTCTGCAATTCTTTCGGGGCGTCCCGGTATAGGAATTGCAACATTTTTTCTGCCTTCATATTCACCTGTTGTGCCGAGAGGGATTGCGATTATCTGTCCGTCAAATTCCGGCCAGATGATTCCTGATGAGATTTCCATTGCCGATAATCCCTGATCATCATTTATCCACTGCTCATATGACCTGTACATCGTTATCGTCTGAAGAAGGGGGACATTTAAGTCACAGAAAAAGTTGTAGACAGGGTCTGTTTTTGTACCGTCATTTGGATCTGATAAAGAAAGCTGTGAAAATGACATATTAAGAATTAACACATCTATTATGGCGACATCGTCTTTTATCAGGTAAGTTTCAATGAATTTTCTGATACCAATTGCACCTGTGACTTCATTGGGGCTTGTTACAAGGAAAAAAGGCAGAACATTCATACCTCTCTCTTCAACAGCCTTTATCAGTGCATCAACTGCAAGAAGATTTCTCCTGATGTAAAAAAACTGGTGAATAAGAATTCCAACCGTTGGTTTTTCCGGATCAATTCTCTTCAAGTGGGCTGAAAAATCATAGTTTTCAGGTATGGAAGGGTGGTAAAATCCCTCGGTTGGTGGATAATGCAGCGGCGGGATTTTAACATCAAAACCGCCCAGATTTTTGCAAATCCACATTAGGAGGCAGTTTGTATTCTCCTTTCCGGAAAGCTCGATGCATGCATGCAAAAACTTATAATCCTCTTCTTTCTGCGCAAAGAGATGACGATTCTCGGCCATCTCCTCTCTGACCGAACTAACAAAAAATGTATTTATGCTGTATTCTTTCGCTGTATTTATGAGGCGATCGAATTTCTTGAAATATGTTGCACTACCGTGATTGCTCACCACTAAAAGCTGACAAATTCTGACATCTTCAAGAATTTCTGCAAATTTTTTCTCCTCTGAATCAAGTGCCTCGGAAGTTGACTGTACAACCTCTACCTGGTGCCCTGATTTTCTGCAGGACGCCGCGGCCTCCTCTATCCATGGATTTTCGCCTGTTCCGGCGCTGATATAAACTATTTTCAACTGAGAATCCTCCATTTCAAAGTCTGGATTAAAAATTATTGTATAGTGAGTCGGCGGCCACAGGTAAAATTATTTTTATTTAGAACAAATTAAAATGTGTAGTTTTTGGAGATAACTATGGCACTATCACATAATATCAAACTAAACATTCTCATATGCCTGATTATTATGACTCTGGCAGCTGTTTCTTTTTCAGTAGGATGCCAAAACGCACAAGATGCAATTTAATCTCAATTCCCGGCAATCATGAATTTAATGACGGAATGGATGAGCTGATGCGTATTATTTACAGCGGAAACGGGAACACAAAAATACAGCACACCACAAATCCATATCCCGGCGCCATGGCGGACTACATCTGTGCAAATGTTGTGTGGAAAGATAACAAAACACCCGTTTTTCCACCATACACAATCCGTGAAATAAATGGTGCAAAGATGGTTTTCATCGGTGCCGTTACTACTGAAACAACCATTCTTGAGCTTCCTCAGAATATTGAATAAATATCGTTTATAAACGAAAGCGAGGCAATAAACAGTATGTACCCGAACTTCATGAACAGGGAATCAATGCTATTGTTGTTCTTCTTCACAACGGAGGAAACCAGGAGGCGTATTCAGGGCCGACACGTGAAGGATGCAATGTTACAGGTCCGGTAACATCTGTCGTAGTCGGACTTGATTCCGATATTGATGTTGTCCTTGCGGCCCACACTCATGATTTCATAAATGCATACCTTCCAAATGCCGGAGGAAAAGATGTTCTTGTCGCTGAAGCGTATGCTTACGGGGTGGCATATGCCGACGTTGATATTCTTGTCGATCCGTATAATAATGAGATTATAGAAAAATCGGCAGTTATTGTACCTGTATATGCTGATCAGTCGCCGGGGACATCACCTGATCCTGCCGCTGGGAAACTGCTTTCTGAAATGAACATAGCCATTTCAAAGTTGCGTTCTGAGGTGATTGGAACAAGTGAAGCAAATATTTCACGAATTCCTGATGCCTTGGGGGAATCAGTGCTTGGCAGTCTTGTGGCTGATTCCCAGCGGGCTGCCATGAATACTGAGATTGTAATTGTGACAGCAGGCACTCTGCCGGGTTCTATACAGTCAGATCTCCCGAAAGGCAACATTACCTGGGCCGATCTTGAAGCAGTCCTTCCTGCGGATGCGTCCATTGCTGCAGAGTACGGCGGATGGTACGTCCCCACGTTGCATCACGCGAAGTCACCCTGGAGCAGATATTAGTCATCCTTGAAAGGCAGTGGCAGGAGCCTTTGCCGGAGGAGAATCTTTCTGTCTCCGGAATTGTGTACATATATGATCCCGCACAACCTCTCGGCAGCAGAGTAACTGAGATTTTAATAAGCGGAGTGCCGCTGGAAAAGAACACGACATATTCAGCTGCCATGAACTACTATATGGCCTATGCAAATGCCATGGGCGGAGGAGTTTTTGCACCGCCATGGGACTGGGGAGTTACTGTGAATGTTGGTCCGGCGGATATTGATGCTCTGGCATCATATCTTAAAATTAGATCCTACAGTTGACAAAAGAATTCCGGCACTAAAAAAAGATATGTTTTGATGAAATATGTAAAAAAAATAGGACTCTTTAGAAAACATATTTAGTTTTTTAAGTAATCTATTTTGAAGAATTATCCTGGTTTTAATCTGTTTAATCTGAATGTAATATCTTCTCGAATGCAGAGTATTGCGATATTTATTCGGATTTTATATTTTAATTTTGATTAATATTATTGGAATCCCTGTAGAATAGATTTTTTCGTTGCTAATTTTTTTAGAGAATGTTTGTGGGATCGAAAATTTTTATGATTAGATCATAATTTTCAAAATCATAAACTAAAATTTGGATATACTGTTTGCTTGTAATCCAAAAAAATAAGTTGAGATTTATAATTAGAACTTTAAATCACGTAAATCTCTCCATTTGTCATCGTTAGGCCGCTTTCCTTGTCAATAATGGTATATTTATATTCTTCTCCAAGCTGTACCAAAAACCTTGCCGATGCATCTTCAGGACACCATATGAGATATTGTATTGATGACTTCTCATAACAGCCGTCAGCATAGAGCATGAACTTGTCTCCTGGTGCAATGATTTTATCTGAGAGTGAATTGTTCCCAATCTTTTGGAAATAACCTCCATTAGTGGTGCCACTAGGTAGGCAGGTATATTCACTTGCCCAATTAATCCGATCGCTAGGATAAATGGTATATTTCGTTTTTGTGGAAGATTGAAGCTGAATGTTAATGTTATTTAGTGAGAATATGTCTCCACCTTTATTTTCAAATTCGATTCCATTTGCCGCAGTCCATCCTCCATAATTGGGATAATTGTCTGTTGGATCAATATCTTCAATACCTTCAATAATGCAATTTGCCTCGATTGAAACCTGTGGTGTTTTCTCCTGATTACCTGTCAGACCGCCTGCAAATGCTGATACAACTGCGGCAATGATGATTGTTACAACAAGCATCAGCATAACTCCCACAACCGGCGATACTGCTTCGTTCATATTATTTTTCATTTTACAACGACCTCCTTATCAAAAATATATTGGCCGCTAGGAATATGCATAATTTTCACATCTACTACACTACCCACTCCAAAATCAGGATCTGCGATGCCAGGAGTGCTTGCAGTATCATTTATTCCAAGAAGGACTGCGGTCCCGGGAGTTCCTCCAGTAGAAAGAACATCCCCACCGTTCCAAGTAAAATTTCCAAAATCTTTTTCAGGATTTGACCCTGCATATCCGAATCGCATATCGCTGATAAAAGGAACTCTTGCAATATAACCTGAATAAGCCGCATAAATGTCATATCCTTGGCTTGTAGCAGTTTGTTTATGTTTGAAATTATCGCCGCTTTTATTTGTATAATAGGTAATGATGGCCAAATCTTTTGTTGGAATTGAATCACCACTCATAAGGGTGAATGTTACTCGTGAACCGGTCATATCCATGCCAAGATCAGTGTTATATTCAATATCCACATCTATTGATGCCTGTGGTGCTGCTTTTGTATTACCTGCAAGCCCTCCGGCAGATCCGCTCACAACCGCGGCGATAATAATCGTTACAACAAGCATTAGCATCACGCCCACAACGGGCGATACTGCCTCCGAATTTTCATTTCTTTTCAAAACCATTTCCATATAACCTCCAATTTCTAAGGGGGGCTTATGTCAGAATCACCGAATAAAATAAAGTTAAGTTAATTCAACATAAGTTGATAATCATTTTTATTTACTCTCGTATATTAGAGTATCCAAAACAGGAAACTTGGAGGTGTTAATTGTAATTAAATTACTTCATCTCAACTTAACTTAAGTAAATTATTATTGGATAGTTGCATACATTCATTATGAAAATCCGGGCAAAGTTGTCTCTAATTATAATAATTCTTATTGCCGCGTTTACTGCAGGATGTACAGATACTTCTCTCCAGACAGCAGAAGAGAGTTTTATCACAATAACCGATGACACAGGAATTAAGGTCACAATACAAAAGTACCCGCAAAGGATTATCTCACTTGCACCAAGCGAGACCGAAATTTTCTGTGCATTAAATACAGGAGATGCCGGAATCAGTCTTGTGGGGAGAAATGATTATGATGACTATCCTGAAGAGATACTGTCTGTTCCCTCGGTTGGCGGACCGCAGACCCTTAGCATTGAATCAATTGTATCAAAAGACCCTAATCTAATAATTGCAACAACCGTTTCAGACAAAACCACTATAGAACAGCTTAGAAATCTTGGATATCCTGTGCTTATATTTAAGCTAAATACCTTTGAGGATGTTTATAGAAATATCGAAACATTAGGAAATGCTCTTGGTCTTGAAAAAGCAGCAGAGGATCTTGTTTTTGGTATGAAGGCAGATGTCTTTGAGATACAGGGTATGCTTATTGAAAATGAGAATCCCAAAGTGATGTATGTTGTATCGGCATCTCCTCTTTATGTTGCCGGAAACAATACGCTCCAGAACGATATGATAATCCTTGCAGGCGGAGAAAATATATTTTCAGACCTTGACGGCTATTTTGTTACATCAGAAGAGGCAATAATAAACAGGGAACCTGATGTAATTATATTACCTTCAGGACATGGCTCAATGGATGTGGATTTTAAGGGACAGTTTCTCTCAAAAACAGAGCTAAACTGTGTATCCGCAGTTAAAAATAACAGAGTGTATACCGTTGATGCCAATGTTGTCTCAAGACCTGGACCCCGGATCACACAGGGGCTGGAGTTGTTTTACAGATGTATAAACGGCGAAACACAATAATAGCATCAGCAGGACTTTTTGTCCTCACTCTTATTGTAATGCTCTTTTCAACAGGAGTCGGAGAATCAAACATCAGTCCGCAAACTGTGTTTGCGATACTTACCGATTTTATATCCGGCCGGACTCCTTTCTGGACACCTGGAGAAGAGGTTATTGTTATGGATATCCGTCTTCCGAGAATTGTTTTGGGAGCATTAATCGGAACAAGTCTTGCGATATCAGGAGTTGCCCTCCAGAGCCTTTTTAGAAATCCTATGGCAGACCCTTATATTCTGGGAATATCAAACGGAGCTGCACTCGGCGCAACAATAGTATTTGTATATGGATCGGCCTGGGCTTTTTCCTTCTATACCCTTCCTGCAATGGCGTTTATATTCGGCCTTTCAACAATCTTTCTTGTATACCGCGTAGCAAAAGTGGGAAACCAGATACCTGTAAATACACTTCTTCTTTCAGGAATAGCAATAGCCGCCCTTTTTTCGGCAGTGAACTCTTTTATAATGTTTACAGGAGGGCAGAATCTTCAGCAGATTATGTTCTGGACGATGGGGGGACTTTCAGGACGGGGCTGGGATTATGTATGGATAATGCTTCCTTTTACAATTGCCGGAGTAATTATCATGCTCTCTCTTACAAGACAGCTTAACGCAATGATGTTTGGAGAGGAGTCTGCCCAGTATCTTGGAATTGAGGTTGAAAAATTAAAAAAAATTCTTCTGATAACAACTGCACTTATAACAAGTGCGGCTGTATCTGTTAGCGGTATTATTGGTTTTGTAGGGCTTATTATCCCACACATCGTGAGGCTTGTAACAGGGCCTGATCACAGAATTTTAATTCCGGCATCAATTTTTGCCGGAGCAATGTTTATTGTAATTGCAGATATGTTTGCAAGAATTATAATTGCACCTGCCGAACTTCCGCTTGGCGTTATAACAGCACTATGTGGCGCTCCGTTCTTCTTATACCTTTTAAGATCCAAAAGGGGGGAACTCTGAAAATGGCAATAGAAGTAAAAAATGTCCGTTTCGGATACAGTGAATCAAATGATGTTTTAAATGACATGAACTTCACATGCCATGACAATCGGGTTACAGGCATAATCGGGCCGAACGGATGCGGAAAAACAACCGTTCTCAAGGTCATCGCAGGCTATCTCAGACCAAAATCAGGAACTGTCCTTTACAATGGCAGACATACTGAAACACTTAATTCCGCAGAACTTGCAAAACTGCGTGCAGTTGTGGAACAAAGTGTTTATACTCCTTTTTCGTTTCCTGTGTATGATTATGTGATGCTTGGACGAACACCATATCAGAAGAATTTTTCAGCCGATTCTGAAGAAGACCACAGGATTGTTACAGAAAGTCTCAAAAATGCGAATGCTCTTTCATTTCAGACAAGAAAAATAAATGAGCTCTCCGGCGGAGAACTTCAGCGAGTAATGATTGCACGTGCTCTTGCACAGGAGCCTGATTTTCTTCTTCTTGATGAGCCGACATCGCACCTTGATATCAGGCATCAGCTTGAATTAATGAAATTACTCTCAGAAATTTCAAGGGAAAAATCAATCCTCTGCATAATCCATGAAATAAATCAGGCCTCTGCATACTGTGATGATATTGTTCTTACAAAAGGAGGATATGTTTTAAAAGAAGGAAATGTCTCAGATGTTTTAAAAACGGATAATATTGAGGATGTATTTGGCGTTTTAGCAATGCAGTTTAAGCATCCGCAGGGAGGTAAAAACCAGTTTATCTTTTCGCTTCCGCCGGAGAATAAATCCGAAAAGAAACTGCGGGTTCATGTAATTACAGGGGAGGGCAGAGGAAGACAGATTATTCTTTCTTTGAAGTCAGCAGGATTTCTTGTCACAGCCGGCATTTTAAACATAGGAGATCAGGATTATGATACCTGTATGTCATCCGGAATTGAAGTTGTATCAGCACCGCCCTTTTCAAGATATTCTGATACTGAAATATTAAAATTAAAAAAGATGTGCGACTGCGCAGATGTAATTGTATTTGTTGCGACAAACATTGGTTTTGGAAATCTTGCCAACCTTGAGACCGCACTTGGATATATGAACAAAAAAGAGTTTATTTTTGTAAATACGGATATAAATTTTAAAAAATCCGATATGACCAACGGCCGTGCAACAGAGATCTACAACCATATGGCAAAAAATGCAAAAGTGGTTTTTAATGTCGATGAGCTCTTATCAGAGCTCTTATAAACAGAATTGCAGATTATATATTTTAAGGATTTTACAGATATGACAAGAGGATACATTCAGATAAACACCGGAGAAGGGAAAGGCAAGACTACAGCAGCACTTGGGACATGCATCCGAACCTTAATTGCCGGAAAAAAAGTCTTTTTTGGACAGTTTATAAAAGGGCAGAGTACGGCAGAATTAAAACTACCCGAATATTTTGAAAATTTTCATATCGAACAGTTTGGCGACGGGTGTTTTATTTTTAAAAAACCCAGTGAGACTGATAGTAAAAAGGCACATTACGGGCTTTTAAGGTGTAAATCTGCTCTGATGTCGGGAGAATACGGGCTTGTCGTAATGGATGAGGTGAATGTCGCAATAAAGCATGGACTTTTAACTTCAGAAGATGTTCTGGCAGTTTTAAATGAAAAGGCAGAGCAGACTGAGGTTATTCTTACCGGTCGTTATGCACCAAAAGATCTTATAAACGCAGCAGACCTTGTAACAGAGATGAAAAAAATTAAGCATTACTTTGACAATGGAGTCTCTGCACGTGAAGGCATTGAATATTAAACTCAGAATTTATTTTCAACTCATTTATATTAATTAAATTTTTTTTGAATTAGCATGGATTAATTTATTTTTATATGAAAATGCAAAAAAATTCAGGGAAAAATCCCTTTTAACCAGAGTGATATCAATATCAGGAAAAATACAATTATCAGTATTATCATCATGTAATCTGAACCTGAATACTGTTTTTCTGTAAGTCTCGTTCTTTTCATTGTCCTAAGGCCCCTGAGGTCAATTGTCAGTCCGAGAACATTTGCCTTGCCAAGAGCGTTTGATACAAGGGGTATCATAATCGGTGTTAATGATTTGATTTTACCTTTGACTCCTTCTCCGGGATTGTATGCTCTTGCAAGCTGGGCTTCATGAATCCTTTTTCCTTCAAGCTGAAGACTTGGTATGAATCTTATTGCAATAAGAAGCATGAGTGTGTAGTCCACAGGAAGTCTCATTGCCTGAAGGGCGTGCACGAGGTCTCTTGGCTGTGTTGAAATTATGAGAATCTGGAATGCAAAGAGCATTGCAAAAAATCTTAAAGATAAAATCAGAGCAAAATTAAGTGCTCCTGAGGTTATTGCGATGTGTCCTCCGATTACAGGTATGAATGAGGGTATAAGGTAACCAATGATCTCTCCTGACTGCATTGTAAGAACTGTCAGAAGCAGAAGGCCCAAAGAGAGGAAGATTAACATCGGAACCTGCTTTAACAATTCTTTTGAAAACCTTCCTGCAACTGATAAAATAAAGAGTATAAAAACAATTACTGCAATAATTTCAGGTTTTGTAGATATAATTGAAATTACAATTACAAATATCAGGAATACTATCTTTGTGAGGGCATTCATCCTGTGAAAAATGCCGTCCATTCTTTTATACTGCAAGATCTCAGCCATCTCACACACCTTCCTGACATGTTACAATGTCGCTTGTAATTTTTCCGTTTGCCATTGTAATTATCCTTCTTGAATGGTTTCTGACTGTCTTCATGTCATGGCTTACCATAATTACAGTGTGACCCTGATGGCTTAGATTTTCCAGAATACCCATTATTCTTTTTGATTCTATAAAATCGAGACCTGTTGTCGGTTCATCAAGAATAATAATCTCCGGCTTCATTGCAACAACACATGCAATTGCAAGTCTTTGCCGCTCACCCCTGCTCATTGAACGGGGAAAAGTACCGGTCCTTCCAGAGAGGCCGACTTCATTAAGAATATTTTTAATATATTCTGCATTATCTCCGGTAATTTTCCCAATATTATTAAGCCCAAAGGAGATCTCCCTTTCAACTGTATCCTCAAAAAGCATTGTGTCAGGGTTCTGAAATACAAGACCTGCATGACGTGCAAGTTCAGTAACAGAAGAATTCTGTGTATTCAGTCCGCAGACAAAAATTTCGCCTGATGTTGGTTTTAAAAGTCCGTTTAAGTGTTTTGCGAGAGTGGTTTTTCCTGAGCCGTTTTCGCCTATTATTGCGATAAGCTCTCCGGGCATTATTGTCAAAGAGATATCATCAAGTCCCCTGTGTTCTCCATAGTCATGGACAAGATTTTTTATTACGACAACAGGCTCTGCATTCCTAAAATCTTTGCATTCCAATGGATTTTTTAAAGGAACTGATTCTTCTTCAGTGTAACAGGAAAAATATTCCTGTGCACTTAATACAGATATAATTCTTCCTTTGTCAATTAAGACAACACGGTCTGCAATCGCTTCCATCTCACGCGGTTTTTGTTCAACCACAATTATTGTTTTTCCTTCATCTTTCAGCCTTTTTAGAACAGATATTATCACAGATGTTGCAGAAGTGTCAAGTTCGGCTGTTGCCTCATCAAGTATAAGGCATTCTGTCCCGGATGCAAGAGTTGCGGCAAGAGATACACGCTGCTTCTGACCCCCGGATAATGTATGGGGTGCACGATAACGAAGTTTTTCGATATCTGTTGTTCTCATTATCTTTTCAAGTCTTTCCTTTACTTCAAAAGAGGTCATTCCACGGTTTTCAAGCCCTGATAAAACCTCTTCTTCAACTGTTGTAAAGATAAGCTGTGCATCGGCATCATCAAAGACCACTCCTATTTTACTTCCGATGTCGCCCATATCCTCATATTCTTTTACATCCTTTCCAAAAAGACTAAGATTTCCTTCTCTGTTTCCCTCATATTCGTGTGAGATAATGCCTGCTGCAGCAAGGCAGAATGTTGTCTTTCCAGCACCCGTGGTTCCGTTTACAAGAATGCACTCTCCTCTTTTTATATCAAGGGATATCTTTGAGAGTGCAGGAGCATCTCCGGTCGGATATGTATATGAAAAATTATCAAAACTTATGGCGGGCTTTAACGATTCTTCTTCAAGGGGCTCTTTGTTGACCTTAAAATCCTCACTTTTTTCTGCTACAAAATCCTCAGTTGCGGATGCTCCACGCATTAATATTTTGGATGAAGGAATTGAGAGAACCTGTGTTATAACAGAGTTTGCAAATGCAGTCAGAATTATTATTGGAGAGAGTGTCAGGATAAAAAGACCAATAGTAAATGATTCTAAAGGCTCAGGAATTATTCCTGCAATAATAACTATAAGACTTATTGCAAGGAATGTAAACCCGCTGACAAGGGTTGCAACAAATGTTGAGATGCCTGGCGCAAGAGGAATTTTTTCTTTTAGAAACATGTAAACAAACAAACATACAAGAGCACCAAGAGGCTCTGATATCAGGTTTGCAGGCGGAAATATTGAATGACTTATAAGTGCCGATAAAATTCCGGCAACAATACCAATTCCAAGCGCATCTTTTATCTTTGGCGTAATCAAAATTATCGCAAGGCAGTAAAGGGCTATTACAGGATTTGCGACGATTGCCCCCGGAACAACATTTGAGAGATATCTTAATATTGCGCCGATTGCAAGAAGAATTCCGACTATTGCAATGTCTCTTGATTTCATATCATGTTTCTCCGGGAAAAATATTCACAACACTCATTATTGTATAAATATGTGCATTGAAGAGTTAAACTGTTTATGGGAAAACAAAAAAAATTAGAAAAATTAGCGGGATATAATCCGCTTTGATGGAATGTAGAGAATCTGTGTAACAATGCAGTTAAATATTGCAGTTATTATTACAATCGGTGCAACTGCTGCAAAGAATCCCATTACTGTTCCTGTCGGTACTGCAATAAATGACCCGAGCATTACCACCATGCAGACACCTATAAATGAAAATCCACTGACAAGTGTTGCGATAAAAGTTGTGATTGCAGGTGAAAGCGGAGTAATTTTCTCAAACTTTTTGCCATCACCTATTATTCCATAAATGACTGCACATGTAAGGGCGCCCAGGGGTTCTGATATCAGGTTTGCGGGCGGGAATATGGAATGACTGATTAGAAGTGATACTACTGCTGCAACAATACCAATTCCAAATGCTTCCTTAAGTTTTGGCCTGATAAGAATAATTGCAAGACAATAAAGGGCAATTATCGGGTTTCCTACGATCGCCCCCGGAAACATGTTTGCAACAAATCGGAGAATGGCTCCTACTGCGAGACAAATCCCGACTATTGCAATGTCTTTTGATCTCATATTACGTATCCTCCCTCAGGAGAAGTGAGTGGTTTGTTTTTATCTTCGCTTTTATGTGAAGAGAAAATCTGTTTTGAAATTATCAATATCATCTATGGACATATTTGTTCATCAATGCATATATATTTTTTTGATGGTGGAGATTTAGGTTTTATTTAGATTTTAGAACTAAAAAGCCTGATTTGCCAAATATTAAGAATTACAATGATAATATTATGGATAGGTGTTATTGAAAAAACCTGAAGATGTATTCTTTAATAACTGTTGAAAAACACGGAAGGGATATATTATCCTGAAAGCAAAAATGGATCTAATCCGATGGAACACAAAAATAATGAGGATGTGAAATAATTCTGTGCTTATAACCCAGATACTTCTTGACCTGATATATGTTTTCATAATAGCTTCAATGCTCTCAATAGGCCTTGGTCTTTCCTTAAAAGATATCATTGACTCTTTCAAGCGACCCGGGATGCTTACACACTCTCTCCTTTTTAATCTTGTAATAATTCCAATCGTTGCAATCGGGGTTGCATCAGTCTTCCGGCTGGATGGTGCTGTCTTAATCGGTTTTCTTATAATGGCCTGTGCACCAGGGGCATCCTATGCTCCGAGAATCACAGAGGCTGCAAACGGTGATATCGGGCACTCAACCGGCCTTATGTTTCTTTTATGCACTATTGCAGTGTTTTCAGCACCTTTGACACTTATTATAGTAATGCCCGGTTCAGGCGGAATAGATCCATGGCCTGTAATAAAAACACTTGCATTAATTCAGATGGTTCCTTTATTTTTTGGAATGTTTTTGCGCTCATACAGGCCTGAATTTGCTCACAGACTCTCAGGACCTGCATTCTGGACTTCAAACATATCGGCCCTGATTGTGATTGTAATGTCACTTTTGATAATATTTCTTCAGGAGTCAAACGGAGGTTTCTTCTCGTATGTATTCGGTACGTGCGGAATTCCTGCGATTTTGATTGTTGTTGTAATATCAGTAATGCTGGGTTATTTTTACGGTGGTGAGACCTTTGGAGAGAAAAAATCAATGGCAATAAGCTCTGCAAACAGAAATGCGGGTGTTGCTTTTCTGATTGCGGTCAGCAGTTTTTCTATGATGCCGGTTGCAATAATCATGATAATAATCTACATAATTATCCAGTCCATAATTACAGGCGGACTTGCAGGGTACTGGTTGCGTAAGGATTATAAGGCAGGGAAAAAGACCATTTTATCTGAATATAAATTAAAATCCGGTTAAAATCACCGATTTTTTTATTTGTCAGTGAAAAAAGAATATAATATTTTTACCATCCGCGTGAGTACTCCTCAAAGCAGGGTATGCAGACAATCTGTCCGTTTTCAACCCTTGCTCTTGACTCTGCAACACTCTCACCGCATTTTGCACATTTGTGTGACTTAAAGAGCCTTGCTTTCTGGGGAATTTCTGGTTTTATGTGTTTAAGGAAGTACAATTCGTCTCCGGGCATCTCAAGGATCTTTTTCATAACGATATTTCTCCTCTCAAAAAATTCTTTTTTCTCGTCATCTGTTGCGGTGTTTGAAAAGACTTTATCACCAAGCTCTCCTGTTTTTGCATCAAAGTCTCCCATTGAGGTTTTGTCCTTCTGAACAAGCCTTACTGCATCACTGCTGTCACGTTTTATAAATGTATAGACCTGTTTTGCGTAATCGCTAAATATCAGGTTTCCCTTTCCGATTGTGCAGCCTGTCAGGAATTGAATTGCGTCAATTCCACATGCATCATTTTCAACAATTGCAACAAGCTCCTCATCCTGACTTCTGCCGGAGAAGAGTTCTTTTAAAGCGTATTCCGCGGCTTTATATCCGTATGCAAGTCCCGGGCAGGAATGTCCGTGAAATTCCACTGCCTCTTCAAAAGATTTGATATTTTGTGTCATGGTTTATCTCCTTAATTATTATTATGAAATTTGATAAATTCTGTCTCTTGCAGATAGTAAAATCCAGAAAGAATGCTGAAAAAATTCAGACAAATGCTGCCTGTGAAGGGATAACAACTGGTCCTGACTTTAAGAATTCAACATCCACATCAACGTCATAGACCTGTTTTATGTTTTCAGGCGTAATTACTTCAGGCCCTCCTGCTGCAAATATCCTGTTGTCTTTTAACATCAGGAATCTGTCTGAAAAGCGTAATGCCGTGTTTATGTCATGCATGGTCATAACAGCAGAAACATTGTGACCCTTAACGACTTCTGACACAATTCTGAGGATCTCCTGCTGGTTTTTTAGATCAAGACTGCTTGTAGGCTCGTCAAGGAGCATAAGTGAAGGCTCCTGGACAATTGCCCTTGCAATAGATACCTTCTGGAGTTCGCCGCCGCTCATCTCATCAATGTAGCGCATTGAAAGTTCCTGCATATGAAGCCTGTTTATCACAGCATCAACCATTCTGATGTCTTTTTCAGAGACACTCCATGTAATGTGCGGTTTTCTCCCAAGAAGTATTGCATCGTATGCGGTAAGTCTTCCTTTCTCGCAGCTCTGGGCAACATATCCCACCTTTTTTGCAATATCGGGCAGAGTCATCTTCATGATATCCCTGTCGCCGACAAGGATTGATCCTGATTTTGGATGATGAATCCTGTTTATGCATTTTAAAAGCGTTGTTTTTCCAACACCGTTTGGCCCGAGAATTGTAAGAATTTCATTTTTCTCTACTGAAAAGGAAATATCATTTAAGACCTCCCTGCTCTTATAATGGAATTCTAATCCTTCGATGTTTAAGATCATCTGGTATACCCCTTGATAAGAAGATATATGAAAACCGGCGCACCCATAAAGGCGGTTAAAATTGCAACCGGAAGAATATGTGGCGCAAGTATAAGCCTTGCAGCGGTATCTGATGCGAGAAGAAGAATTCCTCCGCATACTATCGTTCCCGGAATTAAAAATCTGTGATCATCTCCGATCAGCCTTCTTGTGATATGCGGGCAGACCAGTCCGACAAATCCTATAACACCCAGAAATGATACTATTATGGCTGAGAGAAAAGATGAAACAATCATCCCTACAAGTCTGATTCTTTCAACATTCACACCAAGCCCTTTTGCTGTTTCATCGCCTGCATCAATTGCATTATAATTCCACATATTAATGATGAAATATAAAGAGCAGACAATTGTTACAACTCCCATTAATATGAGTTCTCCCCAGTCTGCTCTTCCCACATCTCCGAATGACCAGAATACAACGGCTGCAAGCTGATTGTCATCTGCAAAGTACTGCAGAAACATTGTTCCTGCAGTGAAAAGAGAGCCAATTGCAACACCGGCAAGCACCATTACTTCCGGCGAAGATCCTCTTATTTTTGAGATAAAAAGTATGACTGCCGTTGCAACAAGACAAAAGAAAAATGCTACTATTGTTGTAATATATGGATTGTCAAGAACTATGGCATCTCCGCCTGTGCTGTGCATTGTTCCTGTTCCCAGAATTATTACCGAGAATGCAGCTCCAAATGCTGCGGCATTGGAGATTCCAAGAGTGTATGGTGATCCAAGAGGATTTCTTAGTATGGATTGCATTGCAACTCCTGCAACGGCAAGTCCTGCACCTGCAACAATTCCTGTAAGAGCCTGAGGAAGTCGTATATTCCAGATGATTGTGTACCACTGATCTGATTTCTGCTGAAGAAAAATTGTCTGAAATACGTCATAGAACGGGATACTGACTGCTCCGACTGATATGGAGAGGATCAAAAGCAGAAAAAGAACAATAATCCCTGCAATTATAATTGAAATCTTTCTGCCTGTGTATTTCTTATATTCATCAGGTATTTGTCCGCCGTTAAGATGCATTGTTATAAATTCCTGTTCACTTTTTTTCACTTTTTTCTTTGGTAAATCTGTATGAATATTGATTCATTCAGATTTTAGAGAGTTCAATCCTTGAAAATACCATATTTTCGAATGACTGGTTGAGTTCGTCAAATACAGGTTCGCCTACCAGAAACATGTAAACCTCGTCTGCTTTTGTGGCAGGATCTATATCTGCAAATTTGTCCGGATAGAGTATTTTTCCAACATAGTAGGCATCTGCAATAATGCTTCCCTGATTCTGGCTGTACCAGTTGTATGGTAAAACTCCATAGACTTCGCCTGACTTCACTGCACTGAGAAGCCTGTATGAGGCGTCATCACGCAGTTCGGTTATTGCGTTTGATTCTGGTGTCTGAAGGGTTGAGAGATCTACAAAGAGAATTTCCGGATTCCACTCGATTATTTTTTCTTTGGCAACATCAGCATGTTCTGTACCCATAGATAAGGCAACATTATCTGCATTCACAAATACAAAAGGCGGGTATGCAGGTTCTGTAGACTGGAATCCATGCGGGCCGCGGTAAGCAATTCCTCCAATGTATGTGGTAATTTTATCAGAGGATGATACATTGGATGTCCTGTTGTTCAGATCATCAATCATCTCATCAAAGAAGCTGATAATCTCCTCAGCTCTTTCTTCTTTGCCCATTACTGTTCCCATTGTTCTAAGGGAGTAATACATCTCTTTACGGTATGAGCTAAGAGATCCAACATCTACTGCAACAACAGGGATGCCTGTCTTTTCCGAGAGTTCGTCAGCCTCATCAGAGGCTGTCATTCCTGCCTTGAAAATTACCTGAGGATTTAGGGCCACTATTTTTTCAGGGTCATCATTGCCGCGGTATTCACCTATGAGAGGATATTCCTTAAACTGAGGATTTGCAATGAAATATGGTCTTGCATCCATTGGTTCCTCTCGTTTCTCAATATCATCAACACCGACGATTTTGTCCTGTGCCTGAAGATACGTAAGATATCTCAGACATCCCGAACCTGAACATACAACTTTTTCAGGACTTTTTGGAACTGTTACAGTTCTCCCGAGACTGTCAGTAATAGTTATTGTATCTGTCCCGCTTATCTGTTCCACCGGGGAGGTGCCTGTTGCTGTCTCTCCTGTACATCCACATGAAAAGGATAAGGCCACCAACAATATAATTATCCCAGACAAAAAGAGATATTTTTTCATCAAACTTATTTCACCTTGTATATCTATATTGTAATTTTTTGTAATAACTATTTGTAATTGTGTATGAAATA
>JAFGWE010000024.1 GCA_016937345.1 Methanomicrobiaceae archaeon
ATTGGTTTTTCGATAAAGGCAGGTGTAATTCCGCTTCATAAATGGCTCCCATATGCACATCCTGCTGCACCTTCGGTAATATCTGCCCTGATGTCTGGTGTGATGCTTAACATTGCGATATACGGTCTTTTGAGGATGCTTTTTGATATTTTGTCCATTGAACTCTGGTGGGGGGGGGTAATTATTGTATTTGGTCTTTTATCAGCTGTTTTAGGCGTTATGTACGCCATGAAAGAGACTGATATTAAAGCTCTTTTGGCTTACAGCAGCATTGAAAACATAGGAATTGTCCTTCTTGGGATCGGTCTTTATGTGCTGTTTTTGTCATCCTCACAGGAATTTATAGCTAATCTTGCACTTGCCGGTGCATTATTTCACGCCTTTGGTCATGGTATTGTAAAATCACTTCTTTTCATGTCAGCAGGTTCTGTTGTACATTCGGTCGGGACAAGAAATATAGATGAGATGGGGGGGCTTATTAAAACAATGCCAAAGACAGGAGCACTTTTTTTTACCGGAGCGCTTTCAATATCGGCAATTCCGCCTCTTTGCTGCTTTGCAGGAGAACTTATGATATTTGAATCCCTGTTCTACTCTTTTCATGAGGTTGATCCATATATGCGGCTTATGCTTCTCAGCGTTCTGTCTCTTTTTGCACTATCAAGTGCAATGTCTGCGGCCTGTTTTGTAAAGGCATTTGGGATATCATTTCTTGGTCTTTCCAGAACAGATGCGGCAGAGTCGACACATGAGGTGCCGGGGAGTGTGGTTATCGGCCCCGCTCTGCTTGCCGCTGCTGCAATTTTAACAGGTGTTTTTTCTGACAAGATAATGATATTTTTAGGATATCCTGGTTTTCTTCCGGATATGCTGTCTGTAAGTCTTATTCTTCTGGTAATAATTGCATTTGTCTATGCTGCATTGAAGACTTTAAATCACCCGGATGACAGGGTGTGTGTTACCTGGGACTGTGGTATCAGAAGACCTGCATCAAGAATAGAATACACTGCGGCAGGATTTGCAGAGCCTCTTGTAACTATATTTTCTTCAATGTTTAGGACAAAAAAAAGTGTCGAAAAAGAGTATTTTGACTCTGAGGGATGCAATTTTAAATCCGGAACTGCAGGTGTCAAACTGATTCGCTTTTTTGAAGAGTATATATACACACCTTTGGGTTGTGCAGTTGAAAGATTTGCAGGATTTGTATCAGGACTTCAGAACGGAAATCTTGATACTTATCTTCTGTATCTTTTCATAGCTGTTGTTTCTGTAATTTTGTATCTGGGGGTGGTGTCATGATATCAGGTGAGAGCATATTGTACTGCCTGATAAATGCAGGAATAATTCTGCTGTTATCGCCTCTCTTTTTGACGATTGTCAAAAAGGTGAAAGCAAGAATGCAGGGAAGGCAGGGTCCGCCTCTGTTTCAGATGTATTACAATATTGTAAAACTTCTCTCAAAAGAGGTTGTTTACTCCAAAACCTCCTCCTGGATTATGCGAACAACACCTGTTGTTTGTATGGCTGTTATGATTCTTGCAGCGCTTTTTGTGCCTGTAATATTTATACCGGAATCATTCGGCGGAATAGGTAATATTATTCTGTTTCTTTATATCCTGGCATTTGGCCGGTTCATGATATCGCTTGCAGGGCTTGATGCGGGAAGCAGTTTCGGGGGTATGGGCAGTTCGAGGGAGATGAGTCTTTCTGCTGTAATAGAACCTACAATAATTGTTGTTGCAGCGGCTCTTGCTACCGTGCTTGGCACTCTTGATATATTTGAGATGATCTCAAAGACATCTGTTGCAGATATTGCAACAATGCCAACTCTTCTTTTGATATCGGTTTCATTATTTCTGATTTTAATTATTGAAACATCACGTATACCTGTGGATAATCCTGAGACGCATCTTGAGCTTACAATGGTTCATGAAGGTATGATCCTTGAGTATTCCGGCAGAAATCTTGCTTTAATGGAGCTCTCTCATGCAGTAAAACAGGCGGTTTACATGGGACTTTTAATCGGGATACTGGTTCCTTTTGGAATAATAAATGCCGGATCTTTGTTGATTCCCGGAATTATAATTGCGGCGGTTTTATTTCTGATAAAGGGATCTGTGCTTGCAGTAGTCATCGGACTTTTTGAGTCTTCTATGTCGAAGATGCGTTTTTTCAGCATCCCAACACTGTTTATGATTGCGTTTTTCTTTTCAGCTTTGACTATCATAATTGAGGTATTTGCATGATTTCAGAGATATTTTCTGATGTTGTAAGAATAATTCTGGTCTTTATTCTGATAACTGCAGCACTTACAATATCAACAAGAACTTTATCTGCTCTTGTAAGGGTATATTCGATTCAGTCGTTTCTGATTGCCATTCTTGCATGTGTCCTCTGGGGTATGTTGCAGGAAGATACACTATTACTAATAGCTGCAATTACATTTGCCGTGAAAGTGATTCTGATACCTTCATTTATTGGAAAGATTCAGAAAAGAATCAACATCAGGCGTGATCTTGAGTTTAACTACTTAAAACCTGCAGGTTCTATTGTAGTTTCGCTTGGCCTGATGCTCATGGTATATGTCGTTTTTTCCCGTGTGCTTGGAAATTTTGCAGTGGTAAATCCGCTTTTCTTCCTTGGTGCTGTTGTGGGAGTATCCTTAATGCTTATGGGAATGCTTGTCACATTCAGCCGTAAAAAGACAATCACAAAGGTTATGGGTTATCTCTCAATGGAAAACGGTGTACTTATATTCGGATGTTTTGCAACAGAACTTCCGTTAATTGTTGAGGTTATGATTCTTATTGATCTTATTATCCTTGTAATTCTTACTACTATTCTCACTGTGGGAATTGACTCGTCGCTTGATGAATATCAGGAGCGCCTGATCCAGTATCATCTCTGGCCGTCAGAGGAGGCAAAAGAATGATTGCAGGTTTTTATCTTATTATTGGAATAATTGCAGTTGCCCTGATAATGGTATTAAAGACCCACAATATGAAAAGAGTGGTTCTTATATGTCAGGCACTGGCAAATCTTGCAGTATCGGGATATCTTATGTTCTTTGTGACTATCCCCGAAGCCACCGGATTCTTCAGAATAGATCATTTGTCTGCATTTGAAGCCGGGCTGTCATCTGTTGTCTTCTTTGCGGCATCTTTGTATGCCGGAGGCTATGTAAGACGTCTTATTGAGACCGGAGAGTTAAGCCCCAGGAGTCTCGGGCTGTTTTATGGGGGTTTTTCAATCCTTATGACTGTTACTTCTGTTGTATTTTTCTCTGACAATCTGGTTTTATTCTGGATTTTAGCTGAGATTACAACTGTTGTTTCTGCTATGCTTGTAGCAAGTCTTTCTGCCCGGGAGAATATTGATGCCGCTTTAAAGTACATATTCATCGCCTCTACCGCGATGCTTTTTGCATTTATTGGTCTTATATTTCTTTTTGAGATGTCAAGAGGAGTGTCTGCTCCGGGTACACTTAACTGGTCTGAACTTATGCTTATATCTGGAGGATTTGATCCAAAGATTGCACTTGCAGCATTTTTCTTTGTATTTATCGGATTTTCAGCAAAGAGCGGAATTGTGCCGTTTCACACATGGCTTCCTGATGCCCATTCAAAGGCGCCGTCTGCCGTGAGTGCTGTTCTTTCAGGTGTTCTTCTAAATATTGGAATGTATGGTATAATCCGTGTATATGCAATTATAAGGCAGGTTCCCGGGTCAGAGGCAGGCGGTCTTTTTCTGATGGCGTTTGGAATTCTGACAGTTTCTGTCGGGGCCCTGATGATGCTTCGCCAGAAAAACCTGAAGAAACTGATTGCATGCTCAAGCATTGAGAACATGGGACTTATATTGATTGGAATATCAATCTGGACGCCCCTGGCAATATTCTGGGTAATGTTTCAGACACTTGCACATTCTCTTACAAAAGCGGAGCTGTTTCTTTCTGCAGGTATCATTCACAGACAGTATAAATCAGATAATCCTGATGAGGAGGATCAGATATGTGATGCATTTGAGATGCAGCCTTTTGCCTCATTCTGTCTTGTTGCAGGTGCTCTGGCAATAATCGGAACTCCATTGTTCCCTGTATTCCTTCCCAAGCTTTTCATACTACTTGAAACAGTGAGATTTGATCTTCTTACCGGTGTGGTAATTCTTATTTTTATTGCTATAGGCTCTTTTGCACTTTTAAGATTCATATGGACTGTTTTATCAAGCAGATCTGAACTTGATCTTATTAAAAAACCAGTACACTATCCTGTGGGAAGGGGAATGCATATCGCACTTGTATTTCTTCTGCTTACTATGATCTATTTTGGAATATCAGTTCCAGGATGGTTTTATGATTATCTGAATATGATAGTTGCGGAACTTGGTCTGGGAGGTGCTTTATAATGGTGAATTCACCTGATAAAGGAAATATATTTGATAATACTGCGGTTAATTATGAAAAAATTGTGTTGCCAAATCCTGCAGGGTTTAAGGAAAAGGTTATTTCTCTAAAAGAATCAGGTTCTGTTCTTTTGTGCCTTTTATGCCTTGAAGATCCCTCTTCAAAAGATGTTTTCAGACTGATATATCTGTTTGAGAACTTTGATTATATGCAGGTATCTGAGATAGAATATGTAACAGATGGCAGTGCAATATCTGTTTCAGAGCTATTTCCTGTTGCTTCTCTGTATGAGAGGGAGATATCTGACGGTTTTGGTGTTGTATTTGAAGGCTCATATGACAGAAGAAGACTTTTTTTACATGAGTCATATCCTGATAATTTCCATCCGCTGAGAAAATCATTCTTAAACGGTCCGATAAAAACCAGAGATGAGATTCCTGAAGAAGATCTTTATGTATTTAAGAGGCTTGAGGGAAAAGGGGTATATGAAGTGGCAGTAGGTCCTGTTCATGCAGGAATAATTGAGCCCGGTCATTTCAGATTTAGTGTTATCGGAGAGACTATATTTAATCTTGAAACACGCTTTTATTACCTTCACAGGGGAATTGAAAAGCTTGCGGAAGGGAAAAAGCCTGATGAATGCTTAAAAATTGCCGAATCAGTATCTGGAGATGAGGCTGCGTCAAACTCTGTATGTCTCTGTCTTGCTGTTGAAAGGATTGCAGGAATTAAGCCTTCTTTACGTGCAGAAGCATTAAGGGGCATTGCACTTGAGATGGAAAGGATATGTTCACTTTTAAGTGACTGTGCCGGAATGTTAACTGATGTTGGATATCCTATCGGTGCAAGTCCGTTTATGGCCCGAAAAGAAGAGTGCATGAGGATTATCAAGAGACTCTTCGGTCACAGATTTATGCGGGGTTACATGAGGATTGGGGGAGTGTCGCATGACATTGTATCAACCGAGCTGTTAGTCCTGGAATCTTTTATTGCCGGAATTGAGGAGAAAGTAAAAGAGGCTTATAATAACGCAATAAATTCCTCAACTCTTATCGACAGACTTGCAACTACCGGCATAATCGAGCCGCGTTTTGTGAGACCCTTAAATCTTACAGGGCCTGTTGGGAGAGCCTCAGGGAGCAGAAGGGATGTAAGGGCTGATTATCCGTACGGAATTTACAAGAGTTTTACTCCTGAGTTATTCTCATCTGATGCAGGGGATGTCCTTTCGCGTTTTATGATAAAATCCGAGGATATTATGGCCTCAGCACGTTTTATCAAAAAGATTATTTGTGAGATGCCGGAAGGAGAGATAAACGATATAAATCATGAAATTCCTGACGGATGTGCATTTGCGATGGTTGAAGGCGCAAGAGGCCAGAATCTGACATATCTGAATGTTTATAACGGAACAGTCTGGCGGTATAAGGTAAGAACTGCTTCTTTTACAAACTGGCTCTCAATAGAGCATGCAGTGATGAATAACATTGTTCCTGACTTTCCTGTGATAAACAAGAGTCTGAATCTTTCATATTCGGGAAATGATCTTTGAGGTTAAGTGAAATGAATGCTTTTTTCAGAAAACTGATACAAAAACCTCTTTCGGAGAAAGTAGAGGCAAAAGATCCGGATTTTGAGTTCTATGGAAATCAGTTAAAAAAAGAGATAAACTCTGTTTTTAAGAGAAGTCTTGCGATAAGAGAGGTTGACTGCGGAAGTGATAATGCAGCCGAGATAGAGATTAATAATCTTAGTTCTCCTTACTATGATGTTGAACGTTTTGGAGTTACATTTGTTGCATCTCCCAGGCATGCAGACGTTCTTTTTGTAACAGGTGCTGTAACGCACAATATGAAGTACGCGTTAAAAAAAGTGTATGATGCAGCACCTTCGCCGAAATTTGTTGTTGCGGTTGGCGATGAAGCATGCAACGGAGGCATATTTAAGGATTCATATGCGATATATGGCCCTGTAAGTTCGGTTATTCCTGTGGATATGGAAATTTTGGGTAACCCTCCTGAACCGGTTGAGATGATAAAAGGTCTTCTTGTGTTAATGGAAAAAGCAGGAAGATAAAAAAAAGTTTAATAAACCGGGATCAGTCCCGGATTATCTCCGGTAATGCATTGTCCTCCACTCTGCGTTACAATGAATGTGTTCTCAATTCCAACCATCCCTATTTCTTTGATGCCGTACTTGGGTTCGACTGCAAGTGTCATATTTTCTGTCAGCGGGCTGTCAAACCCTTTTGCAATAACAGGCATCTCGTCAATTAAAAGGCCTATTCCGTGACCCAGAAATTTAACCTTCCTGTCTTTATATCCCATAAAATTGCTTTTAAAACTTTCATCAAGGCTGTCTGTTATATTCTGATATATCAGTGATGGAATTTCTCCCGGTTTTAGCATTGATGCTATGTCATTTTGGATTTCAACACATTTATTGTGGATATCTATTGCATATTCGGGAAGTTTTTTTCCAAACATATAAGTCATTGTTTTATCGGTCTGATATCCATGATAGCCGCATCCAACATCCAGATAGACAAGATCTCCTGATTTCAGCTTTCTTTTTGGACTTCCAAGAACCGGAGCATATGGGCCTATGCCACAGTTCCCGCTGGCACCGTTAAAGTATGAGGCGTATATTGAACTGTCTCCAAAACCTATGTGCCCCATCACAATTTCGTTGTCAAACATTCCGAATCTTACTATGCCCTGGTGTCCTTCGTCAACAAAGACTTTGAAGAGAGCTGTTCCAAATTCAGCCTCGCTCATACCCTCTTTAAGCATTTCGGGCGCCAAATCTTCAGTTACATGGCGGTGTATTTCTCCGGATCTTTTCATAAGTGCAAGTTCATATTTGCTTTTTATTGATCTTACATCTGCAATTGTCATATCAGCAGATGCAATATTTTCAAACGGGAAATATTTCAAAAATCTTTGCAGGTGTGCATAAGGGACAAGCTCAGTTTCTGTGTAAATTGTTCCTTTTTTTGGGGCAGATTCATTTGCAGCATCACGAAAACTTCCCATTGGCCGTATGTCTTTAAAAGAAGATTCATGAAGAGCACGCTGATAACTGTTTCTTACCCAGAATACAGCTTCTCCATCACGTGGGATTAATAAAACGCCGTCCTGCATAAATATTTTTTTGAGAATGAGGGGATAATACTTGGTATTTTGAAATAGGGTTCTGTTTTTTCCGGGTCATTGCAGCAGGATAAATATTGGGTGATGATGCCGGATAATTTTGTTTAAGAAATGTTTCGGGGCATTGATTTTGTTTTAGATTAATCATGAATTCATAAAAAACATTATCCAATTCAGGTCAGAATATGAATTATGTTTAAAAGAGCTCTTGTTACCTACGCAACTAAATACGGATCGACCGCAGGTATTGCTGAGGCTATCGGTGAATCAGTAAGAGGGGAAGGAATCCAGGCTGATGTTATGCCAGCAAAGGATGCAGGCGTGATTGAATCATATGATCTTGTAATTGTCGGAAGCCCCGTATATGCCGGAAAATGGCTGTCCGATGCTACAGATTTTCTGAAAAGAAACAGTGCCTCCTTAAAAGATAAGAAAGTCGCGTTTTTTGCGGCGGGTCTTATAATGAATGAAGATACTCCTGAGAATCGTCTTAAGATGGAGGAATCACTAAAAGAGGCAAAGGAGATTGTAAGTCCCTTTGCAACAGAATTTTTTGCAGGAAAACTTGAATATAAAAAGCTCTCATTTCCGGTTAGGATGCTTGTTAAGGCGATGAAATCATCTGAGGGTGATTTCCGCGACTTTGAAAAAATAGGGGAGTGGGGGAGGAGTCTTTTAATCTGAATTTTTTATGAATTATCTATTATCAAAGCAGTTTTGTTGACGGGAATTTCATATAATTTTATTTATCAGCCATTTTTTTACATTTTTCATATCTGAAACATCCGATCTCATGATCATTGACCATTCCGACCGACTGCATGAATGCATAAACAATGACCGGCCCTACAAAAGAAAATCCTCTCTTCTTCAGATCCCTGCTTATTTTCTCGGACAATTCAGTCTTTGCAGGCATATCATGTATGGACTGAAGAGAGTTATCTATGGGCCTTTCGCCAACGAAAGCCCAGATATATTTATCAAAAGATCCAAATTCATCTCTTATTTTTATAAATGCGCCCGCATTCCTGATTGAAGAGAGAATTTTTCTTCTGTTGCGTATGATACCGTCATTCTGCATTAATTCCTCAATCTTTGCATCATCATACGCTGCAATTTTATAGAAATCAAAATCATCATATGCTTCTTTGTAGGCATTTCTTTTTTTTAGGATAGTATCCCAGCTCAATCCTGCCTGTGCACCTTCCAGTACCAGAAATTCAAAAAGAACTCTGTCATCATGTAAAGGTACACCCCAGTGAGTGTCATGATACACTCTTTCAAGATCGTTTGCATTTGCCCACCCGCAACGGTGTTTCATGTATTTCTTTAAGATTTTAAAGCAATTATGGGTTTTTAAAAAGGGACATTGCATCATATGAAACAAAATGCTCTTTCAGATAAGCCGTTTAGTCTGAATAGGTATTTTAAAAAGAGATTGGATGGATAGGGATAGTAGATTTTTCTCATTATCTATGACCACTGATTCCCGAAGATAACATATATCCAGCACTTCCAAAAGCATCTCCCAAGGTATATATTATAATTGTACTTAATGCAGTTTGAATAAAATTTGAGAGAATTTCTACTCTTTCATTTAATGGTGTTCCCCATTCTATTGATGGCATAAGTACCCATATGGCTAAAATTAAACTAATTGCTCCAATACAGTCAACTATAATTTTGATTCTTATATCTTCTGTAAACATAGTAAAGAAACCAAGTAATAAACCCATAGAAAATGATAAAATAATTGCTGAAGTTGATATGATTTCCATATACTGTTTTTATATAATAATGTCTGGGTATAAATTTAATTGAATATCAATATATCCTGAATTTTTACAATAATAATTTGATGATATCAAATGTGGCAAGGATATAAATTACAATATGATTATAACCCAAAAAAACAATGCGGGGGGGTAAGATTCCAAATCTGCTCCTACAAGAATAGGCCCTGAACCTATTGCATAAATTAAGCACTGTTTACATTACTTTCGCAGAGGATGGGAAGATCTGCTTTATAGATCCGGTCTCGCTAAAGTCCAGGGGTTTAAAAATACTTTAGAGCATTAGCACTATATATTGTGATACTAATAATTCATTGTAAGCACATTATAATTAATAAAAAGATGAATATTTAGCCTAAACCTGATAAATGGGGATATTGTCGTATGGAAAAAGCAGGGAAAAAAATGAGTAATGCATTTTCAACAGGAGGAGGAGGTCTTCACTTTGAAGCCCATGTTCAAGCTTCTTTTGTTGCACTTATGCTAACAGAAGGATTTGCTCCTTGTTTACCCTGCTGGCCTATTGATAAAATAAAACTACAAGGAAAATCTGATGGTTATGATACCGATGACATGATAGTTTTCCTTAAAGGAGACAAAAATTATCAAAATTGTAAGATGCTTGCCCAGATTAAACATTCAGTTACAATTACAGAAAATAATGAGATCTTCAGAGAAGTAATCCAATCTGCTTGGAACGACTACAATAATGAAACTCTTTTTAAAAAGAATAAAGATATAATTGCTCTAATTGCAGGTCCACTAAGTAAAATAGACATTGAAAATGTTCGTATTGTTCTTGATTGGACACGCAAATATGAAAATTCAGAGGAATTCTTCCGAAAGGTAGAGATGACCCGTTTTAGCAGTGCTGCTAAAGTAAAAAAACTGGATGCATTCAGAAAGCAATTGACGAATGCAAATGGTGGAAATCCTGTTGCAGAAAATGAACTTTTTGAATTTCTTAAGCATTTCCATCTTTTGAGCTATGATTTAGATATAGAATCAGGAGTGGTTTTATCCCTTTTTCGTTCATTAATAGGCCATTATACTCAAGAAAAAACAGAATTAATATGGTCTCGTCTTGTTGATATCGTTCAATCATTCAATAAATGTGGTGGTACGATTACACAGGAAAACCTTCCTGAAGATATATGTGAGTCATTCCAGCAACGAATCCCGGTTAGTATTCCAAAGGAGTATCTTCCTAGTAATGAACCGGATATCATTGATTGGAATCTCCATGAGTATGCTTCAGATCTCACTATAGCAAATATGATTGGTTCATGGGATGAGAATAATGAATCAGATCTAGAAATAATCAAGGAGGTTGTTACAGGTGACATCTATGAATGGATGGACCATCTCAGAGAGATCTTACAATTGCATGAAACCCCAATGACTCTTAATAATGGGAAATGGAGTGTTAAGGATAGAAAGGTTTTATGGCAGATCCTTAGAACGAGAATCTTCGATAAAGATCTTGAAAATTTCAAAAATGTTGCAATTACTATATTAAAAGAAAACGACCCTAAATTTGGCCTTCCACCAGAACAGCGCTTTGCTGCAACCATTTATGGGAAAGCGTTAACCTATTCAGATAATATCCGTAAAGGGATAGTTGGAGGTCTTGCATTATTTGGTACACAACCAGAGGTTCTAACATACTGTTCGAGGAATAGAGCTGAATATACAGCATTTCTTACTGTTCGAGAAATATTAGATAGTTCTGATTGGGTACTATGGGGAACTTTGGATACTCATCTCCCAACATTAGCTGAAGCAGCACCAACTGAATTTTTGGATGCTGTTGAAAATGCATTGAAATCCTCTCCTTGCCCATTTGATCGGCTTTTTTCAGAAGAAGGTAATAGTGTCACCGGTGGTTGTTATATTGCTGGCTTACTATGGGCACTTGAGGCACTTGCTTGGGATGAAGAGTATATCGTTCGTTCATGTGCACTTCTGGGCAATCTTGCATCTCGTGATCCTGGAGGGAATTACATTAATCGCCCTTCAAATTCACTTTCTGAGATATTACTCCCTTGGAAGCCGCATACTATTGCAAAATTTGATAAAAGAAAGGCAGTGATGAAAATACTTGAGAAAGAAGAAGTGTCTGTTGCTTGGAAACTTGCACTTAGTCTGCTACCTAATCAAATGAGCACCTCGTCAGGATCTTATAGGCCCAAGTGGCGGAAAATTATTCCAGATGATGAAGATATTCAAATCTCTAATGAAGAGTACTGGGAACAAATTTCTTTTTATGCTGAACGTGCTCTTTCAATGGCAAAAGATAATATTGGAAAACTGAGTGAACTTATAAGTTATCTGAATAACCTGCCAGAACCTTGTTTTGATAAATTATTAGAATATCTCTCATCTGAAAAAATTACCAATAAACCAGAGGATGAACGTCTTGACATTTGGGAAAAACTTGTAGATTTAATTCAAAAACACAAGCGCTATCCTAATGCTAAATGGGCTTTTAAAGCAGAAGAATTATTAAAGATTGAATCTCTTGTTGAAAAACTTGCTCCGAAAAATCCGATCAATTCATATCGTAGAATATTCAATCATGATTTCTTTGAATTATATGAAGTAGGGGAAGATTGGAATAAACAACAAATAAAGCTGGAAAAACGTCGTAGTGAGGCGATTAGAGAAATATTAGATTCTGATGGTTTTGAAGGAGTCTTGAAATTTGTTGAATCAATAGAAGATCCATTTAGTGTTGGATTGTCTTTGGGCTCTATTGCAGATATTTCGATAGATAATGAAGTAATTCCAAAATATTTAACAACTGAAAACAAGAAGTTGCAGCGATTTTTGAGTGGGTATATTAGAAGTCGTAATTTTTACATAGGTAGGGAATGGGTAGATAATATTGATAAGAGCAGTTGGTCCTTATCAGAAAAGTCAACCTTTTTAATTTGTTTACCATTCAACCATGAAACTTGGAACAGAGTTCCTACTTTACTTGGTGAATTAGAGTGTGATTACTGGAAAAAAGTGAAAGTTGTTCCTGAATGGAAAGATGGTGACATCGGTGGAGCTGTAGATGAATTAATTAAATATGGTAGACCCAATGCTGCTATCTTTTGTTTATGCATGGATTATTCAAATAATAAATCATTAGACAAGTCAAGTACAGTCAATGCCTTAATGTCAGCATTATCCTCTGAGGAACCATTGAATACGATGGATTATCATCATGTACAAACGCTTATCAAGGTTTTACAAGAGGATCCGAATGTTGATCATAATGAGTTATTCAATGTGGAATGGGCATATTTACCAATTCTGGATCGACTGCATGGAATGTCACCAAAAGAGTTAGAGAGGCGACTTGCTTCGAATTCTGGATTTTTCTGTGATTTAATAAGTAGAATCTACTTGTCAAAAAACGAAAACAAATCAGAGAGAAAACGTAATGAAAAAGATGGAATAGTCGCTACAAACGCATGGAAATTATTGGATATGTGGCAAAAACCACCTGGAACTCAGGCAGATGGATCGTTTTCAGGAGATGAATTTAGAAAGTGGTTGAATGAGACTAAAGAAACTTGTACAAAATCCGGTCATTTAGAAGTTGCTTTGATCCATGTAGGTAAAGTTTTGTTCTATTCTCCATGTGACCTTAAGGGATTATGGATTAATGAGACTGTTGCAGATGAACTTAATAAAATAAACAATTCTAAAATGTTGGATGGATATACAACGGAAATTTTCAATTCTCGTGGTGTCCATTTTGTTGATCCAACCGGTGAGCCTGAAAGAAAACTTGCTGAAAAATATCGAGAACAGGCAGATGATCTTGAAAATGCAGGTTATCAGCGTTTTGCAGCTTCACTTAAGGATGTAGCGCAACGATATGAGCGTGACGCTGAAGAAAATATTAATGAATATATTGAGGAAGATGACTAATTTTCCAATATTATCTTACTTTTACCCATCTTCTTTTTTTTACAAGTTATTGTAGGTCCTAAAGAGGGAGCACTCGATCATATTGGAGATTCCATATCAAAACTTGTTTTGGAAAAATTGATAGTTGAAGGAAAAGCAAGATTCATCGACAATACACCTAGAGGAAAACATTCCTAGCATCTTTTCAAACAAATTTTAGAAAATAATACTCTAATTAAAAAAAGTTTCAAAAAAAAAATGCGAGAGGTGAGATTCGAACTCACGGACTCCTACGAGATTGGATCTTAAGTCCAACGCCTTTGGCCAGGCTCGGCAACTCTCGCTTACAATCTCCAGATTACTGGACTATACATATTAGATATCCTTAGAAAAAAAGATAACGGATTTGGTTCTGTCAAAGATAAGTATTATCACACCAGAATAAAGTATCCTATTATTGAAAATACAAATGCTAAAATCAGTATTGTAAAGCCTAATGGAGCAATAAAGGTCAGCATGGCGTTTACTGTACTTGCCAGCTGTGATATTCTGTGTGAACCGAAAACTGATATTCCCTCACACCATGCAGTGGTTGCGCCGCACTTTGCAGGTGAGAGATCACTGAGTGCCTCTTTTACTGCCTCAACCGCAAATGGAAGAATCTTTTCTGCCTCAATGCGATATCCAACCGGGTTTTTGCCGCTTATTGTGTTTACAACGTGGGAGTCTGTCGTCATTAGCTCGCACTCATCAACAATCTCAAGAATTTTATTCCTCATTATGTCGCGAACGCCGTTTTGCATATTGTTCCCGTCAAAGAGGACATATGCCGTTGTATTATCTCCATTCTTTACAACAAGAGCCTGAATCCCGATGTCACCGAACCCTTCCAGGCGTGTAAACGGAACATTTACATGCGAAACTCCTGCCTCAAACTCGGACTGAGTCTCTTTTAATGCTGCATCTCCCGCAATATCGCAGGCTTTCATGTACTCATATGCGATATGGGATGCAGGCATGACGGGGCTTGCCACATCCACCATGCAGTTGTGTGCATCAACAAATGCTATATGTGAAAATCTCTTGTGACCTTCAGACATTATTGAAAGACCTATAGGATAATCGACATCCTCGGTCATCTCGGGGTATCGTGTACTCACAAGTAAAAGTGCGTCTCCGAATGGCTGGGCAAGAACCTGAACCGAGCCATATTTGTAGCGTACCGATTCACCTGCAGTATTATTATAGAGGATATCTCCTTTTGTCTTCTCAACAGCGGAAATAACCTTTGGAATCTCATTTTCTGAGATAATATTGAAGTCGTGTGTGGCACATCCGTGAGGAACAAGAGTTTCTCCCCCAAGTGACTCATGTAAAACCTTTGGAAGATTGCCGCCTCCAATCTCCCCCATAGGGCCCGGGTGAAGATTTGGGACAGTAAATATAATGTCTTTTTTTCCCTCTCTTTTAAAGAAAAGAGTGACCTGCGGCACATATACTTCCTCTCCAATCTCGTGAAAAAATTCCTCAAGAGCTTTTGAGCCGTCTGTATTGTGTGCAATAAACGCGTTGATGAAATTAAGAGCACTTATATGAAAATTCTTTCTCAAAGGTCTTTCAACAAGCCACAAAAAGAGAATCACGCCTGCGCCGAAGAGCAGATGAATCGGAAGGGCATACATGAGAAAAACAATGCCGAAATAGTATGTTCCGACAGCCATCGCACAAAGACTCTGTAATAGTGCCGGAAACACCATATGTGACATCTTATAATCGGCTATTGCTACAAGGACTATTAAGCGGATACCAAATACAAACCCTAGTGATACTGCAAATAATAGAGGAAAAATCCCCTCAAAAATCAGCAAAATCGGGAACAGGCTGATAATTATTGAAAAAACCGTACATGCAAGTGCCAGAAGGGCTGACCTGTTCCATGTTATCTTCTTTCCAAAAATTTCAACAAACGGTTTTGTCAGGATAAATGCGATAAGGGCCGGGATAAAAAAGCCAAAAATTCCAAAATGCTGAATATCATGGTTTCTGATGACACATGCAATATCGATGACAAGACCCAGGAAAAATATTATTGAAAGTGAGCGTGGCCATGAAGGAGCCAGAAAAAGAAACTTACTGAGGCCTTCAATCTTTGATTCCCCTACTGGTGCCATATTATCTTCTCCTCTTTTGGTACACTCTGCACCTGTATGAAAACATTTTATCTGTATTGTTTATAAATCCCCGAAATTATCTTTATATCGCTTTAACATTCTTCCCCAGTTGGGAAGATTGGTCTGGCAGCCAATTTCTTCAACGACAAAAGATGCTGCTGTTGTTCCTACTTTACAGCAGGTTACTTCAGGATAGCCTTTTTTATATGCTGTCAGGAATCCTGCCCTGTATGCATCGCCTGCACCGGTAGGATCTGCAAGTTTAACGGAAACTGCAGGTATATTTTTGACATCGCCATTTAAATGCAGTTCGCTTCCTTCTCCTGACATTGTGATTACTGAAACAGGGATTCTTTTTAAGAGATCACTCTTTGTTATGCCGATTTTTTCGCACATTCCTTTTACTTCATGGTGATTTGCGAAAAGAATGTCTATATTATCGACTATGGACTCAAGCTGCTCTTTTGTATATTTTATCAGATCCTGGCCGGGATCAAATGATGAGAATTCTGCTTTTTGTGCAACTTTCACATTAAATTCCGGTTCTGCTGTAGCCATATGAACAAAATCAAGTGATGGTGCGTCTTTAGTGGTGAAAAGCTCTGAAGCACCCCATTCAAAAACAGTTGTCTGATCCCCTGAAAGATCGTTAAACAGGTAGCAGGTAGGCGTATTTTTGTCTTCGGAAATAAAAAAACGGCGCATAACACCAATCTGGTTTAGCCATTTTTCAAAAGGGCTGTTTTCAAAATCCCTTCCTACAGCGCTTATTAATGTGGCTTCTCCACCTAATACTGCGATACCTGCTGCAATATTCGCAGCCCCGCCGCCAAAATAGATTTTATGATCAAGAACCGGAACAGATCCATGTCTTTCCGGCAATTTTGGAACTGTAAAAATATTATCAATTGCAGTATGACCTACAACTGAAATCATACTTAGATCTCCTTTATTTCAACCACTTTAAGCGGTACATCACGCAGTGCTTTTCCCACCACCGACTTTGCAATTCTGCTTGCATGCTCCTCAGATTCCGCCTTAAATACCTTCATCTCAAGAATAAGTCCTACAAGTCCTACGTTTGCAACAATAAGTGCATTGTTTAACTCATCTTCGCAGAGAGGGCATATGAGCTGGCCAATCTCAATTTCTACAAATTTTGCAGTCGGGTTTAAGCGTTTTCCGGCTTCACTAATTGCAATACCAATTGCATCATCAAGGGTTTCTACGTCCTTGATAATCCATGCTGATTCCAGCGTTACAAGATAATCTGACATTTTTTTCTTAACCTGTGTTCTCTACCATGTTTCTTCATGGATATGTTCATTAACCGGCATTCTTTCCATCCGGAGCTCCGGAAGATTTCCGTGACCTACCGCCAGAAGGGTCACAGGTCTGGCATGCTGTAAAAGACCAAGGATTTCTGACACAGTTTCGTCATCAAAAGCCCCTGTCCAGCATGTCTGAAGCCTAATTGCATGAGCGGCAAGCATCATGTATGTGGCGGCAATAGTTGCGTCCTCAACTGCGTAAAGAATACCTCTTTCGCCATATTGTGACATAGAACGAACGTAATTTGCACAAACTGCCAGAATTACGGGTGCGTTTTTTATATGCTCCTGATTGAATGCGGCATCACAGAGATCCTCTTTTAAACCATCATCGGTTACAATAACGACATCCCATGATTCACGGTTTCCGGCACTTGGTGCTGTACATGCACAACTTAGCATGTAGTTTATTTCATCTTCTGAAACAGGGCTGTCTGAAAAATCCCTTACAGAGGATCTTGTGCTGAGAAAATCGTGGAATTCAGACGAATTCATTTTCCGATAGTACCTGCCATGCTTCCTGTGCCGGAGTTGTGGCTTTTGTTATTGCACTGCTTACAGCAAGTTGCGCTTCATTGAAGTCTTCATTATCAATCAGGTTCTCTATTTTTTCCAGAATACCGGCTGCTTCTAAAAAATCCTGTTTTTTAGTGATATTTCCGGCCATTCTGAGATCCTGCTCAATAGCTCCGATAAATAATTTAAGCATCTTTTTTGCACCTAATTTCTCCGCACCTTTTAATTCATAGAGGACAGCTGTCATCTGTGAAACAGTAATAAGATTTGTTTTGGCGCGTTCTGCAAAAAGATAATTATGAACTGCTTCTTTTGAATTCATCACAATAGACCTACCTTTGTTCTCTCAATAGAAAAAATGAGACTATTTTTTAGTCTCAGTTAGTTTTATTTGGACTTGGCCTTTGCTCCCTTAATTGATGCCGGGGAGCGTTTAATGCGTCTTCTGAAGCGTGGGTCTACCTGAGGTGTGTTGCGTGAGTTGCGTCCACCTCTGGCGCCTCCGCTATTTCCTCCTCTTCTTCCGCCACGCTGTGAGTCCTGTGTTTTCTGAATTGCTCTCTTAAGTTTTGCACCTGATTTAAAGCGCTGGTTTGGACCTGGTTTTTTGTAAGTTCCCTCTTTTGCCGGGACAAGTCTCAGCTGACCGGATACACTCTTAATCTGAGTCCATGAGGTTATACCTGTTTTTCCCATCTATAACACTTCCTTTAATTTTTAATCTAATTTTTTCAATCAGACATTACTGTGCAATTACAGTATTTGCCTCAATTGCCTTTGATTTGATTACCTCAACACGGCGTGTCGGGTGAATCTTTTTAATGCTCTTGAAAATCTCACGTGAGATCTCACCCATAACCATATCCTTTACGAACTGGTAATAGGTCTGCTCCTTTGCCTTACCAAGGATGTAGCTTGTGATCTCTTTTCTGATTGCATGATGCTGGCTTGCATCTGCACGGTTGATTGTGAAACATGTTGTTGTAACACGGATCTTTCTGCCATCATTTGTTGTTGCGAGAACAATACTGTCGATTCTTGAAGTGCGGCGTTTTACCATTGCACGGAGGTAGTCTTTTGTGACTTCATGTCCGACAAAGTCAGTATATGCTGCATCGCCTGCAACTTCGGTTACCTTGAATCTCATCTTGATGTTCTGCTTTGAATAGTCCTGGGTCATTTCACCTAGTGTTGTCTGCATGACACGACCATAGACTTTCTCAGGTTCATTTGCAATTGTATCTCCAAGGAAAACCTTGTCGAACACTTCCGGTGAATACACCTTGAACCAGTTTTTCGCTTTCCATCCTTCTACTCTTCTTCCAATTTGTTTTCTTCTTGCCATATTTTCACCTCAAATATTTGCTGTGTCCATTAAAACAGCCGCATTTAGTGATTCGGATACCCTTTCAGACCCGTATACAGGGTTTGGCATTGACTTCTGAAGCAATTTCTGCTTTATACAGAATGTCTGTTTTAATGCGAAACGTAACTGCATATCTCCTCCGCGACTGACAGATTCATCAGATAGTCATCAACCGATGCAATTATTGAACGAAGTTTGTCTCCGTTTATTGTACATATCACGCAGTTTTCCCCTGTTTCTGTTGTCATGGACAAAAGATTGTCTGCTTTTAAGGCTTCGGAGATGCATTCCGGATATTTGTGGAATGTGGTCACCGTTCCTGTTATTTTAATCATTTATGCAAATGCCTCCTTTAATCCGTTCTTGAACTTCAACAGTCCTTCTTTTTCAAAGGTTGCGCCTGCACGTGATATGTGTCCTCCTCCTGTGCCACCAGCCTCTTCTGCAATGTTTTTCATGATTTCAGAGAGGTTGTATTCAGCACCTGAAGGGCATCTGGCTGAAACTGAATATTTTTCACCGGATTTTACCATTACAAATACCGGTTTTTCATTCAGATTGTCGTATGCAAGCGAATCTGCAACGCTGCTTGCGGTTGTCGGATCTGACACCTCAAATAGCGAAATCGATTCATCTATGCTTTTTACATTCTGAATTGCGGATATGACTTTTAAGCGGTGTTTTATTGCGATATCCCATGCTTCCTCTACACTCTGTGACGTTCTGAGGCAGAGCGTTACTCCAAGACCGCCTCTTTTTGAGAGGCCGCAGGATTCAACAACTGCCGCCATGCTGTGTGCATCAGTTATAACTCCTCTTTCAAGTTCATATCTGTCTCCCCAGAGGGATTGCATGACTTTGTCGTTTGTTTCGGGTGCAATTTTCAATATGATTTCAGACAGCAGGGTCTCGTAGCTGTATTCCTGTTCTTTTAAGGATCTTTTAAGAATCTCCTGTACAGCTTCTTTTTCTCCGCTTATACCGCGGAGATACGGATTGATTGCGGTAAATAGTTTTTCCTCCAGATTCCTCCCTGCAAGAGGGATACCTCTTTCAGGCACAATGAACTGGTTAGCAATACCTTCGTTTATGATCTCCTGATTCTTTCCTGCAATTGCCTGTCTGTCCCCAATAATTCCGAGAAGTGCAAGTCCGCTTAAGTCTCTGTTATCCCCCATATGGTTTGCAACAATGTATGCAACACCTGAGGCAGAGAGCTCTTTTTCTCCGTCTATTCCACATAGTCGCGGGTTTGCGTGGTATTCACCATTAAAGCAGGGTATATGATGATCCACAACCATTACATCTTCCGGCAGATCTTCCAAAGAAGCTCCAAAGTCGCACAGAAGTGTAACTTCGTCTTTTTTGATATCCTCATTTGAGATTCGGTCTTTGATAGTCAGATGGAATTTCTTTCCAATTCTGTTTAAGGCATGACACATTATGGTAGCCGAAGCTATTCCGTCAGCGTCGTGATGACCGTATACTCTCAGATGATCAGATTCGGACAATTTGTCCGCAATATGATCTGCAGCGGATTCAATGGACATATATCAGAAATTATCTGGATAACAGGAACTCCGCCGTTTCCGGTTTGTATGCCCATCCCTGTGGCATTTTACCAGATTTCACGTAGTATTTGCCAAGTCTTCTGACTTTTGCCTCAGTAAGATGAAGCTGGCGTTTGTTGTGAACATCCTTCTTGTTTTCAGCGATATGCTTTCTCATACCCAGAGCTTTGACGATGAGGTTTCTGAGATCCTCAGGTATCTCTGATCCAAGACCGTTTTCTGCCAGGATCTGCTCCATACGTTTTCCAGTTGCAAGCTTTATGCTTGGGACACAGTACTTGTCACGCAGTACAAGTCCTATCTGTGCGCTTGACATACCGTCCTTTCTGAGATCTATTATAATTTTCTCAATCTCTGCTGTGTCCTTATTGGACCATTCAGGTGCCTCTGTGCGAAGCGGACTTACTGAACCAGATGTTCCGCGTCGGCGGGCATGCATTCGTGCCATTGTTCACCACCTTAATTCTAAGATATTTCAAAAAACCTTAATTACATGGTTTTCTGAAATCCTGAACTTCATCAGATAAATGTTGTTCAGTTTTGACATGAAAAACCTCTAAGGTTTAATCACGATTTGGTTTGAAAACATTTCCCGTTCTGCGGGAAATTTACGTATCATTAAGACATACATGAGTTTAATTCATGAAAGTCTTACAGATCTACATGTAAGTCCAAAAAAAAGCCATTACTGACCTTTTTTGTAATCCCAAAGCCCTTTGAGGGCAGTGTCATTTTTTATTAAAGACACGTCGGACTTACACTAAAGTCAGCACCGTATTTCAAGTGCTATTTATTAAATTGATATATTCCCTGATAAAAGCATCGTATTCTAAATATTTCTCTGCAGAAGGCAAACTAATAATATTTTAGCTCATAAAAACAATATTTATAATTTAGTAATTCCAATCGGGAAATAGAGTTATATCTGCGATAATAGTCTAGCGGCAGGACAGTGGCTTCCCAAGCCTCTGACCCGGGTTCGATCCCCGGTTATCGCATATCCTGTGATACAATTAATTTTCTCTTATAAATTTCTTCAGCTGTCAGTTTTTAACCCTGATTATTAAAAAGGTATAATTATCCAAAAATACAAGATACAGTCATAACAAATGAAAAATTCGGAGATATATGCTATCAGCATTCTGAGTGACAACTGTCAGGGCGTTTTAAGGGACGTATCCGATATAATGGCTGCACATGATGTAAACATTGTTCTGGCACAGGCATCTGTTCTTTCCGCAGGCAATGAAAAGGGGAGTTCTTTTATCTATTTTGAATTTGAAAATGTGGATGATATTGATTCTTTATCATCTGATCTGTCTAAACTGAGCACAATTCATTCTGTCAAAACATATCAGCCGCTTTCAAAGATATTTGGAAAAAGAGTAATTATAATCGGGGGCGGAGCACAGGTTGCTCAGGTTGCTATGGGTGCTGTAAATGAAGCAGACAGGCACAATATCCGTGGTGAAAGAATTTCAATTGATACAATTCCTCTTGTTGGAGAAAAAGAGCTTGCGGCAACAATTGATGCGGTTAGTCGTCTTCCAAGAGTATCTGTACTTGTGCTTGCCGGATCACTGATGGGAGGAACAATTTCCGACTCTGTTATAAAAATTCGTGAGTCAGGTATACCTGTAATATCTCTAAACATGGCGGGAAGTGTTACAAAGTATGTGGATCTTGTTGTAACTGATCCCCTGCAGGCCGGAGTTTTTGCTGTCATGCATGCAAGTGATCTTGCTGTATTCAATATTAATCGTGTAAGAGGGCGTGAATTTTGAGATCAAAAATTGATGAGGCAGTATCTGTTCTGCACAGGGATGGTCTGATTGTATATCCCACCGAAACGGTATATGGACTAGGATGTGATGCATTTTCAGATAATGCAATCCACAGAGTATATGAGGTTAAAAAAAGACCGCTTTCAAATCCTATTTCTATTGCAGTATGTGATCTGGAAATGGCTCTTGCTGTAACTTTGATGAGTGATTTTGAGCAGGAATTTATAGAAAAATTTCTCCCCGGGCCTGTTACAGCAATAGTTAAAGCCAATAAATGTCTCCCGTCACTGCTTACAGGCGGGACAGGTTATATTGGAATAAGAATACCTGACAACAAGACAACCCTGAGTATTATAAGTGAGTTTGATGCTCCTATCACATCTACAAGCGCAAATGTTTCGGGTGGTAAATCTCCTGTTGATTTCAGTGAGATTACGGTTGTTTATGATCTTTTCATTGATGGCGGAAGACTTCCGGGCACACCAAGCACTGTTGTGGATTTGGCAAATAAAAAAATTATTCGTCCCGGAAGAGATATTGAGGAAATTGGGAAATTTCTGGCAGGTAAATGTTGATTTTGTAATGCTTTTCGTTAATAAACCCTTTAAAATAACCTTCATGACGAACCTGACAATTCAAAATTTTTTTACAGAACGGAATTTTTGCTTATGAAAGCGATAAGGCTTAGAGATTTTATTGAGGATAAAGACGGTCGTCTTTATGCAGTATCGGCGTATGACAATGAGGAAAGGGCAGGATGTGTCCTTCGGTATGTTCCTGATGATAATGGGGAAAGAGTCTCAAAAGATGGAATAAGGTACAGGAAATATGATTTTGAACCTGCATTTGAGTACATAAAAAAGTACAAACCTGAATATCTCGATGTTGTTCATCGTGTTCCCTTAGAAGATATAAAAAAGGTCCTAAAACCCGATGAGGAGATAGAAAATGTCATGGCAAGAGACAGACGTGTTTTGAAGCTTTCAGATATCTTTGGAGTTTTAAAAGGAACATATGGATGTACAGGTTCCCTTCTCTGTGGTCTTGAAAATGACTCCTCTGATATTGATATGGTTGTTTATGGAAAATTCTGGTTCCTGGCACAGAAAAACCTTATAAGGGCGGTAAAAGAGGGTCGTATACAGGCACTTTCAGATCATATGTGGGAAAAGGTTTACAACAAACGTATCCCTGAGATTGATTATGAAACATTCGTTCTGCACGAAAAACGAAAGTGGAACAGAGGTGAGATTGACAATACATATTTTGATCTTTTATATACACGTGGGTATGATGATCTGAATTCAGTTAAGATTATAAAAGGAACTGTTCTCGGGAAAAAAACAATTGAAGCAGAGGTATCTGATGCATCTCTGTCGTTTGACAGTCCTGCGGTTTACTCTGTGAATCATCCCGAAATTTCCAAAGTGCTTTCCTTTACGCATACTTACAGTGGCCAGGCCTTAAAAGGCGAGATTATAGAAGCCTGTGGTGTGGTTGAGGATCATGGAGATGAAAAATGGCTTGTTATAGGCACAACAAGAGAAGCAAAGGGCGAGTATATTATTTCAAAAACTCTCATTGAGAAGAATTTTTAAGGTAATTTATCTTTTAAAAAAATTTTAGGAAAGATTTGAAAGGCCTTTTAGATCAGTCTGAGTGTTAAAAACAGTCAGGTAGTCCTCTTTGCCGTCTGAAACTGATGTGTAGACCATAAATCTGTCATTCACATTGACAAACTGGGTTATTACATTATCAGTCTTGTCGGTTACAATCCACCCGGGAAATCCCTGAACTGTAACTTTTTTCATTGACATATCCGGAGTGTCTATTGCCATATAAGTGTCCCACGATGTCATATATCCGACAGATTCTCCTGCAGTATCCTGAATAATTACATCAACAATGGCTTCTCCGCCAAGCTTCTGCTCATAGGTCTTTGAAGCCCAGCTCCATTTATAAATCCCGTCATCAACCTGAAGACCTATTGCCTCTCCGCTCTCCCAGTTACCGGTTGCGGTCGGCAGGTACTGTTTTAGAATAGAGTTGTGAATAATTTCACCGGTTGCTGCTGTACCTGTACCGGTTGATCCCTGAACTGCTGTGACCTGTGCCTGTTCTTCTGACTGTTTTGGTGCAGATTCACCGGAACCTGTACATCCTGCAGAAAGAACTACACATATTGCAATAAAAGAGAGCAGAACAAACTTTAATTTTCTAATACTTTTTTCATCCATGAAAATAACCTCCATGACCATTTGAGATCTAGTTTATTGGATGTATATATTTATTTCTTTATAGTTTTGATATATATCTATAATAATTCTGAAAGTTTTACAGGCCCTTTTGAGCATTTATCCTTTAAGTAACAGTTTTCACATGGCAGATTCTTATTTTTCACGGGAGTTTTGCCTGAAATTATTTTTTTTGCTATTCTTATTGCCGATAATGCATCCCTTCTGTCCCTTGGAGAGACAGTACATATTCTTGATATTCCTGATGGAATGTATTCAAGAATAACTTCATCAGCATCTATTTTAAGAGATTCTTTGGCACATAATGAGTAGCATGCACTTCGCACCCGATCAGCCTTATAGACTCCATTCTCCGGTGCCGGGCTTAATCTTGTAAGGCCAATATGAGGTTTTGAATCAAAAAATCTGTCTATAGTGCCATATATCCCTAGCTTTTCGGATGAAACCCTGATATCGTTCTGCGATGCCCTTGGCCATGAAGATAGAATACATTTTCTAATCCATGAATTGAATAATTCATTTGATTCTGAAGAAATTTTGGGGTTTATCAGCATTATTTCATCCCAGATTTCACCGGGCATGAGTTCTTCTCCAAGATGATATGATATCTGTTTTGCCAGAGTATAATTTTCAGATTCGCAATTGTTTTTTATATTCTGCTCAAGCATAAATCTTACAGGGCATATGTGGCATGAGACAACAGACGAGATGCTTAGTGATTTCATTATTTATTCCATTATTGTAGTTCGATAAAAAATCCTTATCTTTTCTAAGGTAAATAATATGGTATGGAAAAACGTGATATTGCCGTAAATTTACCCCCTGACCTTGATCCTGTATATGCAAACAGAATTCAGGTTGCATATAAGGATGATGAATTCACATTTGTTTTTCTTCATGAGATTCCGGGAACAAACCATGCGAGGGCAAAGGCTATTGTTTCAATTAGTCCAAAACACGCAAAAAATTTCTCAGAAGTCCTTTCAAAGACGGTTTTGGATTATGAGGCGAAATTCGGGGAGATAAAAAAAGCTACGGACTCAAAATCCGATGCAGAAACAGGCCTTACAATCAGGGGTTACTCCTGATAATAATACTTAATTTTTAAAAATAACAGGATACAATCCACTTGTTTTATAATTTTTTAAGGCGAAGTTATACAGAAGCAATCATTTATTCTGCCGTTGTGGCTTAGAGGTATAGCGGCTGATTCGTAATCAGCAGGTCGGGGGTTCAAATCCCTCCAGCGGCTTCCAGATTTTAAGTTCAAATCCCCTCCAAACTCATTTATATTCTTATTCTGACTTTCTCTCATGGGAAGTATCACAGCACCCACCCGAACAGACAGTAATTTTCATTACGTCAAATCTGTTTATGTAGACAGATCATTTAAGAAGGCAATTCTTGAATGCCGCTTAACCCAGGATGATACAGACCTCATCTATGAATTCATAGAAGAGCTGCAGGCATCACAGAATATCGGGCTCTTCCGGAAAAACAAAATTGTCTATTCAATGGTAAATTGGAGACGTTTTATCTGCCCTTTCAGGGAAGCTAAAAACCGCTGAGAATTTTTCAGGATAACCGCAACCGTTCCGCCCGCTCCTGCACCAAGACCCGCTGCAATCTTTCCCTCACGTCCGGCAGATTCGGATTTATACGCTTCAAGATTTCTCAGCCTGCCCTCATGATCCTCTATTGAGCCTTTCATCTCCGCAAGGGTTTTGCAGATCCATTTTACATCCAGGTTTGTTTCGACAATCATATCTCTGGTGTTTTTATTATTAACCATGAATAACAATCCTGATGAATTCATTCCCCTTTTCATAAAATCAGGCAAATATTACTAAGAATCATAATTATACCTATATATAATATGTCCGGATCTGTTCAGCTCCTTTCGGATAGTCAGGAAGTTTTTAATATTAATTCACATTACTCTATTTATACGAGGTTTTAATGAATCTCCTGGCTGAGGAATCTGCCCAAAACCACACAATTGTGTTGCATTGAGCGATACCCTTGGATGAGATGCAGGATAATTCTGGCATACCTGACCATACAGAATATTTAGAAAGAGGATACCTGGGAAGAGTATTCCTGGTGAATACACTCCTGAGACAATTGTGTAGAATTCAAAGGTAATTCGATATGATTCTGAAATCCTTTATTGGAAAATTATATTCAGTCTGGTCGAAAAACTCCATTATCAACCTTTTCTGCATGATGATTCTCTTCTTCATGCTTTATGACGTTATAATCACTTATGCAGTACCGCTTATAGTGACCGAACAGGGATATTCAAAAACCCTTCTTGGAATAATCTTCTCAACAGCAGCAATATCCGGTGCTTTTTTTGACTTTGTAATCTATAAAATTTTTAAAAAGGCCTTTTATCGAACTCTCTTTATTTTTATGTTCCTGGTATGCGTAATCTATGTTTTTTTCATCTGGAGTGCACATTCCTTTTTTGTTTTTGTAGCGGCAATGGCAATGTGGGGTTTTTACTATGATCTGCAAAGTTTCGGAACCCTGGATTTATTCAGCAGATATGTTCCAAAAAAAGATTTATCCTCAAGATTTGGGGTTCTTCAGATCTTTCAGGCGTCAGGATGCCTCCTTGCCCCTCTCATAGCGGGTTTTCTGATCATTGATACAGTCGGGTGGGAACCATTCGTGACTGCACTCGTTTTCCTATCTGTTTCAGCATTCTTTTTTCTCCTGCTTCTCCGTGAAGCAGCTGGAAAACAACAGTTTATTCCGTCAGATGAAATCCATACCACAAAGACACTGGCTGAAGAGTTCGGACTGTGGAGAATTGTCGGAAGTATGCTTTTTCCTCTGCTGCTCCTGATCTCTGTCTCAACAGTATTCGATGCATTTTTTATCACTATTGGACCAATTGTCGCTGAAAATCTGCCATTAGAACCTTTTGACGGGCTGTTTATGGTTGCTTTCTTTGCACCGCCCCTGATCATCGGCGGATTGATAGGTTCAGTAACAAAGATATTCGGAGAGAAGAAAACCGCCCTTATCGGGCTTTTTATCGGATCATCAATCCTTACAACAATTTCTTTCATTGAAAGTCCTTTGATCATAATCCTGATTGTATTCATATCCACCTGTTTTACATGTATGCTGACACCGGTGTCCAATAGCATCTCCGCTCACTGTATACAGGAGACCCCTAAATTTGAGAAAGAAGTGCAGGAACTCAGCGATTTTTTCTTTAATATTGGTTATATAATTGGTCCGGTATTTGCAGGTATAATCGCTGATACCTTTGGTGAAATCAAAACATTTTCTGTTCTGGGTGGAATTGGCATTATATTTGCCATTATTCTTTTCGTAATCATGCCGGAGAAGTTAAATTTGAACCCTTCTTAACCCGGGTTTTGTGTAATCTGATATAAAAGCGTTCATAAAATTATTTTTCATAAAAAAAACGAAAAAAAAGTGAGATAAGGTCATATGAAATTCATAGTTGTAATAGAAGAAGACGGAGACTATTGTTCTATCTGCGGCGGAATTCCGCCTGACAAGATAACCACAAAAAAGATCCTAATCGACGGGAAGGCAACAGGTATAGAAAATTTTGATTTTATCTTAGAGAATGTCTGGAAGTTAAACCTGAAAAACGATAAGGAGATTATAAAAGAGATAATGGTGAGGGTTAAGAAATTTAATTATGTTCCTACAAAGAAGGAGAATCTTTGTGCGGATGCTCTTTTGAAGGAATTTATGAAAGTATATAATTAATTTTTTGGGAGCATTTTATCTTCCGTGTTTCCTTTTTTCAGGTCGTATATTTAAATTTTCATCCGGATTTTAGAAGGAGCGTTTACAGAAAACATCTATCTTGTAGTGATGTTCGGGTTCTACTGGATTACAGCTTTATTTGGGTTTTATAATTCGGCAAAGGAATGGAGAAGCAGCCAAAAAATAGTCTAAAAAATAGTAGGAATTATCCTTACTAAATTTATATGAAACACTGTTTGACGAACGTTTACATCCTAAACCGGAGTTATTAAACCAGAACCCAGGACGCAGATGATTTACTCTCGGGGATTGGAAGATTGTCCTCCTTTAAGCCTTCGATATGAAATGCAATCGCCTCATGCATATTCTTCTCCGCCTCTTTGCGGGTTTTTCCTGTCGCCACGCATTTGGGTAGATCGGGGGAATATGCGGAATAGTTGGAATCCGTCTTCTCAACAATAATCAGAAACCTAAACATTATTTCCTCTCCTTAATTCCTGCCTGCTTTAATATACTGTTCAATGTTCCCGGTGCAAGTGAATCATTCATACTGCCGGGAACCGTTATTCTTCCGGCAACATCAGGATTTTTATACTGCCGGTGGCTTCCCCTGACAGCAACAAGCTGTCAGCGCCCTTTGAATTGATGTTTTCATACTATTTTTTTGGTTTTATAATATATCTGTAAAAAATTATTGATTCTGCTGTTGGATTAATAATAAAAGCCTTCTGCTAATCTAAAAATCAAATCCAACATATTTAATAAGTAATAGCGCAAATATGGTAAAGCACGATTATATGGGGCTCGTGGTCTAGCTGGTTATGACGTCGCCTTTACACGGCGAAGATCTTGAGTTCGAATCTCAACGGGCCCACTGTTTTTTATTAAATTTTTCTTTGTGGAATTTTTTAAACCTGGAAATGACTGCGGCTAATAAAATTTGTAAATTATGAAATTTGATCATCAGGAGATATTTCTTCTTTTTATATCGGTTGCAGCCGGATATTATGCAGGAAACTTATATCTGGAATTTCCTTTTTCTTTAATTGCATCGGCAATCATAATAGTGATAGTCTATTATACGGCCGAATTACTCTTAAAAAAAATTAGAGCAGAATAAGGTTTTAATTTTTAAAAAAGCACTTGTAAATATTTTAGAAAGTACTTCTAATAATATCTAATAAAATAATTCTTTCAAACAGAATGCTTAAAAAATATAAAATTCTACGTAATTTTTATCTTTTTTTCCGGCGTTATTAATTTCTTATGTCAGATTTTAAGGATGTAAATGATAGAAGGGATTTTTGGAGTTATAATTTTTTAAAACAAAAACACGCAAAGACAGCACCCATTGCATTTATTGTAGGTGGCAAATTAAGAAAAAGTGAAAAAATCCTTGATGTGACATATCCATATACAGGTGAGGTTTTTTCAGCTGTCTATCTCGCATCTTCATCAGATACTGATAATGCATTGGAAGCAGCAAAATCAGGTTTTAATCAGACAAAAAACTTAAAATCTTTTGAAAGGCAGGAGATTCTTGAAAGACTTTCATCTCTGATAAAGGATAAGCAAAGAGAATTTGTTGAAATTCTTATAAAAGAGGGAGGTAAAGTTCGTGATCTTGCCGAGGGTGAAGTAAAAAGAGCGATTGAAACAATAAAAATCTCTGCTGAAGAGTCGGTCAGAATTGGCGGCGAGATAATTCCGCTTGACAGAACATTTCAGGGGGCCAATCACATTGGTTTTTCAAAACGCTTTCCTATCGGGACTGTTCTTGCAATTACTCCCTTTAATTACCCGTTAAACCTGGCATGTCACAAGATAGGGCCTGCGATTGCAGCAGGAAACTCATTTGTGCTAAAACCTGCATCGAAAACACCTGTCTCTGCGCTTCTTTTAGGTGATCTTATAATTCAGGCCGGTTATCCGGAAAAAGCAGTTAATGTTTTACCCTGTTCATCTGATTTGGCTGAAAAGATGGTTTCTGATGACAGGATTGCATTCCTGAGTTTTACAGGCAGTCCTGATGTAGGTTGGCATCTAAAATCAGTTGCAGGCAGAAAAAAGGTTGGACTTGAACTTGGAGGGAATGCAGCGGTGATCGTCCATGAAGATACTGATCTGGAACATGCTGCCGCAAAAATCCTGACAGGCGTGGTTTCAAATGCAGGACAGGTCTGTATTTCTGTTCAGAGGATATTTGCCCACAGGAATATTTATGACGATCTGCTCTTTCTTCTAAAGAAAAAGTTTGAGGATGTAGTTCCAGGTTCTCCTTTTGAATCCGGAGTAATCCTCGGGCCCATGATTTCTGAAAATGCTTTACTGGAGGCTATGGCAAAGATAAATGATGCAAAGGATAAGGGAGCAAAATTTCTATGGGCTCAGAAGTCAGAAAAAAATCTTTTATATCCAATACTTATTGAAAATTCTACTCCTGAGATGTCTGTTAATTCATCCGAAATTTTTGCACCTGCAGCAACAATTACGCGGTACGACAATTTTGAAGATGCAATAAAATATGTAAATAATTCCCCGTATGGACTTCAGAGCGGCATTTTTACAAAAGATATTGGCAATATCCTAAATGCCTTTGAAAATATCGAATCAGGTGGTGTTGTAATTAATGACATCCCTACATTCCGGGTTGACTGCATGCCTTATGGCGGCATAAAAATGTCCGGTTTTGGAAGAGAAGGGCCGCGTTTTGCAATCGAAGAGATGACTGAAGAAAAACTTCTAATAATTAATAAAATGTAATTTTTTTAATTATTTTTAGTTTCTTTCACCTTCTTTCACTATTATTGCACCATAGTTGTAGGCTTTATTAATTGAAAGTGACCCCTGTACTGAATCGCCGGGCAGATCTGCTCCGGAGCTTTTAACATTATTTGGGTACAGGGTTGTAAGCACTGTCTTATAAGGGATTCCTGCAGCAATAATTTCCTCTTTTGTTTGTGGATTAAATGAAGCAGGAACATCGTCGTAATTATATGCAAATATTGTTGTCATCAGATCCATTCCTGCTCCTGTTTTTCCCATTTGATTTGTACTGTCAAATTTAACAGTCACAATCAGACTGTTGCTTCCGGACTCCTTTGCATCAATTGATATTTTTGTTGAATATATATCCTCGCCGATTACAAGAAGGGGTTTGGTAACAACATATTGCTCTTCTGTTGGAACCGGGGTTTCTGTATATATAACTGCAGTTGACTGAGTTTCCGGAGTTATTTTTGTACTATCAGACGTACAGCCTGAGAAGAAAACAAGAGATGCAATAAGTATCAGAGCGACTGGCAATATTTTTTTCATATGTTAAAAAAAGGATTATAATTTATAAAAATTGTTGCATTGCTTTTTTTCATTGAAGTGTTAATAAAATTCCATAGTTATAAGGCTTGTTTAAGTCAATTTTCTGATCTGATGGTGAATCTGAAATCTCAATTTTATCACTGTAAACATTGTTGGGGTAGACATGAATGCTTCTTGATTCATATGGGACTTTTGAATCCATGATATCCTGGATACTATCCGGATTGAAATCTGCATGAACATTTTTTGTATTATATGCAAATGCTGTTACAATAATTTTCCATCCGTTTGGGTTTGAATATGAATCTGTTTTTGTTGAATCAAGAGTATAATAAATCAAGACGGCAGTATTCTCATTAACCGGCTTTGCATCATAAGTTATAGTGATTTCTTCAGGAATGTCTCCTGATTTTATAATAAAGGGTTCTGATATAACAGACTGCTGCTGAGTCGGTATTGTGACTGTTGTTGTTTGTTCATTAATTTGTGTACTGTCAGTTGTTGTGCACCCCGTAGCCATTACAAAAAATGCCATTGCAATTAATAGTGGCAATAAGTGAATTTGTTTCATTTCTTTCTCCTTTATAGTTATAATAATCTGATTGGTCTATTTGGTTATATTTTTTAGTCATTAGAACAATCTTCTTTATAAGATAGATATGAGTGAAAATGAATACCCTACTGCAAAAGTGGATGGAAAGGATGTTCCTTATGATCCTGAACAGCTCAGGAAAATAAATGACCATCCGTGTTACAGTGAAAAGGCCTGTCACACAGCCGGCAGGATGCACCTTCCCGTTGCTCCCATATGCAATATTCAGTGTAATTACTGTGTACGGGATTTTGACTGTGTCAATGAAAGCCGTCCCGGGGTTTGCAGTGAAGTCTTAAAACCTCATCAGGCTATTGAACTTGTTGGAAAGGCACTAAAGCAGTTCCCGTATATCAAGGTAATTGGTATTGCAGGTCCGGGGGATCCTCTTGCAAATGAAGAGACATTTGAGACTCTGAAACTTTTAAAAGAAGAATATCCTACTCCGATTAAGTGCCTCAGTACAAACGGACTTCTTCTTCCTGAGAAGATAGATGAGCTTGTAAAGTATGATGTAGGAAATCTGACTGTCACAATGAATGCAGTTGATCCGGCAATCGGCGAAAAAATATATTCCTTTGTGGAGTGGGAAGGAAAAAAACTCCATGGAAGGGAGGCAGCCGAAAAACTACTTTCACAGCAGCTAAAGGGAATTAAAATGGCTGTTGAGAAGAAAATGCTTGTAAAGGTCAATACCGTCTATATTCCGGGTATTAATGACAATCACATCGTTGATATAGCAAAAAAGGCTGGAGAAATGGGTGTTTTTACATTTAATCTTATACCTGTAATTCCGCAGTATAAATTCAAGGATGTTGTTCCACCAACACATGCTGAAAAAAGAGCAATGCAGGATAAATGCTCTCAGTATGTGAAACAGATGAGGCACTGCCAGCGCTGCAGATCTGATGCGATTGGAAAACTTGGTCAGGATGTACAGGGATGCCTGTACAGCAAAGACTAAAAACAGACACTTTTTTGTACTCACTGTTTTTTATTAAAAAAGACCTATTTTTGTAAATCCTTTAGAGTATCTTTTTAAGAGATAAAAAAGCTTAGAATACAATTATAATTTAAACATCTTTTGATTAAATGAAGAAAAAAAAGTTTTGATTTATTTTAATTTCCTGCCTCATAGATATTTTTCAGGTAATATGCAATAAATACCCATACAAGAGGTGTAATAATAATTCCAAAGATTATCCCGAGGAAGGGAATCAGGGACAATAATGAAATAACCACTATATAGATTACAAGAATGATCCAGAGAAGAACAAAGTATACTATGTAACCAAGCCACCCTACACCGTCTTTAATCTGTTTTATGATCGCGCCAAAGTTGAATGCTTCTCCAATCTTGTTTGTTTTTCCAAGACGCACCAGGCCCATAATCATAAAGAGTGCCATTAGAAGTATTGCAACACCGGTTATCATAAGACCTGTAAGAAGGCCAAATATTGCCATAACCTCTTCGACATTCCCTGAGAATGCGAATCCCATAATAGCAGGAAGGAGAGCAAAAATTCCAAATATAACAGCTATAATTATCGCCGGAATCATATAGAGAATACAGACGATATTATATTTCCATCCGTCAATAAACAGTTTGCCCCACTGATTAATTTCAGGTGCGCTGTCTTTTTCTGAAAATATTCTCACAATATATCCGTTAAACAAAGGAATTAATCCAATTGTAATTCCCTGAATAAATGTGCATACGATTAACAGAATCCATTTGATCCATTCTCCGACAAAACCCTCTCCAGTACTGGAAAATGCTTTACCAATAATATCTTTACCCATAATTTTCACCATCTAAATTAAGATTTAAAAAAATGCATCTTCTTTGGATTTAAGATAATCGGCTTGTTCCTGAAAACCCCGGAAAAAAAAGAAATAAATATTTTTAGATAAACCTTGGCTTCATTGAAAGCTTCTTTGGAGTGTAAATCTGTCTGAAAGGCTTTCCTTCACTGTCCTTTTTAACACGGGCGATAAGTTCACCTGTGTTGTATTCAATCTTCATCGGTTTTTTAGGCTCGGACTCTTTTCTTATTGTGACTGTCAGTTTTCCTGATTCAGCTTCGCTGTCGCCGACAACTGCAACATAAGGAACCCAGTCCATTCCTGCTTCCCTTACTTTTTTACCGACGCTCTCTTCACGATCATCCATATCACAGCGAATGCCTGATGCATTCATCTCTGAGCATACTTTCTGTGCAAATTCAATATGGCGCTCTGCAACAGGGACAATTCTCACCTGGGTAGGTGAAAGCCATACCGGAAGCATTGGAACATTTTGTGATGCCGTGTTTTCCAGAAGTGCGCATATAACACGCTCGATTGAACCGGTTGGTGAACAATGGATTATCGGTGGATGTACGAGTTCATTCTGGGTGTTGTAGTATTTGATGTCAAACCGGTCTGCACTTTCGACATCAATCTGAACTGTCGGATTTTCAATAGGTCTTCCCTGCCCGTCAATTGCCGCAAGATCAACCTTTGCTATCCAGTAATGAACACGGTCAGAAAGTGTCTCTATAAGCATTGGTGCTTCAGACATTCTGACAATCTTTTTAACCCATTCTTCATTGTCTTTATAGAACTCCTCTGTGCAGCGGAAAACTCCTGCAAGTGGATATTCAAAATCCTTTCCTGTTTTCCATCCTATCATCAGCTGTTCTTCAAAGCATCCAAGTGTCTGATTCATATCTGCACAAAGAGAATGCATATCAGGCATTGTAAATGCACGGAGACGCTTTAGTCCAATGCACTCTCCTTTCTGTTCATGACGGAATGAGTATGTTGAAAGCTCATACATCTTCATCGGGAGTGTATTTGGAGATATATGCATATCGTGCATGATTGAGAACATACCAAAACATGCAGCAAAACGAAGCATCATGCTGCGGTTTCCTGATTTGAAACGGTACTGCCTTTCACCAAATTTACCTGCATGTTCATTTATTGCCGAATTTCCGAGGTCATACATGACAGGTGTCTCAACAGGCATTCCTCCGTAATCAAGAACAAGGTTTAAAACATAATCCGAGAGGAGATCACGGACAATTTTCCCACGGGGCATCCAGCGGTGATGACCCACATCCGATAAAGGTTCATAATCAACAAGCTCCTTTGAGCGCATAAGTTCGACGTGAAGAGGATCTCCGCCCTGTTCAACTCCCATTCCTGTCTCTTTCTTTATGAGCTTTCCAAGAGGTGAATCGTCAGCATATTCTTTGTATTCTTTCTTTTCACCTTCAGGTGTCAGGACAAAGAAATTGTGAAGAATCTGTTTTTTCTCAGGTTTTTCTGAGTCATCACCTGGCACAATCGTCTTTGAAAGTTCGGAGAGCGGATGACCCTTGCAGGAGAGTGTGAATGCCTTGTACCAGCCGAATGGTGCACGCTTTACTGTAAGTTTTTGTCCTTCCCTGCATGATTCCTCAATTCCTCTCAAAACTTCTACAGCAGTCTTTGGTGACGAGAGATCGCTTGAAAGATGTGCATACGGATATATCATCACATTGGATACTCCGAGTTTTTCCACAGTCTCAAAAATTTCTTCTTTTGCTTTTGAGATAACATAGGGGATGTTTTCTTCATCAACTGATTCAACAGCGCAGAAAACTGTCAGTACCTCATCCAGTGAGTCTTCAAGTATTATCTCTTCCTCTGCAACAGGGGTTTTTTTCTGTGCAACGTATTTTATATTGTCAGAATGAATTAACAGAAGTCGCATATTTTAATGTCTCCAGTGTCCTTAAATATTGATTTTTTTTGTATTTAGGTTATCGTTACTATATGGTTTCCTGCTTCTTGTTTTCGTGGTAACGAGAGAGAGTTGCGTTTTTTTGATGCAGGTATTTTGCATCTCCTTTTGACCCGTAAGGGTTAAGTGAGCGCTCAGTTGTGTAAAAAACAAGTTGTCCTATAGGCATCCCTGCGTACAGGCGTACAGGCCTTTGATTTGCATTACATATTTCAAGTGTAATTGTTCCGGAAAAACCTGCATCAATCCATCCTCCTGTCTGATGAAGTGTAATTCCAAGGCGTGCAATGCTGCTTTTCCCTTCAATTGTGGCAACGACATTGTCCGGGAGAGTTATTGTTTCAAGAGTTTCAGCCAGAACGAACATTCCGGGATTGATATCAATATATTCTCCATTCATTTCCGAGACGTTTGAGCATATTGAATTGCGATCATAAGGGTCTATTACCTCATCGCTCTCCTGATACCATACAAAATGATCACCAAGACGAATATCAAGCGAATTTGGCTGTATGAACTTTGATTCATAAGGATTTATCCCTATAAATCCCCTTTCAATGCGGTCTTTAATCTGCCAGTCAACAAGGATCATATTTACCATCAGATATTGGCATGATGATTGGTTAAAATTTGCTGATATGAATTTTTCATCTGTATAATTATCCTGCTTATTTTATTGATGACAATTTTTATCCAAAATTTACATTTAATATCATAAAAGTGCTATTTATTCCGGATAGATATCCGGATATCAGAAAATTTGGGAAAAACTGCAAATAGAAAAAATGTTGGAATTTTAAAGAAGCTTTTTTTTATTCTTTGTCTTTTGTAATTCCCCGAATCTGGTTTTCAGCCCTTCTTAAAAGTCCGTGAAATGTCGAAACCTCTCTTATAGTAAGAGCATTTCTTCCAAATATCCTTCTAAGCATTATAAGGGTATTCTCCCTTTTATACTCCTGGTGATCGATTGCGTCTAAAAAGATATTGAAATGATCATAAAGTGCATCCATCTCTGTTCTTGAGGCAAGCTCATATGTTCCCCGCTTTATGTTCGCAAGTTCATAAACAATGATTCCTACAGCATGTGAAATATTTATAATAGGGTATATGTGTGATGCCGGGATTGTGCAAATTATGTCACATTTTGCCACTTCTTCATTTGAAAGTCCCCAGTTTTCACGGCCGAAAAGAATGGAAACTCTTCCGTTCAGGTTTTCTATAATATCCCTTAGTTCAGAAGGAGCATAATAAGGCATCCGCATTGAGTTAGAAACTGTCTTAGAAACTTCACCGGTTGTTGCTATCAGAATATTGCTCTCTTTTATCACTTCATCAAGAGATGATACATGTCTTGCATTCTCCAGAATATCCCTGGCATGGGATGACCTTGCTATTGCCTCATCTCCAATAGGAGGCGGATTTATGAGAGTCAGGTTATAAAAACCAAAGTTCTTCATGACTCTTGCTGTAAATCCTATATTTCCCTCATAAAGGGGTTCACATAATACAATTTCAATCTCAGGCATTTATCTTACAGCACAGACTGTTTCTCTCAGCGTTTTTGCACCTTTTTCATAGACTGCATTTCCAACGACAATTGTATCAGCATATTTTGCCATTTCAGAGGCTTTCTCAGATGAATTTATGCCGCCGCCATAGTATAAAAGTGAATTCTCAAGAACATCGGAAACTGATTTTACTATTTCAGGATTGCCGTATGTTCCTGAGTATTCTATGTAAACTACGGGGAATCTGAAATATTTGTCTGCTACTGTTGCATATGCGCATACATCCTCTGAAGGAAGACTGCATATTGCTTTAGTAACTTTTCCAACAGATGATTCCGGGTTTAAAACGATATATGCTTCCGGAACCACCATATCCCAGGCTATATTTTTGTCTTTTTTAACCCAGTACTGATGTTTTCCGATAATCCATGTTGGATCAGGCGTATTAAGGACACTTGGTACAAATAGACCCTGTACACCTTCAAATATTGCTCCGCTTGGATCTGCAGGTTCAATTACCATCGGAACCCCGTATTCTTTTACCTGTTCACGAAGGCAGGTCAGATTCTCTTTTGTAACATTGAGTGTACCTGAAAGCATCAGTGCATCAGTTCCGCTTGTTACAATATCCTCAACTGTTTCTTTTGGGATTTCCTTGTCAGGATCAAGTTTTGTTATATGCTTCCAGTTTTTCCAGTCGTTCTTCATTTTATTCACCGGTTTTTAAATTTCTGTCTGTAATTGCCTGATTTTTTCCTCTGAAATCCCTGCCTTTTTTGAGAGAACAGCAGGATTTGCCTTTTTTAACATATCAGTGTCTGTAATCCCTGCAAAAAAAAGCTTTTCAATCAGGGTTTCTCCAATCCCTTTAACTTCAAGAAGCTCTTTTTTTCCTGTTTCAAATGCTTTTTTGGTTAATTTTTTTGGAGGAACCAGACCTCGGGCATTACATACCATCCCGACGTGCTTATAGACAGTATCAATATTTATCCCTGTTTTTGTGCTCAGATATGCCGGATGAATGAAGCAGAAGTCTTCTGGTGAAATAAAACCTGCTTCCATATATTTCTTCAGACTCACTCCGGGAATTCCATAACTTTTCAAAAGCTCTTTGTTATATAGGCTTTTTGCATCATAGATCAGGGCCTCTGCTTCCTGTTCACTCAAATGCATTTTTTGAAGTGTTTTTTTGTCTGTTTTTGAAAGATCAGCGATATCATTTATTCCGGATTCAATAATGGCATTTAATACCTTGGCATGACTCCTGCCCCTTCTTGGAGGAATAATCTTTCTGACAAATTTTCTGAGTTCTGAGCGTTTTCTTAATAGTTCGAGTATCTCTTCGGCATCCTTTCTAAGAGTTTCACAATATTCTGAGCTGAGTCCTGTTTTCTCCTGAAGGACTTCCGGGTCCATGTTTGCAATTTCATATACTGAGTATATATGGACAGAATGCAGTTTTTGAACAAGATCCTCAGTCATGCATTCCATTAATCTGATTGATTCCAGATTGGAGTCTATATGGTTGCAGAGGGGACATCCGATATCCCACGGTCTTGAACCTTTTCTTATCAGTTTAATGTAGTTTAATCCATGAATATCGCAGATCTTCTCCTCTCTTATTGCCTTACCCCACTGTGCTGAAGGAAGACCAATGTTGAATGAACAGTCGGGATATCCTGAGCACCCGATAAACTGCGCCATACCTTTTGATGTTCTGAGCATGAGACTTTGACCGCATATCGGGCATTTGCCAATAATGCGTTCCTCAGCAGTTTTATCCATAATTTCACTGCCGATATTCTCCTCATTTGCTTCAAGATCGTCAAATATCCTGTGAAGCATCTGTTTTGACTCTTCAACAACAGTCTCTTTTTTTCTCTGGTCCTTTTTGATGTCCTCCATGTGGGATTCCAGAGTCTGTGTCATGTCAGGTTTTGTTATGAGACCTGCATAATTTTCAAGGGTTTCTGTAACAGCTGTTCCGACCAGTGTCGGTTTTAATGGAGTTTCTTCAACATATCGTCTTGATATCAGTTTTCCAATTACATCATGGCGTGTTGATTTCGTACCCAGGCCAAGCTCTTCCATCTGCTGGATTAATTTGCTCTGTGAGTAACGGGGTGGCGGCTGTGTTTCTTTCTCTTCAAGAACAACTTCTTTTACAGGAAGCTTTTCACCGGTTTTTATCTCAGGCAGTATCTGCTCCTTTGCCTGACTGTATGTATATACATGCCTGTACCCCTCAGTCTCAAGTATCTGACCTGTTGATGTGTACTCCTCTCCGCCTGCATCAAAGAGTATTTTTAAGGTTTTCCACCTTGCATCGGGTGAAAGGGTTGCCAGAAAACGTCTCACTACAAGTTCATAAACTTTCCATGCCCTTTCATCCATCTGTTCTGGTTTTGCAGCGCCGGCAGGATGAATAGGAGGGTGATCTGTACTTGATTTCTTCCCTCTGGTAGGTTCTTTTCTTCTGTTCTTCTCAACCCATTCAACGTCGTTTTTAAAAGGGGATCTTTTAAGTTCTGATAATATTGAATTTAATTCCAGTGACGGGGGATAGATCGTATTATCAGTTCTGGGGTATGAGATGAAACCATTCATGTAGAGTTCCTCAGCAATTCTCATTGCATTTGAGGCACTAAAGCCCAGACGCCCTGCAGCAACAATGAAGGCAGTTGTATCAAAAGGTGTGGGTGCGGAATCATTTTTTGTTCCTTCTTTCACATCAGTTACTAAAAGAGGCTCTTTTGTATTTTTCCTCGCTTCTTCTGCCTTTTCAAATTCCCAGAATTTTCCGTTTGTATGCCTCGCCTCAAAATCTTCCCCTTTTTTTTCTGTTTTTAAGCTCAGCATCCAGTAAGGCTCGGGAACAAAGGCTTCGATCTCCTTCTCCCTGTCAACTATCATTGCGAGTGTAGGGCTCTGTACACGACCTACACTAAGAATATTATTTCCTCCCCTTTTAGCGGCAATGCTGATAAAACGGGTCAGAGATGCACCCCATACCAGGTCTATCTCCTGTCTTGCCTCTCCTGCTGCGGCAAGATTAAAGTCAATTTCCGTTGGATTTTCAAACGCATTTATGATTTCCTGCCTTGTAATTGCACTGAAAACAGTTCTGTTTATTTTTACATCCTTATTTGAAGATCTGACAATTTCATATGCTTCTTTTCCGATTAACTCTCCCTCACGGTCATAATCGGTTGCTATTGTAACAAGGGTTGCCTTTTTCGCATATTTTTTTATAATAGATACTATCTTCTTTTCAGTTGGTTTTTTTATCATTCCTGCTTCGATAAGAGTCCTTGGAGTATGCACCTCGCTTCGCCAGTTTGAATATCCTTCTTCAAAGTCTATCTCCACAACATGACCGCGAAGACCAATTGCAACTGAGCTGTTAAAATGATAGACGTTAATGCCACCATCCTTGTCTGCGGTAACTTTACTGCTTCCGGCTAAAAAGCCGGCGATTCTCTGGGCTGCAATATTTTTCTCAGCTATTATCAGGTGCATTTGAAAGACTCACTCCATTCCTGTGATGTATTCCATAATTGACTTGTTCAGGCTTTTAGGATCTGCACGGCCTTTTGTCTCTTTCATAATCTGACCTACAAGGAAGTTTATGGCATTACCCTTCCCGCTGTGGTAGTCTGAAACCACCTGTGGATTTGCCTTAATTATCTTTTTAATAATATCCTGGAATTCATCGTCAGTTCCCTTTGAAAGCCCCATCCTTAATACGATGTCAGAAGGCATCTCCGGTTCAGTGCCGGCTTTTATCTGATCAAGCATTATTCTTAAGACATCGACTGCGACCCTGTCAGTAATCTCGTTTTCTTTCAGAAGGACTATCAGGTCTTTGAAACTGTCTTTTATAACAGAGTCTATCTTCATATCGCGGTAGTAAAGTTCTCCCAAAAGGGTGTCTGCAACCCATGTTGAGCATAAAAGAGGGTCACAGGCGGCGACTTCCTCATAAAACTCTGCTACTCTTATATCCCCTGTAAGTGTCTTTGCGTGGTTTATTGAGATTCCATATTGAGTTATAAATCTCTCACGCCTTGCGTCAGGAAGCTCGGGAAGCTCAATATCTTTTACCCATGATTTGACTTTTAAGGGTCTTAAATCAGGTTCAGGGAAGTAGCGGTAGTCGTTTTCGTCTTCCTTGCTTCTGGAGCCCGTTGTGATTCCTCTTCCTTCCTGGAAGTGGCGGGTCTCCTGAACGATCTTCTGGCCTCTTCTTATGAGGTTTCTCTGTCGTGTTATCTCAAAGGTGAGTGCTTTTTCAACGCCTTTGTATGAGGAGATATTTTTGCACTCCACACGATTGTGGCCTTCAAGAGATATGTTTGCATCAACACGGATTGCACCTTCCTTCTCTCCGTCAAATACGTCTAAGTATTCAAGCGTTGAACGCAGTTTGTTTAAAAAACGCCTTGCTTCTTTAGGAGAAGAAAGGTCCGGTTCTGTAACTATTTCAATTAAGGGAATTGAGGATCTGTTGTAATCAACAAGTGAATAACCTGCCCTGTCTCTGGAGATCTTATGAACCAGTCTTCCAGGGTCTTCTTCCAGGTGAATTCTTGTAATTCGTATCTCTTTGTCATGACCTTCGTCATCATCAACAATCATTATGCCTTTTTCCGCTATTGGTTTGTCATACTGACTTATCTGATATCCTTTTGGAAGGTCGGGATAAAAATAATTCTTTCGTGAGAATTCTGAATATTCAGGAATTTCCAGATTTAAGGCCTTTGCGACTTTGAGTGCATATATTACCGCCTGTTTGTTAAGCTTTGGAAGTGCACCGGGAAGTCCCAGGCAGATGGGACAGACATGAGTGTTTGGCTCGTCATCACGATAATCAGTTGAACACCCGCAGAAAAGCTTTGTTTTTGTGTTTAACTGGCAGTGTATCTCAAGACCAATTATGACCCTTAAATCCTTAACGTCCTTTGTTTCTGCCATATTAAGCTACCTCCTGTTCATATGCAAATGCCGCGTCAATTACTGACTCCTCATCAAAATGCCTTCCGATAATCTGAAGTCCCACGGGCATTTTTTCCACTTTACCGCAGGGAACAGAAATTGCCGGAACACCTGCAAGGTTTGCGGGAACAGTCAGAATGTCGCTTAAGTACATTTCGAGTGGATCGCTTTTTTCACCGATTTTATATGCGATGTTTGGCATAGTAGGACCTGCAATCAGGTCAACATCCTTTAAAATACGGAGGAAATCTTTTTTGATGTTGTTCTTTGCAACCTGGGCTTTTGCATAGTATTTTCCATAATATCCGGCTGATAGTGCGAATGTTCCGAGAAGGATTCTTCTTATTACTTCTTCGCCGAAGTTATGCCCTCTGTAATCCCTGTATTCGTCATGCCAGCTTCTTTTTGCTTCCACTTTAGGGCCAAATCTCACACCGTCGAATCTGGAGAGATTTGATGATGCCTCACTTGTACAGGTCACATAATATGCCGCAAGTGCATATCTCATACTTGGAATTGAGCATTCGATGGTTGTTACACCCAGATTTTCTAACTTTGTGATTGCATCCATAACGCATTTTGAAACCTTCTCATCAACACCTTCACCAAAAAATTCTTTTGGAATACCAATCTTTTTGTCTTTAATATCGGCTGATGGCGTATGTGAGTAAGGTCTGTTGTATGCAGTTGTATCAAAAACGTCCGGCTGTGAAATAATTTCCATTAGTGTTGAGACATCTGTAACGTTTTTTGCCATAGGACCAATCTGTTCAAGAGAATTGGAATATGCAATCAGGCCATAACGGGATACACGTCCATAGGTTGGTTTTAGTCCTGTTATTCCGCAGAACGCTGCAGGGCACCTTATTGATCCTCCTGTATCAGATCCAAGAGCCATGGGAACCATTCCGGATGCGACTGCCGCGGCACTTCCTCCTGAAGACCCCCCCGGTACACGTGTTTTATCACATGGATTTGTTGTAACGCCGTATGCCGAGCTTTCAGTAGTTGTCCCCATGCCGAATTCATCCATATTTGTCTTTCCGACGATTGCCGCACCTTCATTTTTAAGAAGTGTTACAACATGTGCATCATATGGAGGGATGTAGCCTTTGAGGATTTTTGATCCACATGTTGTCTGAATTCCTTTTGTGGATATATTGTCTTTTACTGCAACAGGTATCCCTGAGAGTTTCCCTTCTCCAAATACGGAATTCCTGTTTATTGTAATAAATGCGTTGTTCGTATCTTCCGCTTCAAAGATGTAATCCTGCATCTTCACATCACCTTTGGTGCCTTAATATAACCGTCTTCAGTATCATCAGCATTTGATAAGGCATCTTCCTGGGAGAGAGAAGGTGTTATCTCATCTTCCCGAAGGACATTGAAGAGTTCTGCCTCTTCAATATCTTCCTGTTCAACCGTATCCAAAATGTCAAAATAATCAAGAATATTGTTGAACTGGTCAGTAAACCCTGCCAGTTTATCTTTTTCTATTGATATATCGGCAAGTCTTGCTATGCCTTCCACTTCATTTTCCAGAACCATTATTACAAAAACCTCAAACTAAGTGATCTATGTACCGTTGCACCGAGTTTTTATAACCGTTATCCCGTGCAAGTTTTTGAATTTCTTTCATAATGCCACTCCCGTACTGCATTGCTTTCTTGCCGTAAAAGGCGAAATCTTCATTCATATGCATGGAAGCTACTTTCCTGAGGGGGTATTTTCGTATGCCGTCAGTGACCATACTTTCGGGGGGTAAAGCCTTTGCAGCGCGCACTACCCTTACATCAAGATACGGACAGGAGATGTATGTGCCGTTTTTTTCAGCGACCGCCTGATCGCGCCGCCCCTGCCTTTCAAGACTTTCAAAGTCACTTTTCAGCGTATCTTCAATGGATTCAGTATCAAGATACCTTGCGTATCCTCCGAAGAGTTCGTCAGCCCCCTGTCCTGCAATAATTTTTTCATAGCCGTTCTCATGTGCCCATCTGGTGATAAAGAATATTGTTGTTGCTATTGATGCTTCAACAGGGGTTTTCAGAGGGAGTAATGGAATAACTGATTTTAATGCTTTTTTTATATCGCTTGCTGGGATTTCAACAAAATGTGTTTCCTGCAGGCCAAGAGACAAAGCAACCTCTTTTGCATGGTTTAGATCATGAGAGCCTTTCAGACCTACTGTAACGCATGGCCTTTTTGCAATCTTTGCTATGAGGGCTGAGTCAACTCCTCCTGAGAATGCAACAACACCATTACTGCTTCTGAGTTTTACGGCCTTTTCTATCGCTATTTCGAGAGATTCTGTATCCGGATCAGGGCTTATGGTTTCTGTTTCAATTCCGCTGCATAACATTTTTCCCGGAGGGCAGTCCCCCGGAATAATTCCAAAATGATCCCTTGCTATACAGTCATTCCAGGTCAGTAAAAATTCGCCGCCACATTCCGAGATTTTTTCAGGGTTTTTACAAAGAATTTCCTCTATCTCTTTTTCGGACAGTATTTTGCCGTTAATCTCCATCCATCCGCGAATTCTCAAGATATATCACATTCCAAAATCAAAAAGAGTTGTCCTTGATGGATCAACATCGTTCCATTCCATACCTATTGCTTCTATTATTCGCGAAATTGGCAGTTTTATACTTTTTTCCATCATTGTCTCCCAGTCTGTTACAAATTCGGCAGGCACCTGATCTGCATATTCAAAATCCAGCACATCTGTCTGCGGATATTTGCCGGTAACGCATTTTATGTAGATGCGTTTTGGCTTGCTTCCTCTTTTGAAGTCAGTACCGAGGTATTCATTTGAATATATAGCACCTCTTACATGTGCATCCTTATTCTCATATGAATCCAGTGCTTTTCCAATTCCTCCAGGTATACCTATATCTTCAAGTGAATATTCTCCTCTTCGATATTTTTTTATGACATCTGCCAGGTATTTTTTAAGCTCTGCTTTATCAGAACCTTTAAGGATTAATTCCATTACTCTGTGCTGGACTTCTTTTGTTATCTGGGGAGAATCACTTCTTTTCATCTCAAATCCGACAATATCTATCTGGTCAACATCTTTTCCTTCCTTCCAGATAAGATATCCGGCATATCTTTTCTTTCTCCCTGCCTGGAAGAAGCGCCTGTATATCTTCTCAAATTTTATTGAAAAGTAGTGATTTTCTGCTCCTAATTTTTCTTTGGCAAATTCAGAGTAGCTTTCATTTAGAGCTTTTTCTATTTCAACGGCGGTTTTTATAGTTTTTTCCTTGTCCATTGGCGGCAGCATTATCATACATGAATCAGTATCCCCGTAAATTACAGTATAGCCGAGAATTTCTATTATATGTCTGGTGTGTTCAATAATTGCCCGGCCAACAGATGTGACGGCAGAACCAATTTCTCTGTCATAGAGCCTGAATCTTGCATAACCACTGACTCCGTAGTATGTGTTCATTATAACCTTGAGAACATTCTGCTGAAGATCATAGAGGACATAATCCGGTGAACCATATTCAAAGCTGTTTCTCAGGGCTTTTTTCTCATCTCTTTCTTCTAAAAGATCACTGATAATGCTTCTTGTAAGACCATCAGGCTCTTTTTTGAATCGTATCCCGTTTGGAGCATGAAGTTCTCCGTTTATGTCCTTTGTTTCAGGGGATGCATTTATTGTCATCATGCACATTGGATAAAGGGATTTTAAGTCTAAAACCACGACATTTTCCTTAACGCCGCGTGAGGGATCAAAAACAGTTGCCCCCTCAAATTCCTCTGCATCAGCATAACCTTTTGAAGGAAGGACATATTTACCAAATGCTTTTCGCAAAACGAAGATATCGATGACATTGGATGAATTTAATGTTCTGTCAAGAGGGCATCCAACATATCGTGCAATTTCCCTGTAAAATTCAACTATATTGTTCTTTTTGTTGATTCCTACACAGAGTTCAACGTCTTTAACATTATATTCAATAAGTTTCTGTGGATCTTTTGCCCATAGATCGGATATTGTCCCTTTATATCTTATCTTGCCTTCACCAATTTCATCTTCTGCTATAGCGTCAAGACGGTATGATTCTTTTCTTGCACCCTGCATTTTTTTGTAAGCAGTTAAAAGATCAAAAAGTGCTCTTCCTCTTGTGGGATTTCTTGCACCCGCACCGGGTATTCTTGATAGTGCGTCCTCTTTTAGCCCCAGAACTTCCATTCTTTTAAGGATATAGGGAATATCAAAATCAACAAAATTCCACCCGGACAATACATCGGGATCTTTTTCTGAGATATATTCTGATAACGCGTTTAAAAGATCTTTTTCTCCGGAAAACACCTTTAAATCATGATTTTCAGATATGTTTCTGAGATCTGTGTCAGAATTTCCGTCTTTAGGCCAGAAAAATGTTGTATATCTGTCATCAAAAGAGTCCCAGCAGGTGATACAGTTTATCTTTTCTTTGTTAGCGTCAGGAAATCCATTTTCATCCTCACACTCAATATCCATAAAACAGACTCTTGCAGGTGCATTCACGTCAGCAGGTGAGATATCGTGATAATCTGTTATTTCTGATTGTACCAAAACACCTCCTGTAAGTCCTGTGTCAATCATAAATCTTGTCGCAAAGGGAATATCTGCCTCATAATGCCTGTATGACTCACGCATATCCCTTACATCGCCGGGTTTTGGAGTGAAAATTTTTGCAAGTTCTTCGCCATGAATAGATTTGTAATGTTCCGAAAAATCTGCTTCTGCGCCCTCCGGAACCCTGATTTTTTTAACCTCTTCAGCCGGTGCATAGAAATAAGGCCTAAATCCCGTAACAACAATCTGGCGTGACTCTCCGGATTCTCCTCTTCCGAATATATGTATTATAGTACCCTGAGGACTGTTTGAATATTCAACCTGATTAATGGCAAGTTTTAGTGGATTATTCTCCTGTGTCATTATCAAACCATCCGGCAGAGATTTTTAAGATGTTCTGCGGCACTTTTTAATTTCTTTTCTTCCCAGGAGTCAAGCTCCATCTCAATTATTTCCTCTATCCCATTTTTCCCAACTTCTGCCGGGACTCCGCAGGAAAGATCTGAATATCCGTATTCACCTGCCAGAGTGCATGAACATGGCATCACTTCTTTTCTGTCCTCCGATATTGCTTTGATTAACTGAATGATATTGTAAGCAGGTCCGAAAACTGTTCCTCCCTTTCCACGGATGACCGGCATGCTTGCACCCCTCATCTCAAGAAGAATCTCCTCACGGATTTCATTTTCAACTATTTCAGAAATATCAGAGAATACAGGGACCTGATATTCACCATGTTCTCCAATTACAAATGATCCTTCTGGATTATATCCCCTTAATTTAAGGAAATTTTCAAATCGGGCAAGATCCAGCTGGCCCCCAAAACCTATGCACCTCTCTCTTTCTATACCGGCATTATTGCTGACATAGTAACTGATAGCATCAACAGGATTTGTAACACAGATAACAACTCCGTCAAAACCTTTTATCTTTGAGCAGAACTCTTTTGCCACAGGAAGATTTACCTTAAGAAGGTCCGCTCTTGTTTTAATACCCGGATTTCTTGGCAATCCTGCAGAAAAAAGTATTATGTCGGAATCTTTGATATCACTGTTATCTGCTGAAATTTTTATATCAATTCCTGTATGGATGATGTCAAGTTTCTGTGCCAGAAGGAGGGAAGGATTGCTGTCGTATATCTGGATATTGTCTGCAATTCCCATGACTGAAGAGAGGTATGCAACTTCTCCGCCGATCTTCCCTACACCCATGATGGAGAGGCGTATCATTGTTGGTAAAGTTTAGGTTATGCTAATAATAAAATAACTCCAAAGTACCTCCAATCCAAATGGTCACTATATTAAGAGAAGAAAATATCATTGCTGGTGGTGTCGGTATCGACAATCACCTGGTACTTGCGGCAGGAATTCTTGGAACAACCGGTGCATCTCTGAACAGGATGCTAAATATGGGTGCAGGAGCTGTTGTCACAAAATCGATAGGACCTGTTCCAAAAGAAGGTCATAAAGGACCCTGTGTTTATGTGATGAATGGGGCTGTCATAAATGCAATGGGTCTTCCAAATCCTTCATCTGGGTTTTCAGAAGAGCTTGAAATTTTGCAGGGCAAACCTGTAATTGCCAGCATATTCGGTGGGAATCCGGAGGACTTTTCACTTGTTGCTTCATGGTTTAAAAACAAAGTGAGAGGTTTTGAATTAAATGTATCCTGCCCTCATGCAGAAGGATACGGGGCACAGATTGGATGCAATCCCGATCTTGTTCAGGAATGCACGCACGCTGTTGCAAAAACCGGTCTTCCTGTCTGGGTTAAGCTGACACCAAATATTACAGATATAAAGGAGGCAGGGATTGCCGCACAAAAAGGTGGTGCATCTGCTGTAGTTGCGATAAACACTGTTAAGGCAATGAGAATTTCAACCGGAATGAGGCGTCCTGTTCTTGGAAATATTACAGGAGGGCTTTCGGGCCCGGCAATATTTCCAATAGCTCTCCGCTGTATATGGGATTTATACGAAGCACTGGAGATACCAGTTATCGGGTGCGGCGGGGTTTCCAGTGCAGATAACGTAATAGAGATGATGATGGCGGGTGCATCTGCTGTTGAGATTGGAAGTGCTGTTTTGGACGGTGAAGATATTTTCAGTAAAATTTCAGATGAACTATATTCCTGTGACGGGGAAAGATCTCAGGATATTATTGGGTGTGCACATGATTGAGATACCATCTTTTGCAGTTAAAATTACAGATATCATAGAAGAAACGCCTTCTATTAAGACATTTGTCTTTGACAGGGAGTTTGAATTTAGTGCAGGACAGTTCTGTATGATTTGGGTGCCGGGGGTTGATGAAATCCCTATGGGTCTTTCATCAGGAAATGCTATCACTGTTCAGAAGGTGGGGGAAGCAACATCTGCTCTTTTCTCACTTGATATCGGGGATACTATTGGTATTAAAGCTCCTTTGGGCAACGGATTTTCACTCGGGAAAAAAGTTCTTGCGATAGGCGGGGGTGTTGGTGCAGCACCACTGCGTCCGCTTGCACTAAAAAAGCAGTGTGATACCTTTCTTTTAGGCTCGAGAAATTCCACAGAAATTCTGTATGAAAATGAGTTGTCATCCATTACGGATCTTCATATTGCAACAGATGATGGTTCTTTTGGGCACCATGGGTTTGTTACAGAACTTATGCAGAATATTGATCTTTTATCCTATGACACCGTCTGTGTATGCGGCCCGGAGATCATGATGGCTAATGTATTGAGAGTTCTTCAAACAAATAATATCGCTGAAAGAGGTCAGTTTTCACTTGTCAGATATATGAAATGCGGTGTGGGGATATGTGGATCATGCTGTCTTGATAATTCAGGGTTAAGAGTCTGCAAAGACGGACCTGTATTTACAGGAGATGTTCTTTTAGAAAGTAAAGAGTTTGGAAAATATTCCCGTGATGCTTCGGGGAGAAGGGTTTCGTCCTGTGGGGGTCATTAAAAAAGATTAATCCTTTTTTTATCGGTGATATTTCCCACCGGAATTTATACTATATGCTCTGTATATCTGCTCTGTAAGGATCATTTTTGCCATCTGGTGCGTGAATGTAAGTGATGAGAGGCAGAATCTAAAATTGGATCTTTTAATAAGATTCTCAGATACTCCAAGACTTCCTCCGATGACAAATACAATTTTACTTGTACCTGACAGCTCTAGTGATTTTATTTTATCTGCAAGTGTCTCTGAAGAAAGAACTTCACCTTTTAAGTCGAGCAGTATCACATAATCATTATCTTTTAGAGATGTGAGAATTTTTTCACCTTCTTTATCAACTATTTTTTTTATTAATGCAGAAGATGGATTATCGGGGATCCTTTCATCCGGGATTTCCACAAATTCAAGATTAATAAAGGTACTCAGTCTTTTGGTATACTCCGCAACTCCATCCTGTAAATATTTATCTTTAATTTTTCCGACCGAAATGATTCTTACAGATGTAGTCATTAAAAAAATTCCCCATTCTCTAGTTTCTCAAGCTCTTCAAGATGGTTGATATTTGTAAATGTCCTGAGCCTGGGATCAATATCTTTGAGGGACTCTACATTAAGATAGCATGATCTTATGCTTCTAATCATCTCACGCATTGAGAGAGACTTGTGGGATTTCATGTATTCCTCCAGAGCTTCTTTCTTGTACACAGCGTGAAGTGGTTCGAGCATATCATTATTCCAGCAGGGGATTACGGCATCTGATTCATCTGCCATTTCAAAAAGTCTTTTTATTACTTCTTTGCTGACAAATGGCATATCACATGCGACAACAAACAATATTTCACCCCGTGAAGCATTTATTCCGGCATGCAGTCCTCCGACTGGGCCGGTTCCTTTTCTTATGTCTGTAACAACAGTAATGTTTGGAATATCTTCAAATCGGCGGCACTGATTTTCATCCCTTGCAACAATTATGATCTCATCAACTGACTCTCTGAGGGTTGATATTAATCTTTGGATAAATGTCTCGCCTTTATAGGAAAAAAGATATTTTTCCCTTCCGCCTGCACGTCTTGCCTCGCCACCTGCAAGAATGATCCCTGTCTTCAATTAAATTCTCCCTGTTTATTTTGCAAGAATTAAATTTTCCTTAAATTTTATCAGATTAACTATTGTGCTGTTAACCGGTGTTGATATTTCATATTTTTGACCTTTTTTTACTATAGCGCCGTTTATGAAATCTATCTCTGTCTTTTTACAGATAGAAAGATCCTGATACATTGATGAATGATGTTCTGCTGTGGATGGTATCTGCGAGTCTTTCAGGTAATCAAGATATTTTTCCGGAGTATTCCATTCCAGAGCAATATTTTCTGCCTTGCAGACTTCAAATACTTCTTTTACAATTTCTATAATTATTTTCCACGCATTTTCGTGAAGAAGTTCTCCATACTTGACTTTCATTATTGCCCCTAAAGGGTTTAATGCCGCATTATAGAGTGTTTTCCCCCATATTGATCCAATTATATTATGTTCCTCTTTTACATCAAGACCTGCTCTTTTGAAGAGGCTGACAAGATTCTCTACTTTATTATCCGTTCCTGTTGGAAAAATGCCCAGCCGGATAGGTGCGGCCTGAACAGAAACATGAACACATGCATCCTGTCGCCATTCAAAACCGGTTATAATCATTCCGCCGATTACTTTGTCGGTGAACTCAGAGATTATCTCTTCATTTCCAATTCCGTTCTGAAGGCTTATCACAGGAGTATCTTTTAAATATTCCTTAAACTGCTCACAGATGCTTCTTGTTGCATTTGATTTTGATGTGATGATTATATAATCAAATTTATCCCCTTTTGGAAGTGTTTCCGAACAATTGAAGCAATATTTGTCTTCACCCCATAGTCCGGTCATAACAAATCCTCTTTCTTTTATGGCTTCAGAGTGACGGCCCCTGCTTATGGCATGCACCTCGCATACTCTGGAAAGTTTTGCAGCGATACAAAGCCCTACTGCGCCTGCACCTAAAATTGCTACTTTCATTATGATCTCTTTAATAATCTGACTCAATCTATGATAAATCCAAGAGATTTTGCATTTTGTTTTTCCATATCCAGAAGAGCTTTTTTTATTCCTGTGTCCGGTGTAAATCCACCAATTCCTGATTTAGATACAACCCGGTGGCAGGGGACAATTAATGGTGTAGGGTTTCTTTTCATTGCTACCCCCACTGTTCTGTGATGAGTGCCTGCAATTTCTGCAATTTCTGAGTATGTTTTGGTAAGTCCATATGGGATTTCAGATACGGTTTTGTAGATTTCACGGTAAGGATATCCATCAGATAATGCAATGGATTTCAAAGGGAAAAAATCCATGTTTTTTGCGGTTAAATAAAGTCGGATTTGTTTAGGTACGAATGATTCCTCTTCTGTCCGTGAAAATGTGACTTTGTGTATCAGGTTTTCTGACCAGACGACACGAACCCTCCACAGTCCGAAACGACATGAACCTGTTTTCATTTCCATTCGGCAATTCCTGTCTTAAATTCATTTATATTGCATTCAATAAGCTCTTCCTGCATCCATTTTGGCAGTCCTTTTTTTACTGATTCCTCTGAGAAACGTGCCTCTCCGAGAAGTAAAACCCCTCTGTCTTCCGGGGTTCTCAAAACTCTTCCCAGAGCCTGAAGAGCCTTGTTAATTGCAGGAAGTGTATAAGATAAAAATTCCCCTTCTTTTCCAAATTTATTTTTAAAATAATCGTTCACCATTTTTCTAACATCATTGTAGGGAGCAAGCGGCAGTCCTATTACTACTGCACCGTTTAGCATCTCACCTCTGTAATCCAGACCTTCACTCCATTTCCCTCCGCAAACACCAAATATTATTCCTGATCTGTTCACCTCAGGAAGTGACATGAAAATTTTCAGATCACTGTTTGCCTGTGAGGCATCCTGTGATTCAATAAATACTTCTTTGCCTTTTAATTTCTTTGGCATACTCTCTGTGAATGTTTTCAGCATGTCATATGAAGGGAAATATACTGCAAGATTCCCATTCAGATTGGCAAAAGAGTTAATGTAATTCAGTATGTTGTTTTGATTATCAATATCTCTTCTTCTGCTGAATGCCGAAGTTATATCTTTTGCACAGAATATCAGGCGGTTTTTCTTTGGGAATGCATTTTGAAGGGAGAGTGTTTTGACATCCATGTCGCCAAAATATAATTTTTTATAGCTCTCAACAGGAGACAGTGTTCCGCTTATCATTATACATGCATGATGAGAATTTGCTGTTTCAATAAGGGTCTTTGACGGATCGATATTTCTGACTTCCAGTGATATATCATTGTCAATTTTTTTGTATATTGTAAGGTATGAGTCATCGCCGGATGACTGCATTATTCTGATAAAAAAATTAGTCAGTTTTTCAACGGGACTTTCCTTAAAATCTCCTTTTTCAAGTTTTGCCTCATGTATTGCCTCATTAATTCTTAAAAGATCGTCTGCTATTTCTTCTGTCTTCTGATAAAGTGTGCCGTTAAGAATAAATTTAGTAAATATTGTGGGATCAAACCAGTCTTCATTCTTAACTGACCTCTTAAGACTTGTCATAAAGTTCTGAATCTGAGGTATAAGGTTCAATACGGCCTCTACTCCGCCAACACGTCCTCTCATGTGCGCAAGTTCACTCTGGGCAAGCTCGAGACTTGTCTGGCTAAGTGTCACTGTCTGTATGTTCTGGACAGTATCACCGCAGTTGTGGGCTTCATCAATAAGAAGTATGGTATTTTCAGGCTCTATTCCAATGGACTTATACATCTGGTCACGAATTGTTTCGTCAAAGATATGATGAAAATTTAAAAGTATGACATCTGCATCACGTGCGGCCTGTAGCATTACTTCATAGGGGCAGATATCGCCGCACATTTCATGAAGTCTTTCTGGAGGGACAATCCGCCTCGAGGTTTGTTCGGCTTTCGTTCTAAGCGTATTAGACGGAGACATTTTTAGTCCCTCCCCGCCTTCTACATAAATCCTTGATTTTATGAAGTAAGAACACAGGAGAGGGTGTTCTGAGTCCTGATGTTTTAACTGTGTTTTTAGCACAGGATCATTTGCCGGAATAAGAGATCCCCTATGGGCGCGGTCACGCATAAGTGATGTAGAAAAAGCTTTTAGTCCTTCACACATTCTGTATACATCTCCTTCTCCTCCCATCATGCACATTTTGCGTTTTCCAACGAGGTAGGAAACCTTAATATGACCTTTTTTCTTTTTTATGAGCTCCAGTTCTCTGATAAAAGTATTTAGCTGGCTTACTGTTCTGACAGCAACAAGAATTTTCTTACCCTTTGATTCAGCAAGAAGCGCCGAAAGGACACTTGATTTTCCGCTTCCTGTTGGTGCATCTATCATGCAGGTCATTCTATTTTTTGCACATTCGGCGGCTAATTCAAGCATCTCCTGCTGATGCGGTCTGTATGTTTCATATGGAAACCAGTCGTCAGGACAATCCATTACATACATATTTGTTGCAGTCACACTTTGTAATATCGTGCCGGGCGGTATGAAAGTAAAAAAATTCAGGTGAAACAAATGAATAAATATTACAGGTCTAAGGATGATCGGGTAATTGCAGGTGTTTGCGGCGGTTTAGGCAGATCTCTTGGTTTTGATTCCAATATCATCCGAATTTTATGGGTGTTATTCTGTCTTTTTTATGCAATCGGGATTGTTGCATATATTCTTGCATGGGTATTTCTGCCGGAAGATGATGAAACAGACATAATAGATGCAGATTATAAGATAAAAGAATGAATGAATCTTCTGATTGATATGGATTATCCTGTCGAAATATTTTTCCTGCAAAAAATTGAATGCAACTTATCTTAGATATCTGCTTCAACCCGTACGGTTTTTACGGATAAAAAGACAAATAAATATTCACCATGGCAATCCACCCCATTGACTTCCGTTACGGAACTGTAGGGATGCGAAATATCTGGGATGAAGATAACAGATTTGCATCCATTGTTAAGGCAGAAATTGCTCTTGCGAGGGCTGAGGGCGATCATGGGCTGATTCCTGAAAAAGCAGCTCTTGAAATCGTTGAAAAAGCAAAAAATGCCTCTCTGAAAAGAGCTAATGAGATTGAGGCAGAGATAAACCATGATATGATGGCGGTTGTAAAGGCAATAACAGAAGTTACCGGAGAATCAGGCCGCTGGATACACTTTGGTGCAACTTCAAATGATATTCTTGACACTGCAACAGGACTTCAGATAAAAGACAGTCTTCTTTTAATTGAGGCAAAACTGAAAGCATTACTGGGAGTACTGCTAAAAAGGGCAAAGGAGACGCAAACTCTTGTATGCGCCGGAAGGACTCATGGCCAGATTGGTGTTCCTACAACATATGGTCTCAGGTTCGCGATCTGGGCCGCAGAGGTTGCAAGGCACATCGAAAGGCTTGAGGAGATGCGCCCGCGTGTGGCCGTCGGTCAGATGACCGGTGCTGTGGGAACACAGGCATCTATGGGTCTGAAAGGGCATGATGTTATGGTTACAATGATGAAGTACCTTGAACTTCATCCTGTTGATGTTTCCAATCAGCTTATTCAGCGTGACAGGTATGCAGAATATTTCATGTTTCTGGCAAATATGGCTACAACACTTGACAAAATAGGTGTTGAAATTCGCATGATGCAGAGATCAGAGATTGGAGAGATGGAGGAGGCATTTGGAAAAAACCAGGTTGGATCGTCAACAATGCCGCACAAGAGAAATCCAATAAAATCAGAGCAGGTCTGCGGGTTGGCACGTGTTGTCCGCTCTTTTGTCGAACCTGCGCTTTTAAACAATACCCTTTGGGACGAACGTGATCTGACAAACTCCTCATGTGAACGTGTGATATTTCCTGAAGCATCAATTCTTGCGGATCATATCCTCAACGTAATGATTGGTGTTCTGGAAGGAATCAGACTAAACCCGGAGAATATAAGACGTAATCTTGAGATGCTTCATGGTGTAAATATGGCTGAGTCCGTTATGATTGAGCTTACAAAAAGAGGTATGGACAGACAGAATGCACATGAAATTGTCCGGGTTTCCAGTATGAGTGCATTTGAGATGAAAACTCCTGTATCTGAAATTCTGTCGCAGAATAAAGAAGTTTCCTCATATCTGAAAAAAGAGGAGATTGAATCACTTCTTTTACCAGACAATTATATTGGTACTGCTGAATGGCAGGTGGATAATCTGATTAAAAAATTGCTTCCAATGGCAATTTAATCTATTTTTTGGAGATATATTCTTTTAATTTTGTCAGCCCATTCACCAATCTCACGCCAGTCTCTGAAGTCTCCTGATTTTTCTTTTTTAAATAATGCATTAATTCGATCTTTTAATGAAAGATTTTCCTGAAGAATTTTACCTGCAAACATCCCAAAATCAACAGGCTTTATGTATTTACCAATCTCATCCGCGATTCTTAAAGTTTTTAGAATTGTTTCATCATTCCTGTCTTTCAGTGAGATTCCTACAACAAAAATTGCAGTCATTCTTTTTGAGAGTGAATCTCTATGAAGTCTTGCAAATTCAATTATTTCAGGAAGTACTTTATTTTCATATATGGGAGTGCCGATTATCACCAGACTATATTTTCTGACATCATCAACATCCTGAATACGTTTAACTTCGGAATAAATACCGTCATCCTGAAAAGAATTTTTAACAGACCAAGCTATATCGGCAGTAGAGCCGTGTCTTGTTGAATAAGTTATTAATACAGGTCTTGGCGGGCTGTTTTCTGTTTTTGCTCCTTTTATTTTGCCGGTGGAAAATGGGACATTTACAGGTTTTGCATTATCTGAAGGGATTTTATTCTGCCTGTTTTTTTCTTCATTCATCATTTTTTCCGGTTTTTCTTTTATGGCAATAGCAGCAAATTTATCACCTGTGCTGGTTTTGCCCCATCCATATGCTGCAATACCTGAAAGGACTATAAGATCTGCAATGTAGGGGACGTCTTTTTTATCAAGTATTGTATCTTCCATTTGGGACTGTCGGATGGCAAGATTTTCTTCCAGTGATGGGGGAGCATTTGGAATGTTTTCCGGAGTTATTGAGACTATCTTTTTATCTTCCAGAAGCAGTATTCCTTCTTTTATCATCTGATATCCTATAACTACCTCCTGATTGTCCTCTTTTTTTAACTTTATCTCTTCTTTTTCGTCGTCTAAATTAACTAAAGTGAATAATTCCTCTTCTCCCCTTCCAAAAAGAGCTCTTGGGGAGGAAAAGACTTCACCCTGTTTTTGAGAGAAATAACCCGAAAATTTTTCATAATTTGTATTCATTATCAATGATCATCCCCTTTAGCATAGCTGTACATATAGGTTTTGGAAGTGATTAGTTTTTCACATACCCGGGTGACAATTTTTCCGGTTTTTTTCTAAAAATGGATTTTTTTAGATGCATTTTTTTTATTGCCTGACTGTTGCATCAGTATTTTCACCAAAAGGATTTGTCCTGATTGCAAGAGAGAAGAGATATGGATAACTGAATCTTAAGTATTTCATGTATTCTATCCATTCTTCTGCAAGCAGGCTGTAAACACGGTTAATATCTCCTGCGAGGTGATTTTTGTCTGTTTCCGGGCATGATTTCAGGTCTTTTCTGTTATGCAATTCTTCAGTCAGATGAAATGTTGCCCTTAAAAGTTCTGTAAATTCTTCGTGTTCAAGAAGTACAGGATTTTCTAAAAGCCTTACTAAAAAGTCTTCTTTTTCAAGCAGGTACTTTTTTAGAATTTCCAGATCCATACTGCAGATATCTATCTTAAACTGATAATTTTTGATCTCTTTTTCAATTGTATCAAAATTTTCAGTTTTCCAGTTAGAGTTGATTGCTAATTTATTTCTGATTGAATTTATGTTTGGATTGTGATCTGAAAAACATTTTAAGAGATTTGTTCCTGTGACACTGAAAAAAGTTCCAATTACCATATTCATCTTTTCAAGGCGACTTTTTTTCTCGCGTGTATCCAGCATTCTGTGAATTACAAGTGTTACAAGCAGTACTTCTATTGGCACAAATGCAAGTTCATGGAGTGCAAAAACCCCTATGTGGTGTAGATCTTCAAATATTAAATAATGAACCGTATATAAAATCAATGATGCAAGAATAAGAACAGATGCAAAGCTTATAAGCCATTTTTTGTCATTCATGCAATATACTCCTTCTCATTAATTAAAATAATATATTCTCTGAAAACCTATTTTTGGATGTTCATTGATGTTTCTTGTCTGAATTATAGATAATCAGACTCAATATTTTTGATCCATTTTTTTACAGCATCTAAATTCCGGAAGTCACCGCACTCTGGTTTTGCAAGAATAATTAGTTCTCTGTCAGAGTCACACAGACTATTTTCATCCAGTTTTCCTGCAAAAAGGCCTATTTCTTTTGGATTTACATATTGCTGTATTTCATCTGTTGCAAAAAGGGCTTTTCTTGTAGCATTCTCGTCTGGTGTATTAAGAGTAATTCCACAGGAGAAAACAAAAAGAGGCACCTTATTAAGATAATTTTTATGCATCTGCATAAAATCTCTTGCCTCGGGAAGCCATTTGCCCATCTGTATTGCACTGCCTGCAATTATAAAATCATAATTATCTATATCCTTAATATTAAGCATATTTTTAGAATCAGCATCATAACCATCTTCCTTTAGGATTGCAGCGATAAACTCTGCAATTTCTTTAGTTGAATTATATCGTGTTGCAAAAGCTACCAGTATTTTTTTTTGCATGGCCTCACCTTTTTATAATAATCTGTTTCCTGAATCATTTTTTTATTAATTTGAATCAAACGGCTTATTTTCTGTTATTATTACTATTGTGATAGTTATAAGTTATATTTTACCATATTTACTCTATATGAGAGCGAAAAAAAATCTCCGATTCAGAGTTGTTCTAACATTATTTTTGTGTGTAATTTTTTTCTTATCTTCTGTATCAGGACTTGCTGTTTATTTAGGGGATACGGTTGAATTATCAGGCGGTGCAACAGCAGATTCTGTATATCTGTTTATTACCGGTCCAAACCTTCCTTCTAACGGAGTGTCTCCTGATGACGTATCATCTGCTGTGGCAACAGGAGTGCCTTCTTCATTCACTAAGGTAAATGTCAACAACAACCGCTGGAAGTATAAATGGGATACAAATGCTGCCGGAGGGACACTCGATTATGGAAATTATGTTTTATATGCAGTCAATACACCATCCGGAAGAAATGATCTCTCAGGCAAAGAATATTCATATACTCAGATAACCCTGGTAAATCCTTCTGTTAGTACCTCTCTCTCACCTTCAGGTATAAATGATCAGAATACTGAAAATATTGTCACAGAGGCTGCAGATATAAAAAAAAATGAACCAACACAGGTTGTAACAACAGTTCCTCCGGAGCAGGCAGATTACCAGGATATTACATCAATACCAAAAGAGACAAATAAGGCAGGTTTATACTCAGAAATTGTTATTTTAGCACTTTTCCTTTCATCAGTACTAATCATCAGAGCTCAAAAAGATAATTAATTTTTAGCTCTTTTTATTAAAGGGAATTTAAATGGCAAGGGAATTATCTGAAAGAGATATTGAAATATTTAGAAAGACAGCACCCGAGTATTCTCTTGATTTATGTCCGGGGTCGGGGAAATCTTTTCAGTCTGTATTACCCCCGCTTTTGAATCATATCTCCAAAAACACTGATGACTTTAAAGAGAGGCTTTCAAATATGTCGGAAAATGACTGGGAGTATCTTATAAGTTTAATACTGAGTGGTGAAGAAAGTGTCAGCTGTCTTTCCAGAGATGCACTGGAATCAGTCCTCTATTATGTAAGTAAAATCTCGCCTGATGACTCAAAACGGATTGAAATTATCTATGAGCTTTCATCCTGCGGGCTGATATAAAAAAATTTTTTTTTGGTAAAAATTTCAGGCGCTGTCGTAGATAAGACTGACATACCTTGCTGTAAAGATTGCAATAACCGGTATGAGGATAAAGTAGATTATCTGACCGATTACCGGTATCATGTTGATAACCATAACTATGATTGTAAGTACAATTCCCAGAACAAGAATCTTAATAAAGAAGTTTATCCATCCGATGCTCTTAATCTTTCCAAGGATTTCACCAAAATTGAATGCCTCTCCAAATTTACCTTCACGTGCAAATCTGACAACTGCAATTGTTGAAATAAGAGAGATTATTATCGTAACAATTAATGTGATAATAAATCCTATTAACATAACACCAATTCCGGCCATAACTGCAGAAGGATCTCCTGAAAGCATTGCAAAGAATCCTGATCCCATTGTAAGCATTGCCACGATAATGATCGGAATAGAGTATATAATTCCAATAATCAGATACAATATACCGTCAATAAAGAGTTTTAACCAGTTTCCAAGTTCAGGTGCCGGTTTTTCGCCCCGCATAACCATCAGTTCATATCCCATGAGAAGAGGGAATATAATGGTTGAAATAAGTAACAGAATCCATTTTACCCATTTCCCCCACACTGCCTCTTTTGCGTAGCCGAATGAGTCGCTAAAAAGCATACCAATATCCATAATACCAAATCACTCCATCAGGAAATTAACACAATTTCCCTTAGATTTGTAGATTATATTTGATTATTTAAAAGGATATTGGTTTAAGAAGTTATAATTGGGATCTTGGGGCCGGATTTTTTAATTCTTTTTGTATTTGAATCCGTTTAAATCACATTGTGCATTGCACAAATTCTCACCCGAGTCTATTACTCTGTAGGCATCTGCAAGAACAGATGCCTGGGCAAGTGATCCTGCAAGAAGGACAACTTCCAGTATTTCATCTTTTGTAGCTCCCCTGTTAAGTGCCGCACGCATATGGTATTCAGTACAGTGCCGGCAGTTTAATGCCGCACCAATTGCAAGGCTGATCAATTCAACATATTTTGGATCAAGAGTACTTGTTTCTGTAACTGAAGTTTTATACAAAAGATGTGAAAGAAGTACTTCCGGTCTTTCTGCCATTCTCTTAAAGATTAGAGGAACAGAACCGTCCTGTTGTTCTACCTTATTAAGCCATTCCTCAGTACTTTTTTTCTTGCCTTTATCAGCAATATCTCTCAGCATCTCTTCATAATTCATTTAAAGCACCTAAATATTCTTTGCTGAATATATTTGTATTTATTATTGTGGATGAATCATACCATTATATTTGTTTCAGAAAATGGTTTTATCTTAATCCATATGTAATTGCGCATTCTTGAGGGCAATATTTCCGCAACGTCGCCAACTGTGATATCTTCTTCAATCTTTATCGCGCGTACGTATTCTGAATAATCCTCATAAGGGATTTTTAGTTTGAGACCGGTAATCTGCACTGTTACAGGCGTGGGGTGTGTCGAACTTTTTGTAATCTCCAGTTCATCGTCAATTACAGACATAAGTCTTGCAGGGGAAACTGAAAGAGGGTCTTTTGCAATTTCTTCACGTTTTTCACCAAGGACTTTTGAAATTTCAGTAATAAGTGCATCAAGGAATTCTATTTCGCCTTCCTGTTTTTTCATGCGATGTCCTTTTCTCCCTATACCTCCCACATATCCCTGAACCGGAGGATTTGCAGTCCTTTTTAAGGCTTCAACATCAGGACCGCCTGTTAGAATAATAGGTACATGAATTCCTCTTCTCAATGCCGGAAGTTTGTGCCTGATACACTCCTCAAAATTTCCAAGCAGAAATACCGCACAGTCATGTTCATTTATGACATCCCGTTCCTCAAAATTCAGATTGGCAATACGTTTCCCAAAGCCTCTTGAAAGGCCTATCATATTTGTTTTGGCACCTGAACGCCTCATATATTCAGCAGCATCACAGGATGTATGTGGCAGATGGTGAATGTCAAGACTTGGTGAAACAACCGCAATCTCTGTTCCGACAAGAGGAGATTCAATAACATCTCCTCCAAGCGGTCTGCCCATTTTTCTTATCAGCTCAATATCATCTTTTGGCACCAGGGACTGGAGAACGACATCCTGTGCAATAATATGCTTCTGTACGATGTATCCGCCGAGATCATCTATCAGATCAATTATTATATCATGCCTGTAAATGCCACCTTTGTAGGTTATGGGTACAAGAGTCATTTTCAGACCTCCGATATTAGTTTAATTTTTTCTGCAACTATTGTATCTAAAATCCCTGGAGGAAGCGTATTTTCACTTGCAATGTAATAGAATCTTCCTTTATCTATCCATTCCCGCCTGACTTTAAATCCTTCAGGTGCAATCCATTGCAGGGCATATATCAGATCCTTATACATTGATACACTGGGATCATAAACAATCATCTCTTCTATTTCACTTACTCCGGTTAGTTCTGCGCTTATCACTACTGTGAATCTGTCGGGCTGTTCAATAAAATCGCGTCCGAATCTATCCCAGAGAACAGTGAGCATCTGTGAGAGATATGTTTCATCAGAGATGTTTAGAATAATCTTTCCTTCTGATTCCATAACATTTGAAAAATCTCTGATTTTTACCATAGGTGGAAGTTTTCTGGTCTTTCCAACAGCAAGGAAGAATGGAAAATCAAGGTCTATATAAATATGAATTTTGCTGACTATTTTTATGAGGTCAAGATCCTGCAAAACGTCTGATGCAATCTCAAGATACGCTTTCCTGCCTGTCTCCTCGCGGCATTCAACCTCAAAATAATCAATTGCCATATTTATTTATCTCCGATAAATCCTGATGATAACAGTGCTGAGCCTACCGACCCAATAAATTGCGAATATGGCGGAACTACTATCTCTGTCTGTAAAAGTCTGCCCATCTCTCTTACAAGACCCTCTATAAGTGATGTTCCGCCGACCATTATTACAGGCTCTTTTATATCGACTTCCTGCAGCTGCTGTTCAAATACCTGTTCTGCAACACTTCTGCATGCTGCTGCTGCAACATCTGCCTTGGAATGGCCTTCTGCAAGGGCGTTTACAAGACTCTGTGTTCCAAATACAATGCAGTAACTGTTCATCGGAACGTTTTTGGAAAAACCCTCCATTGCAAGAGGTCCCAGTTCAGTAATCTCAATACCAAGACGTTTTGCAGTCATCTCCAGAAAACGCCCTGATGCACCGGCACATATACCACCCATCGTAAATGTTCCCGGAATCCCGTCCTGTACTGATATCGCTTTGTTATCCATTCCGCCAATATCGATGACTGTAGCCTCGCCATGTTGCTGTCCTGCCAGATAAACCGCTCCTTTTGAGTTGACAGTCAGTTCTTCCTGAATAAGATCGGCTTTGAACTTATCGCCGATTAAGTATCTCCCATATCCTGTGGTTCCGATTGCTTCAATTTCAGAGAGCTTTATGCCGGCTTCTTCAAGCGCTGAAGTTATTACAGTCTCAGCACTGTCGATAACACCGGTTGTTGGTGTCCAGCCCGTTCCGATTATTTCATCGTTCTTCATAACAACAGCCTTTGTTGTTGATGAACCGGAATCAACACCAAGGGTTAAACCTACCTGTTTTTCACGTGCCAGAAGAGCTCTTCTTTTTGCAATTGTCGTCAGTGCCTCCATTCTTGTAAGAAGAGTTCCTGCTTTTGTTCTTTCAGTAAAGGAGTAACTTACAACCGGAAGAGAGGAATTATTAAGAATATATCTCCGAAGCTCGTTTCTTACAATCGCAGCTTCAGAACATCTGAAACAGGTTGCGATAAATACCGCATCAGCCTCAACTGAACCATCAACAAGTGCTTTTGCTCTTGCAATTGCAAGTTTTAAATCTGCAGACTTTGCTTCAAGACCAAAATCAAGATAGGCTTTTTTGATATCAGCAAGGGCTACGTCAGGGAAAAACATCTCCGCGTTGACCATTGCTGCTGCCTCATAAATCTCTTTTTGAACTCCGCTGTGTTCGGGTCCGCAGGAAAGCTGGGCGACTCTTACAGGCTGTTCCCCGTTCATTTTTATACCTCCTTCCTATCACCAGATTTTTTCGTCAGACTATCCAGAAATTCTTTTATTGACTGTACAAATGCGAGTCCTTCCTCTTCATCTGATGGGTAATTGAGGTCAAGTACGGGTATCTCTTTTCGTTGTCTTACAGAAAATTTGACAAGCTCATTTGTCCTTGAACATCCCATGCAGCCAAATGCAAGATCCGAATCATTGATGATTATTGCAGCTTCTGCTTCTTCTATAAGAGGTCCGAAAAGTGCCATTCTCCCTCTTACTCCAGAAGGAACTTCAACAGCCGCATATTTGAGACCTTTTTTAGGATCTTCAGGTGTCATCTGAAGTGGCGGAGAATCAAGTCCAGGTGTTTGTATTCTTTCACGAATTGCAATTGCCACACCCAGAGGTTCGTGCCCAAATCGCTCAACCATATCTGAGAGAATCAGGCTAGTGGATGGATAGATAAAAACCTTTGACATTTTTCAGGGCTCCTCTGAATTTATAGTCTTTAATAGTCTCTCTAAAGAGAGTTGTGATTTTTCCCTTCTTTTTATTGTTTCAATTATTGCAGCTTCTGCTTTTTCACCGGCATTCATTTTTAAAAGACCTCGTGAGACAAATCTTATCAGACCCATCTCAAATTCATGGCCATAATATCCGGGTCGTGCTCCTCCCAGGTTTGCCCGGCACCGTCTTGGATCACCTGGAGGAAAACCCCTGTCTTTTACAAAAATATGCGCAGGGTCTGTCTTCCGCAGCTCATTTATAAGATTGGTAACCTCTGATGGTTCTCCTGTAACTTGAAGGCCGAAACAGGTTTCTTTGATCATAACCCCCTTTGAGATCTCATATGCTTTTATTGCAAGCTGCTGGGGAGTTGTATCGGGTGATTCCACAAATACATACTTCGTAACTGTTCCTGAGAATTCGGGTTTATATTCTTTATTAGCCAAGATTAGCTCTCCCGTATGTAGATAATCTCACCCTCTTTTAAAGATGAGATCTTATCAGCGTCAATTATCTCGCCGATTACGTTTGTTGCGAAAAACGGCTCGGAGGTAGGGCCAAATTCGCTGTTTGGTGATGTTCTGACACCAACAAGTCCTGTGCTTTTTCTGGAATCGTTTGTCATTGCAAGTGTATTTGCAGGTATCTCTTCAGTCGGGGTGTTTTCATTGTTGATTGTAATCTTTGTGGATACTTTTGGCTGGAAGAGAGTAACATCTTCAAATTTAAAGATGATAGGCATCATTCCTATTTTGTACCATCTAAGTCCGGTTACTTCCCTAAAAATTGCACATGTTTTTGGTGCCTTTATGTCATCAAGTTTAATTCCAATCACATTTGACAAAGGAACTGTTTTAATAGATACAATACCTGTTTTTAGGATTTCCATTGTGTTTGGCGGAATCTGCTCTATTACTATACGTTCACCTGTATCATCGTCATAATCTACTTTAATGCCGTTTTCATCAGATATTTCAATGGCTTCTTTTAACGAAAGTCCTCTAAGATCAATCTGTGCGGGAGTTGTTTTTACAGATATTAATTCTCCCTGAGAGATTAATTTCACAAGCTCAATACCATGTACAACCCTTCCAGTAACAGTATGATTCGGGCTACCCGGAATATCCTTTGTATATATGTAAAGACTTCCTGTAAGTTTTCCTTTGGTTCTTACAGTAACTGTTCCTTCAAGACGTGATCCTTTTACCTCTTGGGGGACAATCGATTTTTTCATGGATTCATCCCTGATAAAGCCGGAGGAACACATGTCTGATTTAAATTCGCCGTTTTTTAATGCAATCAGCATATGTTCAACGCTGTTTGAGGCATCAGTGCTTATTTTATCCTGACTATACCCTTTGGCTGATATCTGAACGTGCGTGATTATTTCCATTCCGTCTTCAAGGATTAGGTCCCTGTCAGTTGTTGTGAATGAATCACTCGTATCTTCGCGGCTTATTATTCTTTCAAAGGAACTTATGCTGTCTTTTGCTCTCCATCGTTCGAGAGTACTTCGGCCGCTTACTATGCTGCCTATCACCCCTCCAGATTCATCTCCACCATGATCAGCAAAATGAGGCATCTTTGAAAAAATCAGAAAAGAGTTTTCAGGGTCATATCCTCCACAGCCTAAAATCACATCATTTTTTTCATATCGGTGATGTTTTTTGTCAGAAACAATTGATGTTTTCAATGTGCCAAAAGAAACAGTTTGTCTGTCAGTCCATTTAACTAATAACTTTTTTTTGGAAATTTCATCCGCGACTGACTTTTTAAAAAGGTCTTCTGAGAAAATAGCCATCCCTGCGGGATTAAGCTCAAGAACGACTTCTCCGGCGGATGTTATAAGACGAATATTTTTTGTTGCAGACTCTTTTGATTTTGAGGGCCTGATAATAGCAACCGAATATTTTTGGGGTAGTCCTGGTATCAGACTCCCTAATTTTGCCTTTTTTTTGATCTCTTTTTTTTGTCCATCAAGGTGGACTGTAATCAATTTTCACTCACCTCAGGATTCAGGTTTGGACATTATTTCTTTCTCTTCCTGTGTAAGGAATTCAAGAACTTCTGCTGTAGGCCCTATCTTCACTATCTTTCCATTGCGCATGAGAGCAGCTCTGTCACATATGTCACGTACAAAATCCATGTCATGTGAAACTACAATAAAGGTTTCATCCATTTCTTCCCTTGCATGCATAATGGAGTGTTTAATATCAATTTTTGTTATAGGATCCATTGTGCCTGTAGGCTCATCCAGAAGAATTATTCTTGGTTCTCTGATTAATACCTGAGCCAGAGCAACACGGTGTTTTTCTCCTTCACTTAACTGGTCAGGAAGTCTGTTTAATATATCTTTGCTCTTTTCTTCGGTAAAACCAGCCATTTTCAGAGTAATAATTGCTTTTCTCATTGCTAGTTCTTTAGGGAATTCAAGCCCGATAGAATCTGTCAGGTTGTCAAGAACAGTCCTGTGAGGATAGAGATCATATTCCTGATGCAAAAGGCCGATATAGCTTTTAGCTCTGCCCCGGTTTTCAATGCCGGGTTTTGTCATATCAATCCATTTATCACCGATTCGGATATTCATTTCACCTCCTGTAGGCTCAATTATTCCGGATATAATTCTTGATAATGTAGTTTTACCTGCACCGCTTGTTCCGATTATTCCAAAAATCTCTCTCTCTGAAACATTGAATGAAACTCCGTCCACTGCTTTAATCATGCCCCTGTCAACGGTGATATAGCGTTTAAGAACATCGCGTGCCTGGAGTATATCCTCACCAATTTTACACTTTTCAAAGGTTTCATTGTCCAGAGCATCCTCCATGAAGGATTCGATAATCTCATGTGGTTTTCCTATTCTTTTTACAGCCCCGTCTTCAAGGAGGATAGCACGGCTGCATATCTCTTCGATGATCTGTGAAAAGTGCGATGAGACCATCATTGCCATATTATTTCCAACAGATGCATCTTTTAGCATCTGGTGAACAATATTTGCAGTGCGCGGATCAAGAGTCCCTGTTGGCTCATCAGCACAGAGCATGAAGGGCTCTTTTGCAAGTTGTCGTGCAAGGACAACACGTTGTTTTTCTCCACCTGACAGATCACGTGCAATATGCATCATCCTGTGAGAAAGTCTTACTTCATCAAGGAGATCAGCAGCCCTTGATACCTGTTTTTCGGGAGGATAATTGATGTCGTTTAGTGCATGCATAACATTTTCAATGACTCGATCATCTCCATAGAGAGCAAATGTTCTCTGGAACATTATTGCCGTTCTTGTCATTATTCTTCGTTTTAGTTTTGCATTTTTCTCATCCCACAGATCAACATCTTCTGAAATTAATTCTCCTCCGCAGACAGGACATTTTTCACCGGATCTGCTCTGAAGCTCAATATGACTGCATTTGTTGCATGCAGATATGTGGTAAATTATCCTTCCTGACGTCGGCGCTTCATCGACACCTCTTATCAGATGCATCAAAACGGTTTTTCCTGCGCCGCTTCTTCCTATTATTCCCAGAATATCTCCTTCTTCCAGAACAAAACTGATATTTTTAAGGACGGGGGTGCCGTTAAACTCCTTGTTTAAATTTTCAACCGTGATTAATGGGGCCATAAGACTTATCCTCGATAACTAAATGTAGTGTTTTTTTAATATATAATTCGGTTTAGCAGTAATCAACAAAATTTTGTTTGGTTACAGGTGACTTTATGACCTGCCATTTTGAAATGCATTGAAAAGTTCTCCTCACTTATTTTATAATGATACCTGACGGCATTTTTCATAAAACATATGGTTGAAATTTTCAAATATATTTTCTGATAAAAAAATTTGTGGCTGTCTTTTATTAGTCTTTATATTGTAACAACATTTTTTCATCATTTTAGAGATTTTTTTGTGTTTCATCTGCAATTCCTATAACCTCTGATACGTCTGTTATAATAAAATCGGCTGCGTTCAATAAAACTGCTGGTTTTTTACTTTTTTGTTGCTCTGTTAGTATGGCAATATCGGCTTCTTTCATTGCAGAGATGTCATTGACACCGTCACCAACCATAATTACTTTATCATATTGCAATTTTAAGTCCCTGACAATCTGGGCTTTCATTGACGGCGTTGCGACACCGTGAATATTTCCGTGAGGTATGCCAAGATAATCAGCCATTTTCATAAGCTTGTCAGTTCGGTCTCCTGAGGCTACATATGTTGCAATGTCCATCTCCTGAAGGGTTTGTATTGTTTTTTTGGCTCCTGAAAACGGTCTGCCGCCGGATGTTATTGCATATTCTATCCTGTTGATATTTTTGTTTACAATAACCCCGCTGTTCATTGCCACAACAGGGAGTTTCTTACAGCAGTTCCATACTGATTTTATGCAGGATTGAAGATCAGCCAGTTTTGCTTCATTGTCGGAATATAATATGTCTGATACTTCTGACATTGAAACTACTCCACAGGAGCATGCAATTCCAAATTTAATCCTGTTATTGCTTAAATATGATGAGAGGAGCTCTTCACCTGGAGCATTAACAATATTCTGTGAATGTGCATAAAGAAGAACCAGGGCTCTACCCCTGGCAGAACACGTCAGGGTTGTAGTTTCAACCCCTTCAACAGTTTTGTTGTTTAATATGTCTTTTGCTATCCGGTAAGTATGAAGAAGTGTTCCTGCACTGTCAAATACAACTGCGGTTCTCATAAGTTAGTATCCCAATTATAGTGTAATGTGTGCATTATTCAGGCATTTATCTTTTTGAATGAATCAATAACTAAATTACTTATAAGGGTTTATTTAGGGATTGATAATTATGGCTGATGTAACTGCATTTTATTATTTTGAGCCACGTTCTGATACAACGCCTGAAATTGCTGCACAGGCGATTGCTGATGAGGAAACAACCGGTACCTGGACCGATCTTACAACAAGGGCTGATTATATAAAAAGACTTGACGGTACAGTTGAATGCGTAGAGCCTTTGGGTGAGGGCTATATTACAAAGATACATTATCCGACTGAGATATTTGAACCCGGCAATATTGCCCAGTATCTTTCTGTTGTCGCAGGCAACCTGTTTGGTCTTGGAAGACTTGATTCTGTAAGACTTCTGGATATTGACCTTCCGCCAGAACTTACAGCTTTTAAAGGCCCCAAATTTGGTATTGAGGGTGTAAGAAAACTTATTGGCACTGAGAGGACACTCCGTCCTCATGTAGGTACAATAATAAAGCCAAAAGTAGGCCTGACTCCTAAAGATACCGCAGAGGTGGCTTATCTTGCAGCTTCAGGTGGTGTTGATTTCATAAAAGATGACGAAACCCTGACAAACCAGAAGTTCTGCCCGCTTACAGAGAGAGTGGAGTCTGTTATGGCGCGCCTTGATGAAGCTATGTCAGAAACAGGGCGTACAATTCTTTATGCGGCAAACGTCTCTGACAGGGCTGACCGGATTGTTGAACGTGCAGAAAAGGCAATTGAATGTGGAGCAAATGCTGTTATGGTTGATGTCATTACATGTGGTTTTTCAGCAGTGGAGGCATTATCTGAAGAATCGGGCATTAATGTCCCGGTTCATGTTCACAGGACAATGCATGCTGCTATGACAAGAAGCAAAAAACATGGAATTGCAATGCGGCCACTTGCGCGCCTTGTAAGAATGGCGGGTGGGGACCAACTTCATACCGGTACGGTTAGTGGTAAGATGGGAAATTATCCTCTTGAGTTAAAGAAGGATAACAAAGTTCTGACTGAGGACTGGTTTAAATTAAAATCCGTATTCCCAGTCGCAAGCGGCGGACTTCATCCCGGAAAGGTTCAATCTGAATTATCAGGACTTGGGACAGACATAATACTTCAGGCAGGCGGCGGTATACATGGCCATCCGGAAGGTACAAAAGCAGGTGCTGCTGCAATGAGACAGGCGGTTGATGCTTTCATGGAAGGCGTTTCTCCTGAAGAGTATGCAAAAAATCATAATGAACTTAGAATTGCTCTTGAGAAATGGGGCAAATAAAAACTTATTTTTTTATTTTTTACTGGTTGTATTGAAATTTTTTAGAAAGTTAGTTACTTAATGTAAAATAAATTCTGATAATAAAGGTGAGCATAAGGATGGAGATTAATTTTGTAAAACTTCAGGGAAATGGGAATGACTTTGTTTTAATCGATGAAACAGACGGTGTTGTTATACCAGAGGATATGAAGGGCGAGTTTGCAAAACTTTATTGTGATCGGCGTTTTGGAGTGGGGGCAGACGGAATTTTATTTATTTCACGTTCCAAAAAGGCTAATGTAGGAATGAGGCTTATCCAGCCGGATGCAAGTGAGGCTGAGATGTGTGGAAATGGAATACGCTGCCTTGCAAAGTATGCCTATGACATGAAATATGTGGAAAAAAAATGCAGTGTTGAAACATTAGCGGGCGTTTTAGACGTTGAGGTTGAATACAATGGTGATGAATTCAGTGCAACAATTGACATGGGATATGTGAAATTTGAGAGAGCTGACATTCCTGCTGTTGGAAGTGGTGAATATCTAGAGGAAATAAATGGCCTTACAGTATATGCCGCAAACACAGGTGTTCCCCATGCAGTTATTTTTACAGAATCGGTTGATAAAACAGATTTATGTGGTATTGCGCCTGAAATTCGTTTTCATAAATCATTTCCTGAAGGTGCAAATGTAAATTTTGCAGAAGTTACAGGAGAAAATGAGATAACAATACGCACATATGAAAGGGGTGTTGAGGATGAGACTTTCAGCTGTGGTACAGGCTCTACTGCTTCTGCTGCTGTTGCATTTAAAACCAAAAAAACCAGTGATACTGTTCTTGTAAATACAAGAGGAGGTCCTCTTACAATCTTACTTTCAGATGGCCGTGCAAAGATGAAGGGGCCTGCAGAAACTGTATTTTATGGAGTTATATCTCTTTAATCCCTTCATTTACCATCTTAAACTCAAAAGATCCGCCTTCCTCTTTTGATCTGTGTTTCTCAAGGACGGCTCTTCTATGATTTAGAAATTTCTCCACCCTTATAATTATTTTAGAAATATGTTTAAGAGATGTCCCTCCAAGTCCTGAAAGTGTCTCATTTTCAATATCCATAAAAACCTGATTAGTAACAAGTACGGGAATATTGTATCGTCTTGCATATCCTAATAGATGCACAATCTGTCTTCCAAGTTTTTTCTGCCCTTCTCCTGCATGCCCCAATTCGGTTCTGTATAATGCAGTAGCAGAATCCAGAATAATTAATCCTATATCATTTGTTCTTAAAAGCGGATCGCACTCTGCAATCATAAGACCCTGTTCTGTAAAATCCAGAGGTTCAAACAGAAACAATTTTTCTGATAATAATTCAGCATCTTTGCCGCAAATCTGTTTGAATCTTTCAATAGAGAACCCCTCACTGTCAATTACTATGACTGATCTGCCTGATTTCAAAACGCTTGCTGCACTCATCGTTGCAATTGTGCTTTTTCCTGCTGCAGGTTCGCCATATATCTGAGTAATTGTTTTTCTTTCAAGTCCGCCGCCGAGAAGTTCATCAAAACCTTTACAACCCGTTTCTATCTTGGAAATATCCATTATTTCGTAACCTCGCGTTTATTTACCTTTTTTCGGGCGATATCTTCTGCCATTAATGTTATCTCCCTTATTGGAAGACCTGTTTTTTGTGCACAGCTTCTGGCATCTTCAAATTCAGTTTTTAGATTTGCAGGTTTATTCTCTATCCAGCCAATTTTAACATTTATATTGTAGGATTCACCATTTATAGAAAGTTTCACTGTTTCAAAGGTTCTCTTCAGAATTGATCTGTGGACGGCCTGCATATGACGTATTCCGAGTGTTCCAAGCTCTTCTGATAGAATTCTGACAAATTTGTCTGAATCATCAGGTGAACATATGACTCTTATCAAAAAACCGTTTCTTCCTTTCTTCATCGTGACGGGTATTGATGAAATGTCACGTGCGCCCTCTTCCATTACACGCTGCATTGTGTATGCAAGCACTTCTCCTGTAATATCATCAACATTAGTTTCAAGAATTTCGACATAATCTTTATACTGATTGTCAGATTCAATTATTGCCGCCCGCAAAACATTTGGTATGTCCTCCAAGTCTTTTGTTCCTGCTCCATACCCCACAGATAAAATTTTTCCAGCCGGCTGTAACTGATTTTTCTGATAAAATTCAGAGAGAAGTGCGGCTCCTGTTGGTGTGCATAATTCACCATACTTAGGATTATTTTCAGAAAATGTTTTCAGACCTGATTCTATTAAAATTTCAACTGTTGCCGGTGCAGGTACAGGCATTCTGCCATGTTCGGTCTTCACAAATCCATCCCCTAGATTCACAGGCTTTATATACACTGCATCAGTTTTTAGCGACAAAAATGCTGTGCAGGCTCCCAGAACATCTGCAATAGCATCATCTGCGCCAACTTCATGAAAGTGTTTAAGAACGCCGTGGACTGCCGTCTCACCTTTTGCAATCCTTTCAAAGACTCTTTTAGACATATCAATAACATCTTTTGATGCGGCAGCCTTCTCTACGATCTCTAATACCTGATCCAGATTTCTGTGAGTTTTATCCGCATTTGTCTGAACTTTTAGTGCAGATATTCCGCATTTTTTTACAATGGTGAAGTCCGGTTTTGCAACAACCGAAGACATTGCCTTTTCAACTGACTTTTTGTCGGCACCAAGACTTAGAAGAGCACCTATTATCATGTCGCCCGCAGCGCCCTGAAATGGATCAAAGAGGAGGATTCTCATAACTGACAAGTACTTATAAACGATTGCATATATGAGTGTTAGGTAGTTCTATGATAAGCTTGAAAGTAGACAGTGCCTATCCTGAGGATCAGGGAGGGGGCAGAGCAAGACTTGATCCGGAAACAATGCTTCATCTCCATCTTTCTCCGGGAGATTTAATATATATAAACGGAAAGAACCGCACTGTTGCCAAGGTATGGCGAATGATGGTCAATGACTGGAATCAGGAGAAGATTCGCATTGATAATTATACAAGAATGAATGCCGGCGTAAGCATAGGTGACAGGGTAACAATAACTCCTGTGGAAAGCGTTATTGCAGCAGATACTGTTATTCTTGCACCACCGGAAGATCTTCCCAAACAGCTTCCGATAAATTATAACAGCGCAATATCAAGGCTGATTGATTATCCTGTAGTAAAAGATGACAGTGTGCCTGTTGTTGCAGGACTTCCTTTTATGCAGCCGCAGACTGTTGCGTTTAAGGTGGTGCTTATTGAACCTGAGAATGCTGTTATTATATCACGCGATACGGAAATAGAGTTTTCAGACAAACCTGCCGCAGGCTTTGAAGGATTAAGAATGATATCCTATGAGGATATCGGAGGCTTAAAAGGAGAGCTTCAGAATGTCAGAGAGACGATTGAACTTCCGATGAGACATCCCGAACTCTTCAGAAAGCTTGGAATTGATCCTCCAAAGGGTGTTTTGCTATACGGTCCCCCCGGAACTGGAAAGACTCTTATTGCAAAGGCTGTTGCAAATGAGAGCGGGGCGCATTTTATTTCAATTGCAGGTCCTGAAATAATTTCTAAATATTATGGTGAGAGTGAGCAGCGTCTTCGGGAGATCTTTGATGAGGCCGAGGAGAATGCTCCTTCAATTGTTTTCATCGACGAACTTGATTCAATAGCGCCTAAACGTGAGGATGTCACAGGAGAGGTTGAAAGGAGAGTTGTGGCACAGCTTCTTACAATGATGGATGGTCTGGAAGAGAGAGGTCAGGTAGTCGTTATTGGTGCGACAAACAGGCTTGATGCGATTGACCAGGCTCTTAGAAGACCCGGAAGATTTGACAGGGAGATTGAGATTGGAGTCCCGGGTGAGGAGGACAGGCTTGAAATTCTCAGGATACACACCAGAGGGATGCCAATAGAAGGTGAAAACCTGATTCTTGAAAAGAGAAAAGAGTGTGAATCAGTCGAAGGGGATGCAAAAGAGAAATTTGAAGAAGAATTCAAGATTATTGCTGATGAAGTTCACAAAAAACGTGAAATGATGCTGAATGAATTTTCATCAAAGACAAATGGCTTTGTAGGTGCAGATTTGGCATCTCTTGCGCGTGAAGCGGCGATGAGAGCTTTGAGAAGATATCTGCCTGATATTGATCTTGAATCTGAAGAGATACCTCAGGAAGTCCTTGAATCAATGGAGATAAAAATCAGTGATTTCCGTCATGCATTAAGAGAGATTAGCCCGAGTGCAATGCGTGAGGTATTCCTTGAGGTCTCTCATGTAAAATGGTCTGATATTGGCGGGCTTACTAATGAGAAAGAAGAAGTTCGTGAGGCGGTGGAATACCCCTTAACACGCCGGGAAAGGTTTGAAATTCTTGGAATACAGCCTCCGAAGGGTGTTTTGCTATACGGTCCCCCGGGAACGGGAAAGACTCTTATTGCAAAAGCTGTCGCAAACGAGAGCGGCGCTAATTTCATACCAGTAAGAGGTCCTCAGCTGTTATCAAAGTGGGTTGGTGAGAGTGAGCGTGCAGTCCGTGAAATCTTTAGAAAAGCACGTCAGGTGGCTCCCTCTATAATATTCTTTGATGAACTTGATGCTCTTGCTCCTGCACGGGGCGGAGGCTCGGAATCAAGAGTTATTGAAAGTGTATTAAATCAGATTCTTACCGAATTTGACGGACTGGAAGATCTGACCGGGGTTGTTGTGATGGGTGCAACGAACCGCCCTGATATGATAGATCCGGCATTACTAAGAGCAGGCAGATTTGACAGGCTTGTTTTCGTGGGAGAACCTGACAAAAAATCTCGAATGAGAATTCTACAGATCCATTCAAAATATATGCCCATTGAGGGATCTGTTATTGATGAGGCAATTGAATTCATAGAAACCTACGATGAGAATGAAATTGAAGAGGCTTTTAACCGTCTTAGCAGGAAGAGAGATTTCTCAATCAACAGAAAGATAGCTATTGATGAATTGAAATCCTGCTTTATTGATCGCGAGGAGAAAGAATTATCTGTTTTATCGCCAGGACGCAGGAGAAAGATTATTGTAATGCAGCTTCTTAAAAATGCCCTTTACCTGGAAGATCCAATAAGAGATGAGCTTCTGGTCAATATTTCTGCAAAAACAGCCGGTTATGTTGGATCTGATCTTGAGCTTTTATGCCGTGAGGCAGCAATGTTTGCGATGCGTGAAGGTAAAAGATGTGTTTCCGAGATTCACTTTAATAAGGCTCTTGAAAAAGTTCATCCAATGATGAATGAACGTTTAAGAGAGCAGTATGCGAGAATTAAGCAGCATTTCAAAGGCGGTCTTCCTGCACAGGTTCAACCTGTTGAATACCAGTAAATAATCATTAATTTAATAATTTTTAGTTATTTTTATGCTATGATGAGCATAATTATACATATCAGATCTGAATTTTTCTGGCTTGAGTTTCAAAGGAGGGTATATTTTGTCGAACTGTACGACATTTCTTGATGTAAATAAAAGATTAGGGGATAAGAAAGCACTGCTGTTACCCTCAGAAGACAGATATTATACATATGCGCAAATGCTGGAATCTGTATGCCGTCTTGCAAATATGCTTTCCTCTTCAGGAATTTGCAAAGGGGACCGGGTTTGTATATATCTTCCATCAATTCCTGAATATCTGCTTTTTTATTTTGCAATCTGGAGAATAGGGGCAGTTGCTGTACCTTTGAATAAGGCACTTAGCGAATCTGAAGTTTTTTATATGCTGGAAAATTCCGGTGCTGCAGGAATAGTGACGGATAAATCCGGAAAAAATATAGTAGAAAATGCATGTTCAGGTAATCTATCAGAAGTCTGTATTTTTGTAACAGGAACGTCTGAGTGGGACAAATTAATTTCATCAATGCCTGACTATATCCCGCCTGTAAATTGCAGTTTTGATTCCCTTTGTCAGCTGCAGTACACATCAGGAACGACAGGGAATCAGAAAGGCGCAATGTTAACTCATGGAAACTGGATGGCGGCACTCGATGCAGAATGCGATCTACTGGAATTATGTTCTGATGATGTATATCTTGGTATATATCCTATGGCTCATGTAGGTGTTTCCTGGGGGATATCTGCCTTAAAAGCAGGTGCAACCTGGATTATTATGGAAAAATTTGATCTTGATGAGTATATCAGACTGGTTAAAAATTATAATGCAACAGTGGTTGCCGGAATGCCTCCGGTAATTCACTCTCTTTTAAAAACAGAGACCGGCACTGAAAAAATGTTTGCATCTGTAAGAGAGATGATTAGTGGAGGAGGTCCTCTTCATCCAAGCGTTTGGGGTGATTTTTTCAGACGTTTCAACGTTCCTGTTGTTAATGCGTATGGACTTTCAGAAACAATAGTTGTGGGAACAGGTACGTCTATCCGACCCGAGGATTATGCCTATGCAGACGAGTTCAGAAGTGTAGGCCGCCCGGTGGGTTATACTGAGGTTAAGATTGTTGATACGGCTGACTCTTCAAAGGAAATCGCAGTAACTCAAACAGGCGAGATAGCACTCCGTGGCCCTGCTGTAGCTCAAGGCTACTGGAATATGGTTGAAGAGACAGAAAGAGTATTTTTACCTGACGGGTGGTTTTTAACAGGGGATATCGGCTATCTTGATAAGGATGGGATGCTGGCAATCACTGACAGGAAAAAAGATATGATTGTAATGTCCGGTTGGAAAATCTATCCGACGGAGGTTGAAAAAGTCCTGATAGAGCACCCTGATGTTGATGATATTGCAATATTCGGGTGTCCCCATATACACATGGGGGAGATTCCTGTTGCAGCGGTTGTGCCGGCATCAGGGAGAACTCTTGATCTGAAATCCCTTATTGAGTTCGGCAGAAAAAGACTTGCCAGGTATAAAGTTCCACGAGAGTATATTGTTATAAAGGAGCTTCCACGTGTAAACGGCTGGAAACTTCTGCGGCGTGAACTCCGTGAAAAATTTTGCAATGAAGAGATAATCTCCAAAAAATCATAGAATTAAATTTTTTCCGGATATATTTTTTATCCTTAAAAACTTACATAAAATATAAGTTATGACCCCTGATATTGAGCAGATATCTTCTTTTAAGTCAGATAAGAGATCTACGGGTATTTCAGGCCTTGATTTTCAGCTTGGAGGAGGTATACCAAAAGGAAAATCCATGATTGTATTTGGCGATGCACTTTCAGGATCAGATCTTTTTGCGGAACAGTTCTGGCTTGCTGACAAGTCAGGGGAAAGTGCATACCTTATATTAGATAATATTGCAAAAGACGGGATGACAGAAGCGGAAAATCTCAGTATTTCTGAATTAACTGCTACGATGAAAGGGGAATGGGTTGTAGTTGACTCTCTCTCTACAGTTATTCTGAAGTTTGGGATTGATGGTGCAGTTGATCTTTTAACAAAGGGAACTGAAAAAATCAAACAAAACGGCGGCAATATTTTGTTTATAGTGTACAAGGGAGTTCATTCCCCTGCAGAGGTGGCCCGAATTACCCGTTATGCTGACATTTTCATAACACTTTCTGAGAATCTCCATGGGAATGAAATAGAGAGAAGTCTTACTTTAAATAAAATCTCAGGCAGTGATATACCAAAAAGGGCATATCCCTACAATATTATGTCTTTTGGGATTGAACTTTCAACAACCGGAAGGGTTGTCTGAGATTAAATACCAATGTTATTATATTTTCTTAAAAAGGGATTTTATTTTTTAGCAACATAGCATGCTTCTCTATAAGGTGCCATGACATTACTGCTATAGGGACTGTGAATGCATATGACAGGATTATCAAAAGAGGAATTCCCAGATCAGGCATTAGGTGTATTATTGTTTGTTGAATCGGATATCCGTAGATAAACATGCCAAAAGAGAAATCTCCGTATTTTCCAAACTTGTGAATAATCCCGGATGGAATCTGTGCAATATAAAGGACAGTGTAAGGTACTGCAATAAATGCAAAGAGGAACATTAGCTGTGAATTATAAAAAATAATAACAGGTATCCATAAAATTGCAGTTATCCATAATTTATACTCCATTTTCTCCCTGTTTAGGTAGATATATGAGCCAATCATAAAATATAATGCAAAACGGATCTTGTTTAATGCGGGATTTTCATACCATAATGCCCATAAAAGAGCTGTAGAAAATATAAGTGGAAGCATTGATTTCTTCCTTAAAAGAATCCCTGCCATTCCAAGGGATGCAATAATCAGATAAAGCATAAATTCAAATGGGATTGTCCACAAGGGTGCATTTACATAATTTACAGGGTTTGTGGTAAAAAGACCCAGTGCCTCACCATTTGTATAAAAAGGTACTGCAGTCCATGTTGAGATATCCAAAAGATTTGTGAAGTATTCATGAATGTTTAGATCTGTTGCAATAGGGCCGATAATTAATATAACAAAGATTATTGATGCGATCATTCCGGGAATTATTCTAAAAGCTCTTTTCCAGAAAAATTTTTTTACATCAGGTTTTCTTTCCCAGCTTTGGGTAATTAAATAACCGCTGATAACAAGGAGTGTTGCAAGACCACATTGTCCTATGAGGAGATGCCAGTCAAAGACAAAGACGTTGGAATATCCAAGATAAAGGGCAAAACAATGGGAAAAAATTATCAGCGATGCAGCAAAAAATCTCAGAAAATCAAAGTTATTTGTAAATCTTTCTTCCATGCAAAAAAACCTAAGCTTAATTTAATGATATTTTATAGATTTAAACGAACTTCTTCTGTAGCCAGAACCATATTTTTAAGTTTTCCAAATGCAACCTCGCGTGAATGCATGCGAAGACCACAGTCAGGATCTACCAGAAGGTTTTCTGCCCCGAATATCTCTACACCTTTCTCAACTCTTGTTTTGATAGTTTCAATGGAATCTATGCCGGAGAATGTGGAATCAACTGCGCCAAAACCTATCTGTTTTCCATTAAGCTCCTTTTTTGATATAATCTCCAGATTCTCGGGGTTGCAGGAAAATTCAAAATCCAGTATGTCTACAGGCATTTTAATAAGATTGTCTATGACACCTTCAATGTCACCGCATACATGCATACATGTGGGGACTCTTAAAACGGCAGTAATTGCACTTATTGCCTGATATGCAGTGTTCATATCAGCAACACCTGTTGAAAGGATTGGTTCGTCAATCTGAAATATTGCAATTCCCAGTGATTCCAGTCTTAAAGCCTCAGCTGCTATCACTTGCGCCATGTCAAGAATTAACTCATCCCTGTTTCTGTAAACTGGTGTATCAATTCTTAAGGCATGGGAGATGGTTGAAGGTCCGGCAAGCATTGCCTTGACCTTCGGGTGTTTTGATATGGCATACCTGGTATCATCAGCAGTCATTGGCTTTTGAGTAGGTTTTATTATGCCTGTGACCTTCTGATCCCGTATCCCGGGCATCTGGGAAGTCAGGGATGTTATCATATCTCCTCTTATCTGTCCTGATGATATGATGTCTATTCCAACCTCAATCTGATCAGCAACTGCTGTTTCCAGTGCCTTTGAATGTGGACTGATCAGTGACTTTAAGCCTTTTGATTTGACTGCAGGGTAACTTCCGACGACTGTTGTCGGAAGAATCTTTTTTGTCAGTTTCATGGTGTAACTCTGTGCCTGTCACGCGGGAATAATACTGCCTCTCTGATGTTTGGAAGATCAAGCATCGTCATTATAAGACGCTCCATACCAACACCCCATCCTGCATGCGGCGGCATTCCATATTTGAATGGCTTCAAATAAAATTCGAATCCTTCAGGAGACATGCCTTTTTGTAATATCTGTTCGACCAGAAGATCATGCTGGTGAATACGCTGTGCACCGCTTGAAAGCTCCATTCTGGGATGCATCATATCAAAAGCCTTACAGATCTCAGGTTCGTTTTCGTAAGGCATTGCATAGTATGGTTTTATTGAGGTAGGCCAGTCTGTGATGAAGTAATGCTCTCCCATTTCCTCACCTATTGCACGCTCTGCAGATGTAGAAAGATCATCGCCATATGCAATGTCTTCTTCAATTGAGACTGCTGCGATATCTATTGCCTCTGCATAGGTTAGTTTTGGAAAACCTTTCTTCGGGACACTGAAGTCTACTCCAAGAGTTTCTATGGCATCACTGCATGTTTTGTCCACATTCTCATATGCTGCAATAATTACATTTTCCAAAAGATCCATAACATCGTTATGATCAGCAAAAGAGACCTCTACGTCAATTGAGGTTGCCTCGTTTAAATGTCTTGTAGTGTTATGTTCTTCAGCTCTGAAAATCGGGCCAATTTCATACACTTTCTCAAAACCAGCCGCCATCATCATCTGTTTGTAAAGCTGCGGACTCTGGTTCAAAAATGCTTCTTTTTCAAAGTATGCAATAGGAAAAAGCTCTGTTCCTCCCTCAGTTGCTGCTGCAACAATCTTTGAAGTCGTGATATTTATAAATCCTTCATTATAGAAGTAATCATTTATTGCATGTGTAGCCGCATTTCTTATCTGAAATATTGCTGCAACCTTTGGTCTTCTGGCGTCAAGATAACGGTTGTCAAGTCTTGTATCAACTTCTGCAAGTACCTTATCAGAAACATCTAGTGGTAACGGTGTTTCGGCTTTGCTTATTATCTCAAAAGATTCCGGTATTATTTCGCGTCCGCCGGGTGCTTTGTCTGATTCTTTGACAACACCCTTTATTCTGACAACAGACTCTCGTGAAACTTCTTTTGCAGCTATTAAAACAGCCTCCGGAGCCTTCTTTTTGATGACAGCAGCCTGTAAAAATCCGGTTCTGTCTCTTAGAATATAAAAAGCAAGTCCTCCGAGGTCTCTTATTTCATGAACCCATCCTATGACTTCTGCAGTCTCTAATTCCGGTGTAACATCCTTCAGTGGTATTCTCATATAATATCTGCAATAATGTGTGTCTTTAACCATTATTTTTGTTTTGTAAGTGTTTTTTAAAAGTGGTAAAAAAAACCTAATGAAAGTCAATAGTTGTACAGATAATTTATTAAGTCAACTTCATGTAAGTAATATATTTATGTTCAAAAAAATTCTTGTTGCACTTGACGGGTCATTAATATCTGAAAAGGCATTATATGTTGCAATACACGAAGCTAAAATAAGAAATGCCGAGCTTCATGCAGTATATGTTGTTCAGCATGTTTTTACGCATCAGATGCTGCTTGACCCGTCTACAGATGCTTCTGACAGCAGTCCTGAGTTAATGAATGAAATTCTCACAAAGGAAGCTGATAGAATTTTGACACATGCAAAAGAGGTATCGGGTGACGAGGGAACAGATATTATTCTTCATACCTGTTTTGGAGATCCAAGGGAAGAAATAATCTTATTGTCGGATGAGATCGGTGCTGATATAATAATACTGGGTACAACGGGCAAGACCAATCTTGAAAGACTACTTTTGGGAAGTGTAAGCTCGGCAGTTGTCATGAACAGCAAAATTACAACACTTCTCATAAAGGAGAAATAAAAACATTAAAACTTTTTAAAAATGATAATATATCATAAAATATGTCATCTTATCCTTTAAGGAGAACATTTCTTCTGATAATTTCTGTGGCTCTCATCTTTTCATTTACAGTACCGGTACTTGCTGATGATGATCTTGAATTATGGGGGTATATACAACCGGAAGGTAATCTTGCACCCGGAGAGGATGTTGTTTGTCATTATACCGTCCAATATAATTTTGATTCTAATGCTGAATCCATTGAATTTTATACGGATTTGAGAGATCCTGTCTGGTTCTTTTCATCGATAATTGATGGCGCTAAGCAGGAGTTGCCAAAAAGAAATGGAAGATATGAGACAATAACTGGTTTTGAGCTTTATTATCCTCGGACCTATCAGACACTTATTGAATTGAAATTAAACGGCACTGTCCCTTCTGTTGTTACTACAGGAAACTATAGTATTTTTACTGTCACACAATATGACGGAGGGGGCAGTGTCATTTCCTCAGAGAATGTGGAAAGAATCTTTTTAAATCCTTCTGAACTTGGAGAGATTCAGAATTCAATGGAGATTAAACTTTCAAATCTGCGATCAGAAATAGATAGCCTGTATCTGCAGGGTGTGGATATTACATCTGCAGAAGAGAAATATTCAGATGCCGCTGATGCAATATCAACAGCGAAGTATTCAAATCCTTCTGTTCAGAGCAGTCTGTTGTCATCTGCCGATTCATATATAGAGGAGTCAAAATACCTTTTAGATTTATCATGGGCGACGCATTCAATTAGTCTGGCAGAAAAAAAGATCAATTCTGTAGATTCAATGGTTTTATATTTTGAATCATCAAAAGGGTTATCCGGAGATTCTCGGGTATGGGTTATAAAATCATACAATGATAATGCAAAGACACTTCTTGTGCTTGCAGGAGATAAATTCCAAAATTCTGATACTATAATGGCAAGGAATTATGCAGGTCAGGCTGAAGATAAGGCGGGTTTAGCATATCAGTATGCAGTTGAACTGAATGGTCAGCTAAATCTTGATGCTCCGGTAAAGAGCGAAATCTGGAATACTCCTACAGAGACTGCAACGTCTTCTCAATATTCTTCTCAGACAATTTCATCAAATATCGGACAAAATAGTCTGGATGTCGGTAATATAGATGATCTGGACTCACTTTTGCATTCTGACGTGGATATTGATAGTTTTATAAAAATTGTTGGCAAGATATCTGATCTTTTACTGGCTGCATTTGATTTCTTAAATAACCTAATTTTAATGGCTTCTGATAACTGACATAATTTCCCATGCAAGTGATTCAGCATTATGAACTGATTTGAGTCGGGTGTTCAGTCTGACTGTGCCTGGGATTTCTCTCTCCTCTTTTATATCCTGGATAATTATGTCAGAAATACTCTGATAAACATTGAGCATTTTATGAAATGATGGATATTTTTCTGGTGAGTAATCTGCCGGAAGGCAGGGGAGAACCGAAATTACAAAGCTGTTTTTTAATAAATTCCTAAAATTTCTGCAAGCAAAAACTGGGGATAATGTTGTATTTATTCTCCCCGGCCCGATTATAACTGCATCACTTATTTCGATTATCTCCTTTACTTTAGCTGAAATTTCAGGTATTTTTTTTGAATCAATCCTGACTGAAGCCCTGAATTCTGCATCAGGATGATTCATGTAAATTTCTCTGAATTCCGGGATTGAATGAATCTCATTATCAATTTCAGCATATGCAGAGTATCTGTTATCTGTTGCAGGGACTATTCTTGCTGTTATCCCAAAATATTTGCAGAGATACTCTGTTGATTCAGTTAAATTGCCGCCCTCTCTAAAAATATTGCTCCTTGCAATACTTACGGCCCGCGTTTTTTCTCCTATTGGCAGGTTTTTAGATTCAGGTGATATTTTTTTAAGCATGTTAAATGTGGAATATGTATCACTTTTGATTCCTGTCCATTTTGATGTATTCAGGTTCCCTGAGAAAAGATACATTATATCATCCAGATCCGGACAGAGTATATTTCCATCAGACCAGATACAGTCTGAGGTATTGGCTATTACTGCAATTTCATCATCATATAAAAGATTTCTAAATGCCCTGATAAGTTTTAATGAATCAGGTCCTCCGGAGATGAAAGTAATCATTCGCAGGATTATTCTGCTTTTAAATAATAAAGTGATGCTGATTGTGATTAGGTCTTTTATTAGTTTATTAAAAAAATTTTGTTATTAAAAAATATTTTTTGAAATCTTATACAACTATCTGAATTTTCTTGTTCGTTTTGACTTTGAAATTTAAAATCCTTTTAAAAAATTTATGAATTTATTTATTGAAGCATTATGTATTTTTCTTCCATATTTCCTAAAACATCAAGTGTATAGTGTTTAAGGAAAGTTATGAAGGGAACACTTATTATCAGTGCAATTGGAATAAGGCAGATTAAGTAGATAATAATCAGAATAATAAGAGCCGTCCCGAAAACACCTTCTCCTAAAAGTCCCACTGCAATTAGTCCTGCTATAAAGAAAGGAATTGCCAGTATCAGTGCTGCAATCATAATTACAATAAGCATAAGAATTGATGTTACAATTGCAAGTATTATTCTCATAATCAGATAGATTATTGTCTGCCACAAGTCTTTTTGCAGAACCTTCCAGCATTTTTTCCATCCTTCCAAAACCCCGCACTGTTCTTTAAGCATAATTGGAACGACAAAATCAATTGTAAAAAGTAAAATTATTCCAAATGGTATACAGAGCAAAAATATTGCAAGAAACATTGAGATGATAAATCCAAAATTAGGTGCGGTAAAAGTATCAGTAATTCCTCCAAACATTAAGACTATTATAACTGCTAATATTGCTGAAAATAATAAACCAATTAATATTTCAAAACCAAATAATCTGGCTCCCCTTCCCATATTTTCGCGAAAATATTTACGAATGGCAAATTCCTTTTTAGAAAGGCAGTCAACAAACAGGAACTGGAATACATTTGAAATATAGGTAAATATGAGTGCTATTAATATGATGATTGCGACAATTATAAGAAAAAGAGGCAATTCATTTAAAAATACCTCAGATCCAAAAGCTGAGAAGGGCATATCCTGAGGTCCTGTTTTAAACTGGAAAGGATTAAAGGATGAGAAACCACCCAGGAATAATGAGATAAGGGCAATTCTCAACCATATACTTCGGTTAAAAGGCCACAATAAGAGTTTTGTTTTATCAATTGCAGTATCAATACTGCTGAATGCATAATAATCGGTCATATTATTACACCTGCAGGCAGGTTTGATATAAATATATAGGTTAGATTAATTCCCTGACAGTACTGATTATTTCATCAGCAAGTGCTTCGCTTACCTTTTCATTTATCATGAGAGTATCAAACCGGAATGCATCCTCAATTAGTATATTGTCCCGTATATCCTGAATGAAAACATTAGTAAAATCCCTGTAAAGAGAATAAGTTCCTTCTGATGTTGGTGGCATTCCCCATGCCTCCATGAGTTCTTTCGCAGGGCCGCTTATAGGATTATCACCAATAAACGGACTGACCGAGACTACAATCTTCTCTTTTAAGGCCTCCTTAATACCTTCACACTCAAGAATGGGTGATATACTGGTTACAGGATTTGAAGGTCCTATTATAACAAGATCTGATTTTTTTATCGCCTCTAATGCCTCTTCGGTTGCTTTCGGCTTTTCATTAAAGGATCTTATAACTTTTTTTATTCCGATATTTCCTCTATGCCTTACCCAGTATTCCTGAAAATGTATAAGACCCTTCTCTGTCAGGATTTGGGTTGTAACTTCAGAGTTGGTCATAGGAATTACATCTGCCCTGACACCAATCTTTTTGCATAATTCTTTTGTGGCCTGGGTAAGTGTAAGACCTTCTTTTAGCATCCTCCCTCTGGATATATTTACTGCCCGGTCCTTGTCTCCAAGTGTGAGGTAAATATCCTCCCCCAGTTCTTTTAGGAAGTCGTTTGTTACTGTTGTATCGCCCCTGATCCCCCACCAGGTGTTGGTATTTAATAAACCCGAAAAAAGGTACATAACAGTGTCGATATCAGGAGAGAGATGACTGCCATATATCCACATGTCCTCTGCAGTATTGACTATAACTGATATTTCCTCATCAGGTATTTTTTTTTGAAATCCCCTTATTAGTTTGGGAGTACCCGTCCCTCCAGAAAGGAAAGTAATTTTCATTATATTTTTTTATGCAGCTTATTATAGATATATTCAGCAGAATACAGAATTAATCTCTGTCCTGGTTTTGGATGAATGTACTTTATTAGATCTTGTGAACATGAGAATTAAACCGTTAACTCAGGAATTTTTCCGGGTATCAAAATTTTTCAGAACTTATTTACTGCATTTTTCAGGGAAAAAGAATATTTTATTGGAAATAGATTTATTATCCTGCATATTTTATTGATAAATGATAACAATCCTGACAATAAGTATTGTCTGGAAAAGCAGGTAATTTTGCCAATGAAGATTATTCAGGATCCTGTACATGGATATGTGGAGGTAGATGAGAAAATACTGCCTCTTTTAGACTCTAAGCCTGTTCAGAGATTAAGGTATATCAAGCAGCTGGGTTTTTCAAATCTTGTATATCCGGGGGCAAACCATACCCGCTTTGAACATTCCCTGGGGACAATGCACCTTGCACGCCTTATGAGTCTCAGTCTGGGATTATCCGGTGATGAGGTAACTTTGGTCACAGTCTCAGGACTTTTGCATGATATTGGTCACGGTCCATATTCTCATGCAACAGAATCATTGATGGAGAGATGCCTTGGGAAAAGTCATCAGGAAATTGATTATTTAATTCTTGAGGGATCAATTGCTGATCAGTTATCAGATCTTAATCTGGATCCCCGGGAAGTCAGTGCAATGGTAGTTGGAGAACATCCACTTTCCGGAATAATTCATGGTGATCTGGATGTAGACAGAATGGACTATCTCTTAAGGGATGCGCATTACACAGGGGTTCCTTATGGGACAGTTGATGCGCATAGACTTATAAGAAGCACGAATTTAACAGAAAAAGGGCTTGTTCTTAAGGAAAATGGTATTAATGCTGCCGAATCGCTTCTTATAGCCAGAACTCTGATGCGTCCTGCGGTATATTTTCACCATGTCAGTAGGATAGCTGAGGCTATGGTAAAATATGCTGCTCTTGAACATCTACAAGCAACAGAATTTGAGGATTTAAATGAGCTTTTATCTATGGATGATGGCATGTTCTACATGAGGATGTTAAGTTCACCCTCTGAAAATGCAAGGTTTTTGACAAAAAATCTTTATTCGAGAAATCTCTTTAAAAGGGCATTATACATCGGTATGGACCAGGTAAAATTCCCCTCTCTTCAGAAACTGATTGAATTAAAGGATGAAAGAAGTATTGCTGTTTCAATTAGTGAAGCCTCAGGTATTAGTGAAGAGGAGATCCTTGTCGATATTCCACAGATCCCTTCATCAATGTCTATAGAGGTGCAGGTTCGAAATCATAATGATCTTGTTTTACTTGAAGATCTTTCTCCTCTTACAGGAACTTTAAATGAAACCCGGAGAAATCAGTGGAGATTGGGAATCTACACTACTTCAGAAAACAGAAAACGTGTTGAAGAGGCTGCTTATGAGATACTTAATATTGAGAAACTGACTCGGCAGGATAAATTAATTATATAATGCTCAGTTTAATTTCACAGTAGCCTTAAAATAAATATGAAGAATTATCCGGTTAATGGCCTCCCTTAAATTTAAAGGGCTTTTGTCAGAATACCTGTCTCTTAAAAACTCTATATAGTTATGAATCTAAAAAAGGGGATAAATTTGATGAAAAAATATGTTGTTGGTGTAACAGGTGCAAGTGGTATTATATACGCAAAAAGGCTTCTTGAGGTTTTAACAGGTTACGCTGAAGTCCATGTAATAATATCTGATACTGCAAAGAAGATTGCAGAATATGAGCTGGTTGACCTTAGCGGTTTTAATGCCACATATCATGATGAAAATGACATGTTTGCAGGGATAGCAAGCGGTTCTTTCAGATATGATGGCATGATTATAATCCCTTGCAGCATGAAGACACTTGCTGCAATAAATGCAGGTTTTTCAAATAATCTTATAACAAGAGCGGCAGATGTCTGTTTGAAGGAAGGAAGAAGGTGTATACTTATGGCAAGAGAAATGCCTCTTTCAAATATCCATCTTAAAAACATGCTTTCCCTAAATGAAGCGGGTGCAACGGTAATGGTAATAAGTCCCGGGTTTTATCACCGGCCAAAAACAATAGATGATCTTGTGGATATGGTAGTTGCAAGAGCACTGGATCATCTTGGAGTTGAGCATGATATAGGAGAAAGGTGGAGTGGTTACTGATGCGTGAATTCATACAAAAAATGAGAAATGCAGGACTTGTGCAGGATATTGAAGAAGAAATATCATCTGTATTCGAGGCTCCAAAGCTTGCTTCAAAAACAGACAAACTTCTCTTTTTCCATAAACTTGACGGGCAGAGCAGAGCAGTTATGAATGTTACGGCAAGTAGAAAAGCGCTTTCTGTTGCTTTGGGATATGATGAAAAGGAGATTGTAAAAAATCTTGCAGATTCTGAATACAATGGCATTGTCATAAAGGAGGGTGAGCTGAACATGCATCCCCCTGATCTGCTTTCCCTCCCGATAATGAAACATTTCCCTAAAGATGCCGGAAGATATCTTACATCTGCAATTGTTTTCTCAGAATATGGCGGAATCTCAAATGCATCAATACACAGGATGCTTGTTCTTGATAAGAATCACCTGGCAGCAAGACTGGTAGAAGGCCGTCACACCCATAATCTTCTTAAGGCAGCTCTTTCAAATGGTGAAAAACTTCCGGTGGCAATAACAATAGGTACTCATCCGCTTGTCACATTTGCTTCATGTACCCGGGTACCGGAAGGAAAAGAGCTTGCATTTGCATCTGAACTTATGGGAGGAAAGCTCTCTGTATTTGAGTGTGCAAACGGAGTTAAAGTACCTGAAGCCGAGATTGTTCTTGAAGGGTTCATAACTGCAAATATGGCCGATGAGGCGCCCTTTGTAGATATTACGGGTACATATGATCCTGTAAGGCCGGCACCTGTTATTGAGATTACCGGAATGCATGTGAAAAATGATCCAATATTCCATGGAATTCTTCCAGGAGGAAACGAGCATAAACTCCTTATGGGAATGCCATATGAACCAAAAATATACCGTTATGTTGCAGGAGTAACAACAGTCAGGAACGTATCCTTAACAACAGGCGGATGCGGGTACCTTCATGGGATTGTTCAGATTAGGAAAAATACACAGGGAGATCCTAAAAATGCGATAATGGCCGCATTTGCGGCACACACCTCATTAAAACATGTGGTTATCGTTGATGAGGATATTGATATCTACAATATGGAGGATGTTGAATATGCAATAGCAACCCGTGTTCGTGGGGATGAGGACATAATGGTAATAAAGGGCGTTAGAGGTTCATCACTTGATCCCTGCCGCATTGGTGATGGTATGAATGTCAAGGTTGGCGTTGATGCGACAATGGTGATGGGGAAAGAAGACGAATTTATAAGAGCAAAATGGGATGAATAAAAATGTATCTTGACAATGAAGATGAGATGATTCTTTCAGGAGAGTATGGCGAGACACGTCAGAAGATGATGGAGATACTTGTTGCTCTCGGCAAGGTTTTTGGTGCAGAGGATCTGGTTCCAATATCAAGCGCACAGATAAGCGGTGCTTCATATAAGACAATAGGAGAATGGGGACTTGAATGGTTAAACAATCTTGATGCACGCGTTGCTGTTCCATCTGTATTAAATCCTATTGGAATGCCACGTGATAACTGGAGAGAAATTGGTATCTCCAAAGAATTTGCAGAAAAGCAGAATGAGGTCATAAAGGCCTACAAAAAACTTGGCATTAAATTAGAGTGCACGTGTACACCGTATTATCTCAGTAATACTAACTATGGTGATCACCTGGCATGGTCTGAATCATCTGCTGTTTCATATGCAAATTCGGTTTTGGGTGCAAGGACAAACCGGGAAGGGGGACCTTCAGCGCTGGCTGCTGCAATGATTGGAAAAACGCCAAATTATGGGTTGCATCTTTTCAAAAACAGGATGCCTGAGATTACTATCGAAATTGAAAAGGGTGAAGGTAAACACTCCTCTCATTTTGGTGCAATAGGTTATCTTGCAGGAAAGGCGGCAGGTAACAAAATACCTTTTTTAACTAATATAAGGCCATCCAGAGATCAGTTGAAAGCCCTGGGGGCTGCAATGGCAGCATCAGGTGCTGTTGCTCTTTATCATGTAAAAGGGATAACTCCTGAGACAAAACTCCCTACATTTGCAGAAGAACCATCTGAAAAGATCATTATTGAACAGTCTGAGATTGAGAGTATCTTTAGTGATATTACTGTTGATGCAGTAGCTGTAGGATGCCCGCATTGTTCTCCTGATGAACTTGCACGTCTGTCTTCCCTTTTGGAAGGCAAAAAAGTAAATAAGACTTTTTTTGTCTTTGTTGCAAAGGGAGTTAAAAACTCTAATCTGGAATATGTGATGAAAATAGAGAAAAGCGGAGCAAAGGTTGTTGAAGACACCTGTATTGTGGTGTCGCCGGCAATGGATAAGTTTGATACTGTTATGGTCGATTCCGGCAAGGCATTTTCATATGTTCCGAATATGTGCGGGTGTAATGTTCGCATTGGAACTCTTGAAGAGTGCGTGGATGAGGCTACATCCTGAATTAATAATAAAATAATTTTTTTTAAGGCTTTTTAGATATCCGGAATATCTTCTGATTTTATGTTGTAAACCTTTGCAAAGTGATCCGGATAATAACGCATCTTTGCAATTCTTAATCCGTCTAATCCAAGGTCTGATTCACGATTTATGTATTCATATTTTTCTGATAAAAGCTCTGCTACTTCTTTGTTTATTGCTTTGTAGTTGCCTTCGCAGTCAGGCAGGCCTTTTTCATAATGGATTACAATTGTATCTGTGTTTAATTCTTCATATATGGAAATTGCACTGATATTTCCGTTCACTCTCAAAAGAATTCCGGATAATTCCAGCTCAGTGAAATGATTGACCGAATAAACTGTAGCATTTTTTTCATAGTTTAGAATAGGATTTTTTTTGCATTGTTTCCATTCACACCACTTAATCAGAAATTCCTTGACTTCCTCAATTGTTTCAGAGGTAATTGTTTCAACACTGAAATCACATTTGTTTTTGAAACTGTTGAGATGTTTTCTTATATTGAGAAATTTTTTCCCGGGAAGATCACGAAGGATCCTGGATTTATAGACATAATCGTAGTAATCTCTGTCAGGTGTAATTTTTATTCCGGGAAAGAGTCTTTCAATTTTTGTTTTTGTTTCCTCGTCAAATATCTGGTAGGCAAGATCTTTTCCATACTTTTTGGCAAGACGCAGGACATCTCTTAAAAGTTCATTATCATAATTCCCAAAAGGACCTCTAAATGAGATATCCCCCTCTATTGTGCTTGAAATTACAACCGCATCATTTGTATTGTAATATTCATATTCTGCATAATCATTCCAGCAGACCATATTTGTGAATGTATTATCACTGTGGTATGTCGGATATCTGGAATAAAAAGACTTAAAAAATTTAATATCGCCAAGTGTGACAGGCCTAAAATTTTTTATGTCAAGCATAATTTACCAATTCCTAAAAAGCATTGGAATATGATCTTTCATTACAGAAAAACCTTCAGTCTCATAGAATTCTGATGTATTTGGTTCAGCTATAAGACCAATCCAGTTAAGGCCGCGTTTTTGTGATTCTGACACCAGTGCCTTTAGAATTTTTTTACCAATCCCCTTTTTACGATATTCTTTCCGGACAACAAGATCCTGGATATAACCATCCGAAGCTCCATCAGATATTACCCTTCCCATTCCTGCAGCCTTTTTAACTTTTTTGTCAAGTGCAATTGCAAATATGAAACTACCGGATATGAGTGATTTTATGCCTTTTTGGTCCCAGGATTCGTCCCACCAGTTTCCCTGCCGATAAAGATCTGCAATTTCTTCTTCAGACCATCTGTCTACAAATAAAATCTCAATATCATCATCTTCAGTCACTGATTATCACCTTTTCATTATTTATTTACTATAATGGTTTTAAAAACAGAGAATTGAGAATGATCTTTTTTTCTTTTTACAATTCATTTCTCTATTTTATGAAATATACATTTTTAGAAAATTTATGCAGATTGATTTATGATAACCATCAATAATTACTATGGAGGATAAGATCTTCTATATATCTTCTTAATAGACTGTGATAATATGAGAATATCTGAAAGATTTGACTCTGCTCTTCTTGTTCTTGGCTGTCCTGAGGTGCCTGTTCAGACTACAGCAGTATTATATATAGCAGCAAGGCTTAAAAGGGAGGGAATAAAGGTATTAATTGCGGGAACCCCCTCAGCGAGGATGCTTTTAAAATATGCTGATTTAGACAGACATTATATTGATGAAGTCATGGATTTGGACATGACTATTGATGGAATTGTTGAAAGTGGAGATAATTACCCTTTATGTTTTGTTTTTATTCATAATGATGCAGGTATATCCTATGCAGCTACTATGAATTCCATAATGCAGTCAAAGGTACATCCTGTAATATTTGGAAGCAGTGCAGAGGAGCTGTCCACTCAGATTAATTTTGACTGTGAAAAGGTAGTAGCAGTTGCAGCACATAATCCAAAACCACTGATTAAAGTAATAGACGAGGTGATAAAATGGGATGTTTAGATAAACTGCCTTATGAGGTAATTTTAAGAAACTCAAGCTTTTCCGAGTGCAGAGATTATCTGAAGAAGAATTTCAGCGAGATATATACAGTCTCTCCCGGATACAAGATTTTTGATGTACACATAATAGGCGTTCCTCCTGTGACTATTGCTTTAGATGGCAATATGGTAATATTTCCCTTTACAAAACCCTGTCATGGAACTTTTCTTGTTAAAGTTGAAAGTAAGGAAGAGGCATTTCGGCTTAGAAAAACATCAAAATAAAGATGAATCTTATTTCTGTTTTTGCCATTGCAGTAGGACTTTCGATGGATTCTTTTGCTGTTTCTGTTTCTGCAGGAACTACTGCCTTAAGCAATAAATTAAAGACTGCTCTGATTCTGGGTGCTATTTTTGGTTTTTTCCAGGGATTTATGCCTGTTTTGGGCTGGATTGCAGGAATAAATTTTGTACAATTTATTTCTCAATATGCCCACTGGGTTGCTTTTCTTTTCCTTGCATTTATAGGAGTCAGAATGATTCAGGAGGGGTTTTCTGATAAAAAAGATGAGAGGAGGCTAATAGACATTAATAATCCATATGTACTTTTGATTCTTGGTGTTGCAACGAGTATCGATGCACTTGCAGTTGGTCTTTCTTTCGCATTTTTAAATGAAACAGTAATTGCTCCTGCAATTATTATTGGGATAACAACCTTTGTCATTTCGTTTGCCGGAGTTTATCTTGGTGATAAACTGGGAAGTGCATCCGGAAGTTATGCTGAAATTATGGGTGGAATTATATTGATATTAATTGGTGTAAAAATTGTTGTTGAAAATTTTTTATAAACTGTAATTGCAGTTTTTCATCAAAAAGTGCCTGAAATATTTGTATGATGAATTTTTTTTATAAATAAAAGTATGAAATTACAGGAATCAGAATAATAAATACCAATGAGATAGCTAAAAAAGAAAACTCCCCTCTTTTGAGTCTTTGTCTGCTTACATGAAGAAAAGAATCCTTGCTGTAACCCCGGCATAACATGCTTGTGTATGTTCTTTCACCCTGTTCATATGATCTTAAAAATAGGGTCCCAATAGCATATCCGAGGGTTTTTAAGCGGTAATTATATGGAAGTCGTCTGTCAAATGCATTAAAACACCTTGTTTCAAAGACATTGATTACTTTTTCAAATATTTCGGCGAAGACAAAAAGGTACCTTATCATAAGACCAATTATTAATGCAAATTCTGAAGGAAGTCCCAGTCTTCTTGCACCTGTTAGCATGTCCTGCATTGTTGTTGTGGATGATAAAAGAATAATAAATGATATGCAAATTATGAATTTGACCAGCAGTATTGATGCAAATTCAACTGATTCAGCATATATATGAATATTTAATGGAAGATCCACAATTGGTGTAAATGTATCATAATGTCTGTTTTCAAAAAATATCTGGAATAATATAATAAATATTCCAAAAGGGAGTATAAGAAAAACCCGCTTTAGATATCCAATAAAGGATATTTTTGAAATTGACCACAAGACCGCAAAGAATCCAAAAAATATTGCTCCCGGAATAATCACATCAACACTATAGGGGTATGCTACCATTGCAATTATTACCGAAAATGCAATTATGATCTTCACCCGTGCATCGATTTTATGCACAGGGCTGTTCCCCATAGCCTGTCGTTCGATTGTATAAATTTCTTCAATCATTCTATCTTCCGAAAGCTTTCAGAAAGGCTTTTTCAGAATCTTCATAATTATATGCCATATCAATATCAATTCCCTTTTCCTGAAGAGTTTTGATAAGTTTAGGAAGAACAGGGACATCAAGACGCAGGCCTGAGAGAAGATCCTGCTGCATGAATATCTCATCAACTGTTCCTTTTGCAACAATCTGCCCTCTGTCCATGACGTAGATGTAATCGGCAATCTCTGAGACAAGATCCACATGATGTGTGGAGAATATTACGGTCATTCCATATTCTTCTGGAAGACGGTTTACAAATGAGGTGAGGTCTGTCACCCCCCTTGGGTCCAGCCCTGCTGTCGGCTCGTCAAGAACAAGCACCTGTGGCTCCATTGCTAAAACACCTGCAATGGCAACCCTTTTTTTCTCGCCGCCGCTAAGGTGGTGCGGTGGTCTGTCCCTTAATTCTTCGATGTCAAGAAGTCTAAGTGCCTCATTAACCCTGTGCTCAATTGTCTGTTCATCAAGTCCGAGATTCGTCGGTCCGAATGCAACATCCTGTTCTACTGTAGGTGAAAATACCTGATCATCAGAGTTTTGAAAGACTATTCCAACCAATTTTCGAATTTCTTTGATATTTGATTTTTTAATGGGCTCTCCGCGGATTAAAATTTCTCCGGAAGTGGGTTTTAGAATGCCGTTAAAATGTTTGAAAAGAGTACTTTTTCCTGCTCCGTTTGCACCGATTATCGCTATACGCTGTTTTCTGCCTGCAATAAAATTTACGCCTTTAAGTGCATCTATCGTTTTATTGTAGGTATGTGTTAATTCCCGCGTCTCAATCAGGTGCATAATATAAAAAAATAGGGTCTTTAAGATTTTGAGGCTTTTGATGTGATTGCCCAGGTTACACCCAGAATGAGTGCAAATGTTATAAGAACACCTATAATGAGTGCTATTATGTCACCTATCTTTCCTGCACCTTCCATTGAATAGTCAGGAAGTGGGGCATCATATTCAAATGTTCCTAATCCTATAGCCTCTGCATCACCGTCTTCTGGTGATGCACCTGTAAGTGTTTTTTCACCCTGTACTACAAATGCTGTGCTTTCAAGTCCATCAGGGTCTCCTGAAGCCAGAAATACTGCAACTACTCCAATAAGTATTGCAATTATGATTCCTGCTATCATGAATGTTTTATTGTCTATCATGCTGCAGCGCCTCCGGCTTCCAGACTCATAAGATCAGGCCTTGTTGTATGTATGAGATATATTGCACCAGCTGTTATTATTCCTTCAATTATTCCAATTAATGCGTGATATGTTCCCATTGCTACAATTCCCGGAACAAGTGGGAATGTGCCGGCAATAAACATTTCAACTGCGCATGCAAGTGCTGGAATTAAGCATGCTAACCATGCAGCGATTCCTGCGGATACATAACAGTTTCCAATGGCTTTCTTAATGCCTTTAAAGGAGTAATACCCTACAAATCCACCAATGACCCCCATATTTATGACATTGGCACCCATTGTTGTAATTCCTCCGTCACCGAATATGACCCCCTGAATTATCAGTACGATTGTGAGTATGAATACTGCAGCATATGGAGAACCAAGAACTATTGCTGCCAGTGCACCGCCTACAAGATGTCCGGAAGTGCCCATTCCGACAGGCAGATTGAATGCCTGTATAGCAAAAATTCCTGCCGCAAGGACGGCGATAAGTGGCATTTTTTCTTCATTCAGTTCATTTCTTGCCCATTTTAAGGCAAGAGCGATAAAGATTATCGCAATTAACCAGTAAACCGCTGCCTGTGGCAGTGGAATAAATGCATCAGGTATATGCATAACAAATCAACAAAGCTGTATTATGATACATTTGGATATAAGTGTTACTAATTGTGATTTAATTAAAAATCATAATGGTATTATTCAGAGGATTTTAAAAAATTTATTAATAATTATTTCTTTTTTACAATCAGTGATATCATTATCTGGAATATGTTTTTTGAATATTAATTACTAATAATTTCACAATGGCAGAGTTTGATGTGATTGAGCTGGATTCAAATCAGCCATTTGATCTTGATAAGACATTATCCTGTGGTCAGGCGCCCCGGTGGTATATTCGAGATGAATGGTGGTATGGAATTGTTCGTGATTCTGTATTTAAGATAAAACAGGAAGGCAATAGACTTCTCTCTAAAGGGGCTGATCCTGAATTCATTTCAGATTATTTCTGTCTTGATTTTGATATTAATCCGGTTTACGACAGACTCAGTGGTGATATTTATGGAAAAAAAGCAGTAGATATGAATTATGGATTGCGAATTTTAAATCAGGATGCATGGGAATGCATGATATTTCAGATGACTGTTAATAAGATACGGACAAAAACATCCAGTGATCGTATCACCAGGATATCATCAAAACTTGGGAAAAAAATTGATTTTGATGGAAAGGAATTCTATGTCTTCCCAAGACCGAAGGATATTGAAGAAGCAGGTCTTGCTGCATTAAAATCCTGTAATATTAGTTATTTTGCAGACAATATCATGCTGGCTGCTAAAAAAATCAATGAGAATCCTTTATGGGAGAATGAAATATCTTCAGCAGTTTATGAAAATGCCATCTCTATTCTGTCAGACTTTAAAGGAATAAAGCACAGGGTTGCTGAATGGATTCTTCTGTTTGCATTCAAACGATATGAGGCATTTCCGGTTGATGCACATATAAGAAGGATATTTGCAGAGAATTATCTTGAGGGCAGTTATTCAGGGACTATAAAAAATGAAAAAATCGATGAAGCAATAAGAGATATTGCAAGACAGAATTTTGGTGAATATAGGGGTTATGCTCTTGAATATTTGTTTAATTCAAGAGAAGAAATGGAAGTATAATATTCTGCAATATTTGTTGTATAACTTTCTTCAAATTTGTCTTTTAATTTCATCTCTGAATGATTCTGCAAGTTCTTTATTTTTTGCCTCAACAAAAAGTCTCATAAAAGGTTCTGTCCCGGAGGGTCTGAGAAGAGCCCATTTATCTTCTCTGTTTATTCTTATCCCGTCAGTCAGATCAAGATTTTCATCTGTTAATTTTGTACGGATATTTGAGATTATTTGAGCAGGATTTTCTGCATATATTTTATCTCTGAGCATGTATCGTTCAGGAAGTTCTTTACGAAGTTCAGAAAGCTTTTTTCCTTCTTCTGATATTAGTGCGAGCATTGCTGCGGCTGACATTCCTCCATCACGGCAGTACTGATGTTTTGGGAATATCAGACCTCCGTTTCCTTCACCACCAAAAAGAACATTTTCTCCTTTTGCTTCAAGTTCAAGCATTTTTCGGGCGACGTATATACTTCCTACCTTTGTATAAACTACTCTGCAGTTTGTCTGGCAGGCAATTTCTTCAACAATATTTGAAGTACTGACAGGGGTTACTACAACTCCTTCTTTTGTGTTTTTGCAAAGATATCTCTGCATCAGTGCAAATTCTTCATTTTCCTCCAGATAATTACCAGTATCATCAATAAAGACAGCCCTGTCTGCATCCCCATCATGTGCAACACCGAATTCTGCATTTGTTGAGACTACAAGTTCAGCTAATCCTTTGAGTCCTTCAAGAGATGGTTCTGGTAGTCTTCCGGGGAAAGTTCCGTCACAAATGCCGTTTATGGTATGAACTCTGCACCCAAGCTTTGAGAGTATTTTAGCCGTAGTAAGGCATGCAGGTCCGCTTCCCGGATCAACTGCAATTGTCATCTCTTTTGAAACAGGCGTGAATTTTGAGATTATACCATCGGTGTATTCATTTATCATTTCATATGCGAAAATTTCTGATCCAACATTTTCCCAGTCCTTTATTTCAAATGATTTCGAAAAAAGTATATTTTCAAGTTTTATAGTCTCTTCATCGTCCATTTCGGTGCCGTCTGCATCAATTATTTTCACTCCGTTATATTCTGGGGGATTATGTGATGCTGTTATCATTGCACCTGCATCATAGTGATTTTTGACAATATACTGAAGTGCCGGTGTAGGTAAAATACCTACATCGACAACATTGCATCCTGAAGAGAGAAGACCTGATTTTAATGCACTGATAAGTGCGGGGCCGGATGTTCGTGTGTCCATTCCTACTGCAATAGTTCCTTTGCGCATAGCTCCCAAAGAGAGTCCTATTTTCATTACAAGTTCGGGGGTCATTGATTCACCAATAACTCCGCGAACACCATTGGTTCCGAAAAGCTGTTTTTTTAAATTGTTAACTGACATTGGTATACCATTCTCTTTTATGTGAATCAATTTAGGGTTTAATTGAAGATATTTTGTTTGTTCCTGTCTTTTCTGATTGGAGGTTTAGGTTATGTATTATTTATGTTCAGTTTCTTATGTATAGCATTAGATGCTTTTTTATGTCTCTAAAAGCCGGTGAAAAATCCTGAAAATATATATTGAAATCACTTAAAAAAATAAATAATCTGATATATTAAAAAGATTTTTTTTGATTATCAGATATAAATGCTTATTCGGCGAGCTCTTTTCCAATATCGTGTAGTTCTGACTTGAGTCTGTCTATTGCCTTCATCATAGCAGAAAATGCTTCCTGTCTGTGTGTGGATATGATTACAAGATATGTGACATCATCACCTGCATATAATCTGCCTTTATTATGATGAAATTTCACACCAAGAATACCTCTGGTATTTTTGACTTCATCCTCTATATCTCTGATAATCTGATCAACTTTTTTATAATTATCAAAGTCCATATATTCAGTTTTTTCTTCCTTTGTATATTCACGTACAATACCATTGAATGACAGTACAGCACCTGCATGAGTCATGTTAGTCTTGTTTTTTAATTCTTTTATTATTCCCTGCATTGTAAAATAATCATCAAATTTATGCAGAGATTCTATCACTTCATCGACAGTTGGATCATGCATGATGCAATTTTTAATTTTTAGATCTCCTTTTACAATTTTTTTAAATCCCTCATCTTTAAATCCTTCAATAATTGCATATTCCATTCCGGAATCTGAGAAAAGATCAAGTACTGCTGAAAATTCATTGTTATGTATAGCAACCATTGCTTTATCTGAATCAACTCCTGCAACGTAGTATGCTCCGTGTTCATAATGTGTAGTTGTATCTTTTCCTGATTCCATCTCATAGTTGTGGTGTCCGAGATGTTTTATAACTCCAATTTTTTCAGGAAACATGGGGGTCATTCTGTCTAAAAGCTGATGTATAAAAGTTGTTTTACCGGAATTTGAGTGGCCTACTATATGGATGATTTTCATTTTAAAGATCTCCTTCTTTTTCTTTTTTGTTATTGCAATCAGAATCGGCTTCTGATGTAACTGTGTGTTTTGGCTGTCTTATCATAGATGCTGCTTCTGCAACACTTCTCATTACATCTGAAATTCTGTCCTCAACTTCAATTTCATCATCGATATCCACAGAAGTTCCTTCAATTTCAAGAAGAAATCTTGCGACCTCACTGGATTCAAATAATATGTCATCGAGTTCATCTGCAGTAAAAAAACCACATAACGCTCCGTAAAAAAAAGTTGCTCCTGATTTTTTTACTTTTTTCTTAAAGGAGCTTCGGGCCTGGTTAACTGCCTGCGGGGTATATGTATCGGTCATAAATGGAACAAGTTCAGGAAGATTTTCGCCGATAAATGTCATTTCAGAACCTCCGCTTGTTGTAAAATCAGCACAGAGGCGTGCGATTGCCCATTCCCTTGCAGTGATATAAGTGTGTTTTCTCAGAAAACTGTTAATTCGTTTGTACGCAGCTCCGTCGACTTTTTTGAATTTTTTATATTTGTTTATTCTTTCTTTTTCTTCCTCACTTAAATGGCGTGGAACTAGGGGGAGGATGAAGGTTTGGGAAGTGCATTTTTCTGATGCTTCTGTTTCCTCTTTTTGTGCAGGATCTTGATGTTCAGCTTTGTTATTATCGGAATTTTCTTCGATCTCTACCCTCTGGCTTATTTCGTCTGGCTCTTTATTCGTTTCATTCATTTTATTATAAATTCCTCCGCAACCCCTTAATTGTAAAATTTTGTTCTGATTTCATTTATTTCTAGCCATTATTGAAAATGTATCATAAATTATTTTTCTGATTTTTAAAAATTGATATCATTACTGTTTGTTTCAAACACCCTCTTATATATAGCAGCATATGGTTTATCAATATAATGGACATATATTTTTAGGGCTTTTTTTTTATGTTTTTAATAAATAGAAATTCATCTCTTTATTCTTTTTTTTTAATTTTAAGAACAAATGAAGCTTAAATCTCATTTTTAATTTATATGACTTTGAATCTAGCTGGCATATCTCTGAGTTAAATTGACTCTTATAATTAAATTATTTAAAAAAATAAGCTGTATTTGTTCTCCAAATATCTGAATCACTTGTAATTTGATTAATATCAGAAATATTCGGATGGGAGGTAATTTTGGACGTTAGTATTTTTCAAAGTTTATTTCATTATATTATAGTAGAATATTAAACTTAAATTAAAATTTTAGGTGATTTGTTGAGTCATCTGATTATAAGATCAGTCTTTATTATCTGAAAGTGGGAAATACTGTTGATATACCTGTTTTCTTTCGTCAATATCTGTATGGAGATATATTTCAGTTGTCTGAATTGAACTATGGCCCAGGTTTTCCTGAACTACACGGAGGTTTTTTGATCTTTTATATAGTTCACTTGCATAACTATGTCTTATTTTGTGGGGTGTAATCCCGGAAGGTGCATATTTATTAAAGATATACTGGACAGTTCTTGGTGATATATTCCTGCCCTGCTGACCTAAAAACAAAGGGCCGTCAATATTTCCGGCTGAATACTTACTTATTTCTTTTAATGTTTCATCGTCGATAAATACAATTCGTATTTTACCGCCTTTTCCTTTAATTCGGATTGTATTTTCCTCAAAATCAATATCGTTCAAACTTATTGAGCATAATTCTGAAACTCGTACTCCTGTTGCATAAATGGTTCTTATTATCAGGCGATCTCTTTGATCCTGTATGGATTCGAGCAGTTTTAGAACCTGATTATGTTTTAAATATCTGATTTCCTTATCTTTTATTTTAGGCCTGTCTATACCTGCCATTGGATTTGCTTCGATAATACCCTGGGTATAGCAGTATCGATAAAATGAGCTTAATGATGAGATTACACGCTGAAGTGTGGTTGGTTTATAATTTTTTTCTGATGAAATAAACAGAAGGAAGTCATTTATTAATATGGGTGTTGAATCAATTTCCGTATCTAGTCTTGCATTTCTGAGATCTGTCCAATATATTGAAAGTTTTTCCATACCTCTGTTTCTTCGGATCCACAAATAATAGCCATATTTTTTTATGGTCCCTTCATAGCTTTTGATAGTTCTGGGCGAGTAATTTCTCATTCTCAGGTGGTAAATAAAGCGATTTAGCCATTCTGAGAAATAATCTCCCTGCATGCTTAATTCTTTCATATCTCAATGTAAATAAGTTTTACGCAGAACATACATTCTGCGCAAGTTGAAGTTTTCACTTTTTTCATCATTCAAAAATAAAAAAAATTAACCATAACTTTCATCAGGGGAATCATTTCATGATTTGGAGATGAAAGTTGCTTTATACTTCTGCATAGAAAAACATGCGAAGACTTTTGCCTTCATCATTATTTTTCATAAGACGGCCTGAAACATTTGCTCATGAAATTTACATGAAAAATGTTGCTGCTATATTCATGAGGGTGGTATTTAAGCATGTTTTTCATAGATGTCCTTTTTCAAATTATCTTTCTCAAAACTTCTGTCTAAATTAAAGGCCTGGTGGCTATTAATGAAAATCCGTGCGGCATGAAAGTTATGATATAAGTGTGGTTGAAGCATTGCCAAAAATTGTGGTCTGGATTAAATACGTAATTTTTACCGGCATAATCAGCTGTATATCTTATTTTTTAATATTTTCACTTAAAGATTTTTAGATTATATTTTTCTGGAACCATTGGTTTTCTCCTTAATATTGTGTAAAAATTTAATAAAGAATTAATTATGGAGTAAAATGATTAAAAATAACATTTAATAAACCGCATGATGCTATATTTGCAGAGGTAATACAGCTTTCATACATTTCGTTCACAATTAATTACAGGAAGAGATTATGATCTGTTGTCGATAGCATCATATGGTTTATCTGTTTTTTTATTGCTCATCTCAAAACAATCATATTACAATGGCAACAAAGTTAAAGGAAGAATGAGCAAAGAAGGTCCGACACCTGCAATGAGGCAGTTTTACGAGATGAAGAAAAAATATCCCGGAACTGTTCTTTTTTTTCAGATGGGTGACTTTTATGAGACTTTCGGCGAAGATGCCGAGACAGTGTCAAGGGAACTGGAGATAACCCTGACATCAAGAGGCAGGGATTCAAACGGGGAAAAAATGCCTCTTGCAGGTGTTCCCATTCATGCCGGAGAGGCATACATAGCTCGTCTTGTACGTAAAGGCTACAGGGTAGCTGTCTGTGATCAGATTGAGGATCCTAAAAAAGCCAAAGGTATTGTTAAGCGTGACGTTGTCCGAATAATAACGCCGGGTACAATAATTGACTCCGGAATGCTTGGGACAACCGGACCCTCATATCTTATGTCAGTATTTTATGACAAAAAAAAGTCTGAGTATGGTACTGCTTTTCTTGATATATCAACCGGAGAATTCTTTATATCTGCATGTAGCGCTGAAAACGGTTTTTCTGATTTAAATTCAGAGATTGCAAAATATAGTCCCTGTGAATGCATTCTTCCTTCTCCGGTAATATCAGAACTTTCAGAAAATCTCAGGCAATGTGGAATTATTGTTACAGAATATCAGGAATCAGCTTTTGATCTGGATTTTGCAAGAAGATTTCTGATGGATCATTTTGGTGTGGCTTCTCTTGAAGGATACGGTTGCCTTGGAATGGATTCGTCAATATCTGCTGCCGGTGCATGTCTTTCGTATGCCTGTGATACTCAGATGACCGAGCTTGGACATATAAAGGGATTTTCAACAAGAGTTCCATCGGGCAATATGGTACTTGACGGGATCACACTTCGTAATCTTGAGGTTCTGGAAAATATTAGGTCAAAAGGATCAGATACATCATTATATGGGATTTTAAATGAGACAAAAACCCCTATGGGGAATAGAATATTAAGAAATATTATAACTGCTCCTCTTATTCAAAAGGAAGAGATAGACAGACGTCTGGATGCGCTAACTTTTTTTGTTGAAAAACCTATGCTTCGTTTTTCAGTGCGTAATAATCTTAATAAATTTTCTGATATTGAACGAATTGCAGGCAGAATATCTTATGGAAATGCAGGTCCACGTGATCTTGTCACACTCAAAAATTCTCTTGAAAAAATTCCGGCAATAAAATCAGCCTTTCAATCAATTGATTCTGATATTCCTGTACTTGTAAAAAAATCACTTGAAAATATCAGTGAAATGACAGGAGTAAAATCAATAATTGAAAGTGCTATCTGTGATGAACCGCCTCTGCTTCTAAAGGGAGGAGGAATCATACGTGAGGGGTATGATTCCTCACTTGATGAGCTCAGATCTATCTCAGTTTCGGGAAAAGACTGGATAGCGGATTTTCAGCAGTCAGAACGTGAAAAAACCGGCATAAAAACACTAAAGATTGGCTATAATAAAGTATTTGGATATTTCATTGAAGTCACAAAATCCAATATAAAACTTGTTCCTTCTGAATATGTGAGAAAACAGACTACGTCTAATTCTGAGAGATATACAATTCCTGAACTGCAGGAAAAAGAGTCTGTTATTGCAAATGCAGAAGAGAAATTAACTGCTCTTGAATATGAAATCTATCAGAATTTAATTGAGAAACTTAAATTACAGGTGGAAGAGTTACAAAAGACTGCAAGAAATGTTGGTCTTCTTGATGTTTATTGTACCCTTGCCGGAATTGCACATTCCAATAATTATGTTCGTCCTGTAATAGAGGATTCAAGGCGTCTTTTGATAAGTAATGGAAGGCATCCTGTAGTTGAAAGAAATCTTCAGAGCAGTTTTGTTCCCAACGATGCCGGACTTGATGCCTCAGACAACCAGATCCTGATTATCACGGGAGCTAACATGGCAGGTAAGTCAACATATATGCGTGAAGTTGCGCTTATCTGCATAATGGCGCAGATGGGATGTTATGTGCCTGCTGATAATGCAGTAATAGGGATTGTTGACAGAATTTTTACAAGAGTTGGTGCATTTGATGATCTTTCAAGCGGGCAGAGTACATTTATGGTAGAGATGCTTGAACTTGCAAATATACTTAATAATGTTACAGACAGGAGCCTTGTCATTCTTGATGAAATTGGAAGAGGTACAAGCACTCTTGACGGGTTCTCGATTGCAAAGGCTGTCCTGGAATTTTTGCACGGCAGAGAATCGGCGGGTCCGAGAACTCTTTTTGCAACACATTTTCATGAGATGGTAGATATCGAGACCGAACTTAAAAGAGTAAAAAACTATCATTTTGCTGTTAAAGAAACCGGAGATGATGTGGTTTTTCTAAGGAAACTGATCCCTGGTGCAACTGACAGAAGTTATGGTATTCATGTGGCAAGGCTGGCAGGAATACCAAAAAAAGTGATAGCAAAGGCCGAATCAGTTTTAAAAGAAGAACAGGAGAAAGAATACTGTTCTGAAAAAGGCAGAAAAACACCCCGATATACACAGATGCTTCTGATAAATAGTCCTGAGCCTGTATCCTCTCCAAAAAGGGAAGATCCGATTTTGAATAAATTAAAGCAGGTTGATCCGGATTCAATGAGTCCCAGGGAAGCACTTGCATTTTTATATGAATTAAAGGATGAATCCGGAGCTGAAGAGAATTGAAGGATAATATGGTAAAACAGAATATACGAATCCTTGACGAGGCAACAATAAATAAAATTGCAGCAGGGGAGGTTGTTGAAAGACCTGCATCTGTTGTGAAAGAGCTTGTTGAAAACTCACTTGATTCCGGAGCAACTATAATAAAAGTTGATATTGGTTCTGATTCCGGAGGGATATTCAGAATAAGAGTTGTTGATGATGGTCTTGGTATGGATAGGGATTCGGCAATTATCTCACTAAAACGTCATGCAACAAGCAAATTAAGCGATGTATCTGATCTTTTAAGCATTCAGACCATGGGATTTCGTGGCGAGGCGCTTGCAAGCATTTCAGGTGTCTCCCGATTTACTATGATAACAAAGGCCCGATCATCTGAAATATTTCCGGGAACAAAAATTCAGGTTGAAGGAGGTAATATTCTTGATATCAGTGATATTGGTGCTCCTGAAGGAACATCAGTGCTTGTCGAAAATCTTTTTTTCAATACTCCTGCCCGGAAAAAGTTTCTCAAATCACGGCAGACAGAATTTAATCATATTTACTCTGTAATGGAAAACACAGCGATTGCAAATCCCTCTGTTTCCTTTCAGCTGGTTCATAATGGCAAGGAGAAGCTATCAACAATAAGAGCCGATTCTCTTCTTGAGACTGTTTCATACATTTACGGAAAGGATATGACAGATAATCTTCTTCCCGTAAGAAAAAGGACTTCATTTATGATGATTGACGGCCTTTGTTCGGTACAAAATCTTAATTATCCTAATTCAAAACAGATATTTATTTCAATAAATAATCGTTCTGTCTCTTCTCCCGTGATTTTAAGGGCAATAAAGAGAGGATATGGGACTTTGCTGCCAAAAGACAGATATCCTGTGGCTTTTTTTAATATTACGATCGATAAAAAAATCGTTGATGTTAATGTTCACCCTGCCAAAAGGGAAGTCAGATTGTCACGGGAAAATGAAATTGCAAATGAGATCTCTTCCTCAATAAGTGAAACCCTGAAAAGCAGAAATCTTATAAGTGAAAATGTTAGTGAGAATAAAATAGGATCTAAGTTTTCATACAGCTCTGAAGTTTCCCAAAAGTCTCTTTTTAAGGTTGAATCTGAAAAGAATCATTATAATCGTCCGGATATGTTCAGAAATCCAAAAGATGAATCTGAAGGAAGTTATCATCCGCGTTTTTCAACTACTGACAATCAGTTGAGGCTTACTGAGAATTTTGAGAAAAAAAATTCCGATGAAATGAAGTTACCTCCTATAGAAGTGATTGGTCAGTTTGACTTATCATATATTATTGCAAGAATAAAGTCCCCTAAAGAGGATGAACTGATAATAATTGATCAGCATGCAGCCCATGAAAGAGTTCTTTATGACCAGATTCTGAAACTGAGAAGTTCTGGTAAAAATTCACAGGAACTTTTGGTGCCGGCATTATTAACATTGAAAAGTCATGAAGCTGAAAATTTAATTTCCCACATTTCATTCATTGCTGATGAGGGTTTTTTGGTGGAAGAGTTTGGAAAGAATACATTTGCAGTGAGAACTGTTCCTATGATTTTGGGGAAACGAATTGGTACTGAAATCCTGAGGGATATTATTACTGATCTGATGGATGGAAGTGCAAAGACGCTGGAAGAAAAAAAGGAAAAAATTACAACAACGATTGCGTGCAGGGCTGCAATAAAGGCTGGTTCATTACTCAGCTTTGAGCAGATGGAGCGTCTTGTTAGTCAGCTTTCAATGACTGAAATGCCTTATACGTGCCCTCATGGCAGACCTACAATAATTGTTTTTTCAAGATCCAAACTTGATTCTCTTTTTATGAGAAGTTAAAAAGCTGGTTTAAAAAAAGAGAAGATCTAAATTTTTTTACTTTTTTCAGGCACTGAGTTTTCCCTGTACCATAAATCCTGTTATAATTCCTACAATACCCATTGCTATTGTAAACAGACCAATTACCTGAACAATTACAACTGTGCCCATGACCGGGAATATTACCAGGAACATACCTAAAATTAATGCAATTATACCTGAGATTATAAGAAGGATGCGGTACCAACCACTTTCTTTTTCTGCAGTAAGACCAAGCCACAGATCACCAAAACCAGTGATAAATGCCCATATAGCAATTAAAACAGCTATTGTAAGCCATAATACTCCTATGTTCATTACAGCAAGAAGACCTATTATAAGGCCAATAATTCCAAAAATAATCAGTATCAGTCTTGTTTTGACTTCATCTTTTTTTACAAATCCTTTGAGAATTGTTGAAATACTGTAAAGGATAATAAGTGCGCCGATAAAATACGCAAAAATATCTACAACAAGAGGTGCCCATAAAAGTGCAATTCCTCCAAATATTATTGCAATTAATCCCTGAAGAAGAAAGATCCACCAGTTTACGGGGGTAAATTCACCCTCGATAATTACTACTTCGTCCATAATATTACCTCATTTTTATTATCATGTTTTATTGTATTTAATTATTTTTGGTTTTAATTTAAAAAATATTAATTAAATGGGCTTTTTTCAGCATGTAAAAAAAGTTTATTTCTCTTTTTACTGAATTTGTTTATTATTAATTTTTTTTATTCATTAAAACTGCACATGTCATGAAATATCCTTAAAATATAGAGTTTTTCATCCTCAATTTTTTCTTCTGCGACAATAAGAGATAAAAGACCAAGGCGGGAGAAATAATCTGAAACTTCATCCACGCCGGTTAGAGAGGAGACTAAAAGAAGACATCTGCCTGTTTTAGACATTATATCTCCAAGCATATCTGCAAATTTATAGATTGTTTTGCGTCCATCTTCCCCGCCGTCAAGTGCATATTCCAGCCAGTCATCTATTTTCTCTTCTGAAACTGTTGGAAGATATGGTGGATTGAATAATATGAGGTCAAATCTGGTATTTATGCAGGAGAGAAGATCACATCTGATAACTTCTACTCCGGACTTCTTTGCAGAGATGCATGCATAAGGGTTTATGTCAATTGCAATGGTTTTTTCTGAAATTTTTGACATTTCCATTGCAATAAGTCCGCTGCCTGTTCCGACTTCCAGTATCTTATCTTCCGGTCCTGCTTCTTTTAATGCATATTTCAAAAGCAGATAGGTATCTTCTTCAGGCTGGTAAACCTGTTCATGATATTCAGGCATTATAAATGTACCATTTTTTAGTTAAAGAAATGATATATGAATATTTTAATTATTCTTTCTTAAAAATGGTCACTGATTAATAAATGATTCAGGACTATTTATTTTTGGAAAATTACCGCTTTTCACATTATTCAGGGAAATGTCGGCATGCTTTAATAGATATAAGGTAATTTGAAGTTAATACTGTAGAAAGTTATCATTTATTGATGGTCTTTCAGGAATTTATATTGTCATTCTCAAATCTTTGCAAACAAATATTCTTAAAAGCTTATGGATCCTAATAATCGAGATAAGGAAAGATATGGAACTTAAAATAGGAAAAGCCGGAGGGCGGGATTTTTATGTTAATGCGCAGGAGCTAGTTACCGGCAGGACCTGCATTATTGCCCAGTCCGGAGCCGGAAAAAGTTGGAGTATTGCTGTCCTTTGTGAAAAAATGTGCAGAAACAACATTGGTTTTTGCCTTATTGATACCGAGGGGGAATATTACTCACTTAAAGAGAAATTTGAAAATATATGGTGGATAGGCGCAGAAGGAGGGGATTCAGAGTGCGACGGTATAAAGATGGACTATGATATTGAAAAAGTGAATATCCACCATATTCTGCAGCGGGCAGTTTCAGAGAGCAGACCTGTTATTTTTGATGTATCAGAAGTTGATATGATACCGCGTGTTACAAAGATGGTTCATGCACTCTATGATGTTGCAACAGACCAGAGAAAGGCCTATCTTCTGATAGTTGAGGAGGCGGATAAATTTATCCCTCAGTCAAAAGATTCAATTAAAAAAATTGAGGAGATCTCAAGAAGAGGCAGAAAGAGGGGTCTTGGTATTATGGTTGCAACACAAAGACCGGCTATTGTTACAAAAAATGTTCTTTCACAGTGCAATAATCAGATAATTGGAAAGCTTTCAATAGAAAATGATCTAAAGGCAGTAGGTCTTTTCTTTAGTTCAAAACAGGAAGTAGAGGAGTTAACGACACTAAATCCCGGGGACTTTTTTGTTATGGGAAATCTTGTAAACGAAAAGACCAAAATGCGATTTGGAAATCGTGAAACCCAGCATCGTGGACTAACTCCTCTTCTGGAATACAGAGAGATTTCAGAGGAAGAGGAGCAACCTGAAGAACCTGAATCAGATGAACTTGCAGGTTCTTTTCTTGATAATTCTGAGAGTGAATCAGTGGAATTCATAAAAGATGATATTTTCAGTGCTGATGAAACTGATATGAGAATTTCTATTACAGAAAGAAAGACTTCTGATATAAAATCTGAAGAAAAAAAACCTGTCTCAAAATCAAAGCCTGTTGTTAAAAAATCAAGATCCAAACCTCTCATTGCCGAAAGGGTGAAAAATGAGGCTGTAATTCCTCTCATAGAACGGGAAGAGGCGCTTGAGATCGCACTTGGGAAACTCAGAAAAAAAAGGCTTGGATTCGGTCTGGAAGAAAAGCTTGTCTCAGCAGATCTTGTATATATTCCTTTAATAAAAATATCTCTTAAGTATATTGGAGGACTTCTGAGAAAGTCTGCAAAAAAATCCTTTTATCTGATAGATGGAAGAAATGGTGCAGGTGTTGATTTATCTTCCGGAATAAAGTACAAACCGTGTTTTTCAGAGTATATAGGTCTTGATGAACCTTCAATTGTTATTCTTGATGTTATGTCAATAAAAGGGGATACTGCTGCAGGCCTAGAAGCAAAGACCAGGTTAGACAAAAAGACTGTTGAAAAATCGCTTTCAAATCTGGAAAGTAAAAAATTAATCACACAGTCTGAGACAGTTGGAGAATCTGATAAACCTGTTTATGTTCCTCTTGTATCTTATCCACTGCCCTCTTTAAAATCCAGATTTTTTTCATCTGATTTAAGAATGGGTCCTCTTGATGGTGGTTTTACAGAAAAGAAGGAGGTCGATGAGAGTGATATAAGAACAATACTCAAAGTTATTGAACCAACTTCTGAAATAATTGAATTCATTACTTTTTATTATCCTGTATTTAGAATAACAGTGGCAGCAGGATATGAGGAAAGGACAGTACATATTGATGCACTAACAGGAAAAGAAGTAATTTTTGATATATATTAATAAGTATTCTGAGTTATTTTCCAAATAATATTTTTATGAAATTATGATTGCAAATTATAATAAAATTAATTTTAAGCAGTAGTATTTGCAATAATTGAAAACTCTTCAAGTGTTAGTTCTTCAGGACGTTTTTTCAGTATATCGCCGGAAATTTCTTCAAGTATCCTATCAACATTTTCGATTCCAAGAATTGAGGAAGAGGTTTTAAGAGCTTTTTTAATAGTTTTTCTTCTGTGTGAAAAAAGCTCACGAATCATGTCTGAATAGAATTTCTGATCCTTAATTGGATATGTCAGCTCATTTTTAGGCTTTATTCGTACAACCCATGAATCTACTTCCGGAGGTGGAGAAAATGATTCCGGCTTTAGTTCCAAAAGGGGCATAACCTTTGCATAAGTCTGGACCATTACGGAAAGCCTTCCGCAGTCTGGTGTTCCCGGAAGTGCAATCATCCTCTGTGCAAATTCCTTCTGGTACATAAGAATGGCTTCTGAAAAACCAATTTTAATCAGTCTGAATGTGATCTTTGATGAAGCAGAATAGGGAAGATTTGCAACAACTTTTTCAAATGGTGGGATATCGCATCTGATTGCATCTCCCTGAATCAGTTTCAGTTTTTTAGATTCTATCTCTCTTTGAAAGAGTGACTTCAGATGTGGTATTAACGCTTTGTCAAGCTCTATTGCTATAACTTCAGCTCCTTTATCCAGAAGAGCACGTGTTAATACACCTCTGCCCGGGCCAATTTCAAGAACCTTCACCCCATTTACATCAGTGAATTCAGATATTTTTTTCACTGCTTCTGCATCAGCTAAAAAATGCTGATCATGGGGTGCTCTCATTTTGATGTAAACAGATGATATTTAACATTCGGGTCTTCAATCTCTTCGAGAATTCTTTTGACAATCATCTGTTCGGGATGAGGAATAGCTTTTATTCTTTCGCTTATATCTGCAAAGCTTTCGAATGGTTTTTTCCCGCGCTCTTCAAGAATCTCCCAGAGAAGTTTTTTCCCGATTCCCGGAAGAAGATGCAGCATATGCTGTTTGGATGTAATGGGGACTGCTTTATTGAAAAAGTCCACATATTTCCCTTCATTTTCCATGACTCTGCTTTCAACAGCGTATGGGAGCTCTAGTTTTGCTGTCTGTGTAAGATCATTATAGCTTATACGACGTTTAACTCTCTCAATCTTGTCACGCTCCTGATCTCCGATGTAAACCTTGTCATTTGCCTGAAGGTCTGTAACTTTCGGTACAAGTTCAAGTAGTTTAAACTGCTCAATACCCATAGCCTGAACTAAGTGCTCTTTTTTGAACTGCGGACGGCGTGAATCGCCCATGCTGATCATAGGAAGGACATCAATAATTATTGCATACAGCTCTTTCTTGTCAGTTTTCATAAAAGGAAAACCCCCCTTTGAATTAGAAGTGAGCCATTACAAGGTCGAGAATCTCGTCGAGCTCCTCGCCTGAGAGGGTGAAGCGCTCTTTTGCATATATTGCACGAAGTTCATCCCTTGATTTGGGCATAACTGATGCAATTCTGTATGCAATATCAGGCTTCATCTTTTCAAGGGTCTGTAGTTTTTCAACCAGCGCCCTTGACTTCTCAGCGCTTGTTTTGGAGAGGTGATTGGCATGTTCAATGCTTCTGCGCAGCTCATATGACATTTCTTTTCCGGATTCAAGTCGTGCTGCCTCAACCTTGAGCAAAGCCTCACGTAATTCCGGGAGTGTAATCCTCTCTTCGTTAATAATTCCTTTTACTTTCATGCCAATCACTATTGAAAAATGATTATAGTTTCTGTGGTTTTAGGTGTTGTGGTCGTGTGACAACAACTTTTGTTGCATTGCCGTCTTTTATCTCAAGTACCCATGCGCGTCCCTGTTTGCCAAGTATAGTGCCTGTTTTTCCATGGAATCTGCGGTGGGGCATACCTGTCTGAACGCTGGGGTCTACTACGATGTGAACTTTTTGTCCCTCATCAAACTGTTGAATTACGGATGTTACCGGTGCAAGACCGCGTCTTCTAAGATCTTTTTGATACTTATAGCGGGTCTTTTTTCTCTGACCATTGTGATGTGCCATTTTTAACTCTCCAATTCATTCTGGTTTTCAGGGACAACCCCTTCAACCATTATAACATCAAGACTGGTAACACGGGCGGGGGATCCGAGTTTTTCGGACAGACTTGGTTTTGTCCTTCCTCCGTCACCGGATATGAGCTCTTTGATGTAAAGGCCGGCATCTCCGAGGATTGTTATCCTGAATTTGCCGTCCTCAATACCACTGCACTCTATATCCAGACATTGGCGCTTTCTGACAAGATCTGCCCTGCGGTGGGATACTCTGTCAGGGGTGCGCTGGTTTATTGTCACCCCTTTGAGGCCATCAAGGGCGGATTTGATGTCATTTAGGGAAAAATCGCCGTCTACTTCTACCAGAATGCTGTACTTTTTATGCGCTTTTCCTGATTTAAGGGTTTCCACCTCATGTCTGTCACTGATGTGATCAAAGGTAATTGCAACCCTGTTTTCGGCGCTTTTATTTACAAGCGCTTCAAGTTCCTTTAATGAAACATTTCTTTTTCTGGGTTCAGCTATCTCAAGTACAAAAGGTCTTCCTGTTCCCAGCATCAAAGCGTCTATATCCTCTCTTCCGGCGCCGTGGAGTATGGCATCAGTTGCGTCGCATGCTTCAATCACAGGCCGTCCTATGAGCTCTTCAACCGAGTCAGGATACATCTTGCCTGTAAAGCTGCATCGTTCACATCCTCTGCCCTGACATTCCCTGCAATGCCAGCGGGTCTGGGGAATGCCCCTTTCATACTTCATGTACCTGCCATATATGTAGAGGGGATTTACCTGAACTTCAACTTCTTCTGTTGCAATATCACAGATAATTACAATGTCGGGGCGTTTAAAGTCAACCTCACTTCCTGTTATGGCAGTTAGAGCTTTTCCGGTCTCTCTGTTAAATTCTGCCTTGATGGGCTCGGGATTCTGAAGAGAAAGATCTGTCCAGAGCATCTCCTCGCTTTCAGAAATGAGCGGGGGTACCCGGCATCCGATGAGAATTGTCCTGTGTTCATAAGGTTTTAGTGCCTCTTTTATCTTTTCAGCCCACATCTCTGTTTTGTCAAAGAGATTTTCGCATATCCAGCAGGCATCTTCCTCCTTTTTGTATGGTATATTTTTTCCGAGAGCAAGTGATATTCTCATTGCTTTTCCTCTCTCTGCATTGGAAAGCCCGTGTGAGCTTTTACCGTACATTCTGCCCAGACAGTTATCACATATAGGTCCGTATTCAAGGATTTTTTCGGTAATTTCCATTATATCTGTCATCTCTCCCTCCTGTCAAGTTCGTTTAGTATGACTGTTATTGTGTGATCGGCGTGCATGATCTTCGGACCTGCTGATATTTTAGGCAGATCTTTAATCATCTCTGCTTCCTCATCTGTAAAGTTCTGGTGATCTGAGAGAAGATATGAAGCAGGAACATTTTCCAGATCTCTGATATCCTTTCCGTTTTCATCGAGAAGAGCAAATTCAAATTCATTTAGAATACTTTTCAGGTCACCTTTTCTGACATAAACTCCCTTCGTTGACTCTCTTAATTTTTCTCCACATGGAAGATCCAGGGCCTTTTTCAGGAGTGAGCCTGCACTTCTCTCATCAGGACTGAGATACTTAACTTCATCTCCTTTAATCAGAACAATCTTTGAAGGGCCGGGTTCTCCCAGAAGAACAAGATAGCATTCTACATCATGTCTTAGTGAATGTGAAAGAAAAAAACAGGAATTGATGCACCTGCATAAAACATCCATTCTTCCTGCACTACCGGGCATGTCATTTAAGGAGAAATCACCAGATGTTGAGGCTTTATGCCCGATGACCAGAAAACGTTTCATCAATTCTGCATCCCGCCGAACTTTTTCATCATGCGCTGCATGTTGAACTTTCCGCCGCCGCCCATACCTTTGAATCCTTTAAGCGTGCGCTGCATTGTCTTGTAATATTTCAGAAGTTCTCTGACCTCTTCCTGTGTTGCACCCGCTCCTACTGAAATTCTCTGGACACGTGAACCGCTTATGATGGAAGGATTGTCAAGTTCATCATTTGTCATAGAGTCCATAATTATTTTATAGCGCTCCATTTTTTTACCGGTGACATCAAAAGCATCCTGAGGAATATCAATACCTCCAAGAGGAAGCATTGACATAACCTGCTTTAAGGGGCCCATTTTTTTTAGTGACTCAAGCTGTTTGTACATATCGCGGAGAGTGAATTTGCCCTTCATCATCGCGTTGACGTCAAGTTCCTGATCACCCATGGCCTCCTCGGCACGCTCCATTAATGCACGGAGGTCTCCCATTCCCAGAAGACGGGAGATAAAACTGTCAGGATCAAAGCGTTCGAGATCTTCAATGGTCTCTCCGCTTCCGATAAAGACTATGCCAGATCCTGTTTCTGCAACAGCCGATAATGCACCGCCTCCTTTTGCAGTTCCATCCATCTTTGTGATGATAACGCCATCTATACTGATTGCTTCATGGAATCTTGCAGCCTGTTCGCGGGCCTGCTGTCCAAGTGCTGCGTCAATTACAAGCCATCTGTGGGTTGCCTTTGTAAGATCATTTAGTAAGATTATCTCATTGATTAGATCATCTTCCAGTGCATGGCGTCCCTGCGTATCAATTAAAAGAACTTCTGAGGTTTTGAGTTCATTTCTACCGTTTTTAACAATCTTTACAGCGTCTGTTTCTCCTGGTTCGCCATAGCAGGGAACATTTACTTTACTGCAGAGCGTTTTTAGCTGATCATATGCACCCGGACGGAAAACGTCTGCACATATCACACCAACCCGAAGACCTTTTCTCTGGAAATAGCGGGCAAGTTTTCCTGTAGTTGTTGTCTTTCCGCTTCCCTGAAGACCTGCCATAAGAATGGTCTGTGGGCCGAGAGTAACTTCACAGTCCCCTCCCATCATCTTAACAAGTTCCTGATAGACAATGCGGAGGACATGCTCTCGAACGCTCATACCCTTTGGAGGCTCTTCATTAAGTGAGCGTTCTTTGATAGACTTTGAAAGACCCATCACAAGCTTTACATTGACATCTGACTGGAGAAGAACACGCTGAAGATCTTTTACAAGTTCATCTACTGCTGCTTTGTCAATGACAGTTTTGCCTGCCAGTTTTTTCATGGCATCTTTAAGACCTGAGCCAAGACGGTCAAGCATCAGTTATCAGCTCCAAGAAGTTCATTAACTACCTTTTTGGGTTCAAAAGGTATTACATCATCGTAACCCTGGCCGACTCCGAGAAACATTATCGGCTTTTTGATAGTGTGTGTTATTGAGATTGCAGCACCGCCTTTTGTATCCATATCAGCTTTTGTGAGGACAACGGTGTCAGTTCCTACCGTATTGTTAAATTCCTCAGCTCTAATTACAGCATCATTTCCGGCAACTGCCTCATCGACATAGGCAACGATATCGGGTTTCATGACACGTTTTATCTTTTCAAGCTGATTCATTAAATTTGCACGGTTATGGAATCTTCCTGCAGTATCTGCAAGAACAACATCAATCTTGTGTGCTTTTGCATAGTTTACCGCATCAAAGAGGACTGCAGAAGGATCTGCGCCTTCCTGATGGTTAATAACTTTAACACCGACTCTCTCTGCATGTGTTTTCATCTGTTCATTGGCACCGGCGCGAAAAGTGTCTCCGGAACCTATTACTACAGAATATCCATTTTTCTTAAGATAATGTGCAATCTTGGCAATCGTTGTTGTTTTCCCTGCACCGTTAACACCTGTAAACAGGATCTTTACCGGCTTTTCGTGTGTGTCAATATAATCGGTCAGAAAAAAAGCGCTGCCAAGAACGTCAAGAAGTGCATTTTTAAGGGCTTCGATCACAAAATCTTCTGATGATGTTCTTATCTTTCGTTTTTTGCCCACAAGATCATTTTTCATGTGAGTTATGATTGCTTCAACTGCATCATAAGCGACATCATTTTCAAGGAGAATTATTTCAAGCTCTTCAAGAGGCTCTCTGATATCTTTTTCAGATAAAATAATCTCTCTTTCAATGACTAAAACCTTTACTTTTTCAGTAAAAGACGGCCTTTTGGGTTTATCCGGAATTTTTGAGGAGTCTTCATCCTTTTTTTCCGGCATAGCAATTTCTACGGAATTTATTTCTTCCGGTGTTTCAATTCTCCCGGTTTTATCAGGGGTTTTTAGTGCATTTAAATCCCCTGAAGAGTTTTCTTTTTCAATTGTGTCGTCAATACGGGATCCAAATTTCTTTGAAACATCTTTCAGTTTTTCTTTTAGAGACTTGAACATAACTGATCAGAGCTCATTAATGCTTTTTTATGGCTGCATCTGCTTGTATGCGGCCTCTAACTTTTTGGCAATATCATTTGCCTGTTTTTGCATCTGTGAGATAGATTCAGTTATCTTTTTCTCAAGTGCTTCCATCTCTGTTGCGCGGTCACTAAGGTATGATGCAGTGTTGTCACAGGTTTGTGATACTATTACGTCAGAGCCGATATTGAGAAGAATCTTATCTTCTTCAACCGGTTTTACCTTTATTGATGCACCTCCGCCAATATTGAGAAGGACAGTGTTTTCAGGGTTTTCCTTTATGGTATTAATTGTGTCAACCGCAGTCAGGGATTCAAGTCTGCGCTGCTCAATCATCTGAAGCTGAGCGGAGTATGCCTCTATCTCCTGTCCAAACTCGTTTAGGTACTGCTGGAGCATCTGTACTTCACGAGGGTCAACTGTTTGCAAATTACTCACCATCGATCAATTTAATGCCGTTTATTTTGATATAATTTCTCTTTAAACGGTGTTTGCTTCCGATAATTGTGTAGATCTTTTCGGTTGCCTGTTTCTCGTTTGATGCGGATATAACTTTTGTGAAGGGCTGATAGTCATAGCCACTCTTAAAGTCTCCCGACACCTCAAATTTCTGGTCTGCCATTTATAAAACTCCTATTCAAAGCCAAATACTTCTTCTATTCTTCCAAGTTCATATCCGCTTGTTGATATTCCAGCGATATAGGATTTGCTGTTTGCAATAAGTCCTGTTCCTACAAGATTGCTACCCATGTTTATGGTACCTGTACCTATGGGCAGTTCAGTAATCTCTTCGATTTCCTTCAACTCGCCGGATGTTATTCCGGGGTTTACGAGAATTCCGCGATTTGTGGCAACTGCTGCCATACCAACTGTTGGAATTCCTCCTATGGTCATCATGATAACCGGAACGTCAAGAAACTCTGATATTTTTTCTGCATATCTTTCGGGCATATCAGGATGGACAACTGCAATCTCATCATTTGCAAGAATTATGTTTCCGGCAGCATTCATGGTTCTGCCAAGAAACATAACATTAGAATAACTCTTTAAGATTGCAGACTCTTCCTGTGTTGCAAGACCTGATGCAATTATACCTCTGCTGTTACCTGCAAGCAGTGAGCCTATGATCGAACTTCCCTGTATTGTGGTTTTAACGACCTCAATACCAAATCTTTTCTCAATAGCACTCACGTACTCTTCAGAGGATGTCAGCGGAACAAATGCGAAGTCCTCAAATACGCTTGTGTATACACCAATATTTTCGTCACCAGCGAAGTCAATCGTCTCTGTCATTTCACTCTTCGGCAAGTTCTGCCTGAACCTGGCCGTCCTCAAATTTCATTGCGCGAACACGGATCTTTCTTGGCGGTTTTTCGCTTCCGCGTTCCCAGATCTTCTCATTGATGCTGGCATCAATTTTTATGTCTTCGCTTTTCATGTGCCTTACAAGGAAAGCACGTATTACCTTAATCGCTTTAGGGCTGCGCTTCCAGCGAGGGGCCGTTTTAACATCACGAAGAGGAATTACGTAGATTTGTTCTTTTAATATGTCTGCCATTTTGCTTACACCTTCAGTTTACTACGTCTCCAGTTGCGTCTGCAAGGGTGAGTCACAACATTGCGCTTTGTCTTTATCATAACCCATGCCGGCACACGGCGATTCTGCTCGCATGCTTTGGCAAGTCTCATTTTTCTAGCTTTTGATAATTTGCTCATTTAAATTCACCACTTTAATTACGACAGGCTTTCCCTGAAACCAGAGACTGCTCGTGGTGGCTGGGAAATATTTCTAATGGATTAATTCCTCTGGCGTTGAATGCTGCACGAATTTCATTTTCGTAGTCTCCGTTTTTTATCTCGCCGGTCTCACCGTATTTAACGATGAAGTATTTTTCGACAAGACGGTTGACTTCTCTTCTTCCAAATCCGAGCAGAGGCCGCACGAGGGCGCTGTTATACTTTCCTTCGAGGCTTTGAACCTCTGCATAATCCAGCATGGGAACACGGTCATTCAGGCGTGTCCCGTCCCCTATTACATCATATTCTCTGCAAAGAGATGAGATGGCGTTCCTGTGCACAAGGTTGATGGCATCATTCGGATATCCGCTTTGAACCATCATATCCATTACAATATCAAGCAGTCCTTCTTCAAATACTCTTTTAATCAGAGGAAATCCCAGGACTTCTGCAGCTTTCTCAACACCTGAAATGTTACTGTCTTTATTAAAGACAAAGGTATTGAGTTCAACCTCATAATCTCTTGAGAGCATAAGTGCTGCAAGAGAACTGTCCTTACCTCCGCTGAAGAGTACTCCGGCTTTCATTACCTGCGTGTGATGTTATAATCTTTTTTCTCTGGTACAAGCTGTTTTAAGAGATGCTTCAGTTGTTCATCTGTAATGCGTCCCTTCAGTCGTCCGCTCTGTGCGAGCATAACGAGTTGCTGTTCAACAGCTTTTGCAAATTCAGGTTTAGTCATTTTAATGGTGTTTAAACGTTCACGTGCTTCTGGCTCGAGAATCTGCATTAATATCAGATGAAGTTGATTTTCAGCCTGTTTTTGTTTCTGAATTTCCTCTTCCATTGCTCCCTGGCCCATTTGCTGCTGCTGGAGTTCTGCCATGCGCCTTCTACGAATTTCTGCAAGTTCGTCATCACCCATCTAAAACACCTGAATTAGTACTTTAGTATTGCCGGAATTGATTCTGCAACACTTTCTTTAGCGTTGTGTGCAACGCCGTCGATGAACTTTCTGCCTTCAGCGGAAATTACACGGCCTTCCGGTGTATTCTGAATGAATCCTGCAGATTCAAGTTGCTGAAGCACCTTGCGTGTTACTGACCCGGAGCCTCTCCTGAACTGGTTTGGCTTTGTACCGCGGTTTTTCTTTCCACCATAGAATGATCTGAGTCTCTGTACACCTACGGGTCCGTCAATGTAAACACGGCGCAAAACGGATGCTGCGCGTGTAAACCACCAGTCTTCTTCTTTAGGCGGCATCTGTTTGTGCACACCTGTTTTAGCAAATTCTGCCCATTCCGGTGCCTTGATCGTATCGAGCTGTTTAAGCTCGCCAGCCACTTTTGCGATTAAGACATCTGGCGGGATATCATATACTGTTGTCATTTTCTAACCACTCTCTAATTTATGCTAAGCGCCGTAGATCAAATGATAACGACGTTTTACATGAAATCCACTATGTGAAGTTCATGGTAAATTAGCAGTCTCTATATATTGGAAAGATATGTTTTTATACCTTTTGAGATTGAA
>JAFGWE010000025.1 GCA_016937345.1 Methanomicrobiaceae archaeon
AATGTACCTGAAGATGTCTTGAAAAATGGGACTGACTGATTTTAGAGTTAATTTTATATGCAAAAAGGCTGGTTGGACAAACTCTAACTGGAATCATTAATAGGTTCCCAGAATGATATAACTCAGTGAATTGATAACCTTAAATTAATTTTTTAAGGATTTTTTAATTCAATATTGCCTGGTTATTTATGATTTAAGGTTCAGTAAAATGATTTTTGACTCCGAAATTCTGGTTTATCTGGCACTTTGTATTAGCGGAGCTGTTGCAGGTCTTTTTTCAGGTATAATCGGGATGGGGGGGGGCACAATCCTTGTTCCAGTTCAATATAGCCTTCTTTCCGGGTTCTCAGGAATAAATCCTGATATAGCTTTGCGAACAGCAATTGCAACAAGCCTTGCTGTGACTCTTCCAACAGCGGTATCAAGTGCATATGGCCATTACAGAAAAGGATTAATCATTCCCAAAATCGGGTTAATAACAATTATTTGTGGTTTTTTTGGTGGTATATCCGGAGGGTTTGCTGCCTCAAACCTGTCTTTTGGAGTTCTTGCCCCGGTTTTTGCATGTGTGATGTTTGCAATGGCTTTTCTTATGATTATATCCAAACCAAATCCTAAAAAAGAAGAATATAAAACAGGAACCCTGCTGTATATTATAATTGGGTTTTCTGTCGGTTTAATATCCAGTATGATAGGCGTTGGGGGTGGAATTATACTTGCCCCTCTGCTTATTCTTTTTTGCAGAATCCCTTTAAAAATCGCATCTGCCACAACTTCGCTTTTTGTAATTCTGGTTTCAGCCGGAGGATTGCTGCCTTATATAACTATGGGGGGCGATGATGTCGGTTTCCCTTTTTTTATGGTGGGATATCTTAACCTGACATGGTGGATATTACTGGTTTTAATATCAATTCCAATGACTCAGCTGGGAGTGTTTTTATTATACAGGTTCAATACAGTTTATGTCCGTTATATTTTTATTGTCCTTTTGCTTTACCTGTCTTTAGACATGATTGGATTATTATAATTTTTATATTCTAATTTTACTTATTTTCAGTTTTCCTTTCCGATAATAAAAAGGTTCTTTTCGGTTTTATTATATTTGTCGCCACTAATATAAATGGCAGAATGTATAAGGTGGGTATTATCGGAACCGGCAACATGGGGAGTATGCTTGTCAGAAAATTTGTTGAAGCAGGAGTAGTTTTGCCGGACTCTGTTTTTGCTTACAATCATACGCCTGAAAAATTGACGAAACTTGTTAATGATACGGGAATTAATGCTTCAAAAAACAATTTTGATGTTGTAGAAAGGTCAGATATTATTTTTATCTGTGTCAGACCTTATGAAGTTAAAAATCTTATCCGGGATATCAAGCCCCATCTGACTGAGAAGAAAGTAATTGTCTCTGTTGCATCAGATATCTCCCTGAAAAATCTTTCCGAATGGTCTGGTATAAATGTTGTCAGAGTAATCCCAAGTATTACATCGGAATGTAAAAGCGGTATTTCAATTGTATCTTTTGGAGAAAATATATCTTTGGCTGTAAAAAAAGAGATATTGATGCTTTTTAGTTCTATCAGCAGACCATATGTAACCGCTGAGGATAATATGTCACTTTTATCAGATCTTACAAGCAGTTCTCCGGCAATAATTTCATCCATAATTCATGAATATGCTATGGCGGCAGTAAGGACGGGAAAACTTACTGAAAATGATGCGGAGTTTCTTTTAAGGGAGACATTTATCGGTACTGCAGGTTTATTCTCTGAAAATGGGTATAATTTCAAATCCCTTATATCTGCTGTTTCAACAAAAGGAGGAATTACGGCAGAAGGGGTTGGTGTGGTAGAAGATAAGGCCTCGTTTTTATTTGATACCATTCTTGCAAAAATGTCGGAAAAACACGTTCTTGTAAGTAAGGATATTAATCACTGAAAAAAAATTACAGTTTAAATTTTTTTAAAAAAAATAGCTTTCCGGCTGAGTATCCGGATACTTTAAATATTGAATAATTCTTTTTATTATTTCTGAATTCTGAGGTAGCAGTATGTGGCAGTATTCATTTGAATTCTCTTCAAAATGTTTACAATTAACTGGAAATACATCATATCCTGCACCCTTTAAGTATGACTCTGAATAAGGAATTACACCGTCGCCTTCAAATGACTGAACCCATGTTTTATCCTCCTGAAGCTCCCAGGTTTTACCATTAAAACACGGGAAGAAATTTGAAGATTTTGTTTTATTCACTGCAAGGATAAGTCTGTATAAAATATCCTCTCTTATTCCTGCATTATGTATTTCATCAACTGTTTTACTCCCCGGCCGAATTTCCTGTACGATTTTATCTTTTTTTGGATCATATGTTTTAGGAACAAAAAGACCTGAAAGTCTTGTTATTATTTCCGATCCATGTGTTGGATCATTGAATAGTTCAGCCATTGAGGACCCCTTATTTGGAGGACCAAGAGCAATAATCTGTCTAACCTTAACTTCTTTTGATTTGCCATCAAGTACTTCAAGCATGTATCTTACTATACATGTACCCATCGAATGACAAATGATGTCAATATTTCCGGAATAACCGTTTTCGGTTTTCATTTTAAAGATATACTGTCTGAGCTTCTCTGAAATCTGATTGGGGGCAGAATCTTTCATCTCCGAATGGCTGAAATTCCAGAATTTTATGCCTTCTGATTCAAGCTCAAAAATAAGTTTTTCCCAGACTTTAGGGTTGCTCTTCCAGCCGTGAACCAGTACAACTGGACTTTTTTCGGTTTGCACAGTATTGTTTTGAATTTTAAAAGGAAAAAAATATCTGATATTTAATATCTGATTGGATTTTAAGGCTATTTCTTTAAAAATTAATTTTTGGGGGACAATCTTTGTTTTTTCATCATATTCCGTAATCTGAATCCATTTACAAGTAGGACAATTCCAATCAGAATTATTATCAGACCTAATATTAGAGTCAGTATTTTTATAATGGATCCTGGGGCTAGAAAAGGAGTTAACACAAGGAGAAATGAGATAACTCCAATTATTAAGCGACTTGTGAATCCTTCCGGAATGGCAGTCCTTCCTTTTCCAACACGCCATAGAAGAATTATCGCACTTGCAAACATCCAGACTGAAAGAACAGTGGTAAGAGTAGCCATCCAGAGCAATGGAGGGAGATAAAATGTAAATAAGCCTACACCTATTATAACAAGACCGCCAGGGATATCTCCGTTAAGAAAACTCTCCTTTTTAAGGTTTAAAATCCCGTTTCCTGTGATAATTAGTCCAAAGAATAATATTGCCAATGGAATCAAAACAGATGTTATTTCAATAAAGGCAGTCATTGGATCAGAGGCGATATTAAACCCGATAAGGGCCAGAAAAATTCCGGCAATTACCTGAAGGTGCCATTCTCTTTTTTGCTCTTTAAGAATTTCTTCTGTATTTGTAATTTTGGTTTGTTTGATATCAGAAATTAGTGTAACAAAAGTATCTCCAATCATTAAAAGAAGAGGAGCATCGTCAAGAAGATGCATAACCGGGTGTTTTTCCGGATCATATCTGTCAAGATGAACTTTCCATTCTGTTTCTGTTTCATGAACATGATATTGTCCTTTACGAAAGCTTGCAATTGTTCCGGGTGAAGGAACATTAATTGCAGATTTTTTCCAGTCTTTTCCCAAAGGTTCAGTAACTGATTCTTTGGAGACGGCAACTTCCCATACTCCTTCGCTTAAAGGCCCAAGAAATTCTTCAAGTCGTGGCAATTCCTGTTCACTCCCGATATTCCATTATTTATGGATCATATAATTAATATGGATCGATACGATGTTTTAGTAAATTTTGCGCATTAAGGACTCTAATATGACAAACCCATTATTTCTGCTCAGCGACAATCTTCTTTAACATGGAAAACACCGAGATTGAGAGGATAATGGTCTTTGTTGAAACTTTTTTCAAACAAACAGGATCACATGGTCTTGATCACACGCTCCGTGTCACCCGTCTCTGCGTAGATATCGGTAAAGCAGAGGGTGCAGATATGCAGATCCTCACTCCTGCTACTCTTTTTCACGATGTTGCCCGTCCGCTGGAGAAGAAAACCGGAATTCCACACGAAGAAGAAGGAGCACGGATTGCAGAGGAATACCTCCGGTCAAATGGCTGTGATGAAAGTCGAATCTGGGCGATTGCTCATGCAATACGTTCTCATCGTTTCAGCAGAGGCACAAAACCTGAAACTCTGGAGGCAAAGGTCCTATCTGACGCCGACAAACTCGATGCCCTGGGGGCAGCCGGGATTGCACGGACTTTTATGCAGGCAGGAGAACACGGGGACGGTATTGAAGGTGCCATTGCTCATCTCCATGAAAAACTGCTAAAACTTAAGGATCTGATGTACACAGACACTGCGAAAGAGTTCGCCGAAGAGAGGCATGCCCTGCTGCAACGGTTTACCGATGCACTGGAGGATGAGAGTATAAGTACCTGAATTGTGATAAGTCGCGGGAGGGATGGGCGAGCATCCCTCTCTGCTCCTGATTTTTTATATTCAAAAGATTTTTCCCAGTCTAGGCCACCCGGACGGATGGTGTTCAGACCGGGCTAATAGCTTGATTTGTGATTTACAAAAGGATATAGTGGTGAATTCCCATCTTGGAACATTTTTAGTGGATGCAATATATGTCCTATTTGTTCACCAATAAATCAGTATTCATGGTTAGCAGATATGTTGTTCTAGGCTTTGATTAATAAATAAGTCGTATTATATATATTATCCTTTCAATTTAATTTAGCATATACTTTTATCATCTATAAAGTTTATTTCAAATTAATAATGGAGGGTAGATATGACATTTATCAAAAAAAGGCGATGAAGGAAATCTGGAACTTCAAGCCCTTATTCCAATAGGGTTTGTTACATTATTAAGTTTCATTGTAGCATTTATGATGTTTTTTTACTTTGAATCATCGGCAGATGTCGTGATAAATAATTTAAAGTTTTCAGGAGCTTTTGCTGGATTTGTTGGTACATTTATTCTTACTTGGGAAGTATATTTTAAAATCATTAATGATGTAAATGTTAAAAAAAATAAGGAATATAGAGAGATAATTGATCAACTTCGATTTAAAGTTATTAAGGGTGCACCATGTCCAAAAGATTATGAGCCTCTTGTTGATGAAAAGTATAAATTAGTTTTTACATATCCAACTAATTGGATTCCAGAACATGGGATTTTATACAAATTTATTGAAAATCTCACAGAGGAAGATAAACAAAAAAGAACTCCTGCAAAATTTACTATTTCTCGTATGGATCGCAAGAAATTAATAAGTCTTTATAAATTAAAGAATGATTTTGATAAAAATTTGGACAATGAAAAATTAAAATCTCTTAATGAAATAATCTCTGAAAGATATATTTTAAATTTTAAAAGAAAAATGTCTCGAGATTATCCAAGTATAAAATTTGAAGATTTTGATAAGGAATTACTAATTGTTGACAGTATCCCCAGTCAGAAAATTTATTGTAATTTTTTAATTATTGCCAAGGAATTGATAGAAGAAGGGGAAAAAAAGGAATGGTATCAAAATGAAGAGGAATTTATTAAATTCAGAACTTCAATACTGTTGATATATAATTCCAGATTAAATTCATTATTCGAATTTTCTTCATGGGATAATTATGAAGATTATAATCAGTCGAGTATTACTTTTAATAATGTAGTCAATTCAATTAGGTTTATTTAAATAAATTATTTTTTTTAGTGATTATGCGTCAAAGTGCACTTTGAATAACGGTAAATTCGATTTAAAAGTTATACAAAAAAATCCAACACAAAATGTTAGGATGCTGTCGACGGGATCCGAACCCGCGACCTCCAGATATCTCAGATATCAAAGCGCCCCGAAATGTGCTCAAAAACCCTATGAGTCTGGCGCCCTAACCGACTAGGCCACGACAGCATTTAATTTTTTTCAGTCGGTTTGGTGCACACAAAGTGCATAATTAAAACGACGGATTCTTTATTAAAACTTATGATGTTATTCTGCCGGAAAATTAATTTTTACATATGAATATATCTGCAGGATTACAATTTTCGATAAAAAAGGTTAGTTTTTGGAATTAGTTATCTCTTTTTCAGTCTCCTCAAAAACCCTGATTAATGATTCATCAGGTGGTGCGGTATATTTACTGACAAAATAAATTGCAGCAAGAGATAATAAAAATCCCGGAACTATCTCATAAAGACCAAAAAATTCAAACTGTTTCCAGATAAGAACAGTAAGCCCTCCAACAATAATTCCGGCAAGTGCACCCTGAAGATTTGCTCTTTTCCAGAAGAGAGCCATTATAACAATAGGTCCAAATGCTGCTCCAAACCCTGCCCATGCATAAGAAACTATGTTGAATACAAAGCTGTTAGGATCAAGGGCAAGGGCAATTGCCATTAATGCAACAAGAAGAACTGAAAAACGACTTATCCAGATTAACTGATTATCAGACGCATCACACTTTAAATAAGTCTTGTATAAGTCCTGTGAGACAGCAGATGCACTTACAAGAAGCTGTGATGAAGCAGTACTCATTATTGCTGCAAGAATTCCACAGAATATTATACCTGCCAGAAAAGAGAAGAACACTTCTCCAGTCATTACCATGAAAACTGTTTCTGAATTAGCGCCAATCAGAGGCTGTGATAAAAAAGCCCTGCCGATAATACCTATTGCAACTGCTGCAAGAAGTGAGATAATAACCCATATCATCGCAACTGCTCTTGCTTCTCCGATCTCTTCAGGTTTTTTTATTGCCATGAATCTGACAAGGATATGCGGCTGTCCAAAATATCCCAGGCCCCATGCAAGCATTGAAACAACGGCTATAATTGTAAGTGGATTTCCTTCCGGATCAAGGAATGGATTTAGCAGTGCGGGATTTATCTGCTCAATACCGGCAATGGCATTGCCAGGGCCGCCCATTATTGCCAGTGCTGCAATAGGAACGATAAGAAGGGCAAAGAACATTAAAGAGCCTTGTATGAAATCGGTAAGGCATACAGCCTTAAATCCGCCTGTAAAAGTGTATAGTACTACAATTAAAGAGCCGACCATAAGTGCTGTTGTATAATCTATGCCAAAGACTGTGTTGAATAGTTTTCCGCTTGCAACAAACTGCGCAGATGTGTATATCAGGAAAAATATCAGAATAAAAATTGCAGATATCCCGCCTATGATATCAGATTTGTCATCAAATCTGTTTTTGAAAAAATCAGGCAGTGTAAGCGAATCGTTTGCATTTTTGGTATATATTCTGAGTCTCTTCGCAATGAACTTCCAGTTCAGAAATGTCCCGATAATAAGGCCGATTGCGACCCATATTGCAGACATTCCGGATAAATATGCAAGGCCGGGAAGTCCGATTAGAAGCCACCCGCTCATATCAGATGCTTCTGCACTTAAAGCTGTTACATACCGGTTAAGCCCCCTTCCTCCAAGAATGTAATCGCTGACACTATGTGTTTTTTTATAATACAAAAAGCCAATTGCGACCATAACGGCCAGATATATAACAAAAGCCGCCAATATTTCAATTCCGTTACCATTCATAAAATTTAAAACTCCATATAAAAGATACCTTATACCGTCATTATTCAAAGCGGGCCTGAATACCTCCAAGAATTCATTTATCTGATAAAAATAACCGGTATTATATAAAATATAAATTGATTTTTACCAGATTGTATCTGAATTATTACATAATGAACAATTTTTTTAAAAATGGCATTATGGCATCTTTAATTAAAATATTTACATATTTCCTATATATACTATAAGTACTTGAGATTTTAAAAAAATCATTAACTTTTGTTATTTATTGATGATATCCTTCTAAATTCTTGTAATCTACCTTTTTCCGGTATTAATAATTTGATCTTCCCCGGGTATGGAGGACATGACGAATGAAATTATTTGAAAAATCATTATCCTTTAAAATGCAGATATTATAGGTATAATGAAGTACAGTTTCTCCAGAAGGATACAGAAAACACCAAAATCATTCATCAGGGAAATTTTAAAGGTTACACAGAATCCTGAAGTTATCTCTTTTGCCGGGGGACTTCCAAATCCCGGTCTTATAGATACTGAAGGAATTCTAAGAGCAGCAGAAACGGTACTCAAAAATGACGGCAGGAATGTTCTTCAGTACTCAAACACCGAAGGATACGCTCCTCTTCGTCAGTTCATAGCAGATCGGTATAAAAATCGTTACAATATCAGTGTAAACCCTGAAGAGATACTGATAACTAATGGCTCACAACAGTGCCTTGATTTGTTAGGTAAGGTATTTATTGATAAAAATGATGCGGTAGCAATAGAACGTCCGGGTTATCTTGGAGCAATTCAGGCATTTTCATTGTTTGAACCGGAATTTTTTCCAATAGAAATGCATAATGACGGACCTGATTCAGGAGAATTAAAAAAAGTCATTTCTGAGGAAAATCCTAAGATATTTTATGGAATACCAAATTCACAGAATCCGTCCGGAATTACTTACTCTATTGAAAAAAGAAAAGAGATTGGAGAAATTCTTACAGATTCAGATACGGTTTTTGTTGAGGATGATGCATATGGAGAATTAAATTTTACTGGTGACATTTTGCCGCCTGTAAAAAAGTATCTTCCTGATCTTGGAATACTTACAGGTTCATTTTCAAAGATTATTTCTCCGGGTATGAGACTTGGGTGGGTATGTGCACCTGAAGAGATAATTGACAGGATTTCCACTGCAAAACAGGCATCAGATCTTCATTCCAATTATCTCAGCCAGAGAATTATTGCAGAATATCTCCTTACAAATAATATTGATGAAAAAATTCTAAAAATACAGGAAGAATACAAATTACGATGCAATCTGATGACAAATTTAATGGACGAAATGTTTCCTCCTGAAATACTGCATACTAATCCAAAAGGGGGAATGTTTATCTGGCTTACTCTTCCAAAAAATTATTCATCTCAAAAATTATTTGAAAAAGCAATGGACAAAAATGTTGCAGTTCTTCCTGGAAATCCATTCTATGTTGATGGCGGCGGAGATAATACAGCAAGGATAAATTTTTCAAATGCAGATGAGGAAGGGATAAGAACAGGCATTGAAGTTCTCTCAAAAATATTTAAAGAATGGAAGAACTGATTCTTAAAAAGAATATGACATTACACTTAGAACTATAATTAAAAATGCAATGAGAATTGAAGTTCTCTGAATAAATTTTTTTGCAATTTTGGTATCACCGGACTTTCTCGGAGCAATTCCAATAATAAGTGTTGCAATTAAAGCACCTGCAATAAGGCCAATCACATTGTCTAAAACAAGTAATGCTGAACCTGCCAGACTATCAGGAAGCATTACAAGAGCAATTCCTGCAACAACTGTCGGCGGCAGCAGTGCAGCTGCTATTGCAACGCCTGCAATAAATTCAGCTGCACCTCTTGTCAGCGCAATAATGGATGCAATTCCCAAAAGAATGGCCATTATAATATAAATCGGGCTGGAGACCGTTCTGGATATTATTTCAGGCGTTATTGTAATGAAAAATGATGATGAAGGTACAATCAGCATAAAAAGAGTTAAGAGATATGCTGCAATTGCAGACACTATAAATACAGAACCAAGGAGAATTATCAGAACTCTCAGGCTCCTTATTGCTTCATTGGTTTTTCCAAGTGCTGCATAAATTGTGAATGAATGAATTGGACCTAAAATCGGGGATAAAAGCATTGCACCAATAATAATTGCAACATTACCTAAAAAAAGACCAATCAGTGCGATAAGTCCGGCAATTGCAGTTAGAGAAATACTCCAGTAGTCAATTTTTATATAATCCTTTGCACTGTCAAGAAGTTTTTCAACAGGTGTCTTTTCAGATGAATTTATATTTTTTTCAGCCCGTGACAAAGATGATGATATAACAAAATCCGGAGATGAGACTTCTAGCAAAGTCTCCTTATATCTCATATCAAGAGGTTCTCTTAATAATTCTATTGCCTCATTTATGCCGGCATCCGGAACATAAAGAATAATTCTTACATACTCTTTTTCATTAACGTCAATATGCTGATAATCCTGTAAAAGCGGTTTTAAATATTCATAATCCTCATGCCTTGCATGGATGAGAATTTTTTTCATGATTAATTGTCTGCATAAATATATTTATAGTTGTCAATCAGAACTAAAAAAATTTACGAATCGGGATTTTGTGAGCGAATATATACATTTACAGCAGCTGTTATTGCTGCAGCCTCTTTTCCGTGCCTCAATGATGCTGCAAGAGTCTGCATTCTTGCTTCGTCATCACGTAAAAATCTTGCCAGATTCTTTTTAATATGCTCTTCTGTAAGGAAATGAGTGTGTGTATTTCCGGCAATAAATTCTTTATTACTCATAATTGCATGATGCAGGGGGAGAGTTGTACGGACACCAATAATAACATATTCATATATTGCCCGGCGCATCCTTTCAATACATTCCTGTCTGTCAACACCCCACGAGCAAAGTTTTGATATCATTGAATCATACATAGAAGGAATAGCATATCCCATATGAATTCCGGAATCAACTCTGATTCCCGGACCGCCCGGTGATCTGTATCTTACAATCTTTCCTGGATCTGCAGTAAAATTATTTAGAGGATCTTCTGCATTAATTCTGCACTCAATTGCATGTCCATGAATTGAGATATCATCCTGTGAGAGGGTTAGGTCTTCTCCGGCTGCAATTTTTATCTGCTGACGGACAAGATCTATTCCTGTTATCATCTCAGTTACCGTATGTTCAACCTGAAGACGGGTATTCATCTCCATGAAGTAATAATTCCCCTCTGAATAAAGGAATTCAACAGTGCCTGCATTATAGTAACCTGAAACCTCTGCAACCTTAAGAGCTGATTCAGACATTTTTTCCCTTAATTCATCGGTCATTATAGGGCAGGGAGCTTCTTCAACAAGTTTCTGGTGTCTTCTTTGAATCGAACATTCCCTGTCAAAAAGATGAATACTGTTGCCCTGTTTATCACAGAGAACCTGAAACTCAATATGCCTTGGTTTAACAAGATATTTTTCAATAAAGACAGTTGAATCGCCGAATGCGGATTTGGCAATTCTCATTCCTTTATCAATTGCCTCTTCAAGATCAGCTTCGGTCTCGACAATCTGCATTCCGATACCTCCGCCGCCGGCACTTGCTTTAACAATAACAGGATATCCTATTTTTTCTGCTATTTTTTTTGCTTCATCAATTGATGTAACACCGTTAGGAGTATATGGCAAAACAGGAACTCCTGCTTTTTCCATCATATGCTTTGAACCGAGTTTTGAGCCCATTGCTGCAATTGACTTCCAGGAAGGGCCGATAAATGTTATATCTTCTTCTTCACACAGCTTTGCAAAATCCGCATTCTCTGCAAGAAAGCCATACCCGGGGTGTATTGCATCGGCTCCTGCCTGCCAGGCAGTTTTGACAATCTTTTCCTTGTTGAGATAGCTTTTTGAAGGATGTGCTTCTCCTACCGGATAGGCTTCATCTGCATATTTCACATGAAGTGAGTTTTTATCAGGTTCAGAGTATATTGCAACCGTCTCTATACCAAGCTCTCTGCATGCACGCATAATCCTTATTGCGATCTCACCACGGTTTGCAATGAGTATTTTATTGAAATACTTCATTCAATCACCAGCAAAACGTCACCGTTTTGCACAGTATCACCGGCATCCACAAATATCTGGGTAACTTTTCCTTCTTTTGTGGATTTTATCGGGTTTTCCATCTTCATTGCCTCAAGGACAACAAGAGTATCTCCGGCATTTACATGTGCACCGACATTAGTTTCAACCTTCAGAACCATTCCCTGCATATTGCTCATTACTCCACCTTTAATATCACGCGGAATTCTCTTTGCACCAACAGAATCTGCAGATTCAACTGCACTTCCTTCAACAGATAATATTCGGACTGCGAATATTTCTCCGTCAACCTCAACTTCCATGCAGCTTGGAATTTCAGATGAAGGAGTTGTATATTTTGATGCTAGTTTTGGCAAACATTCACATTTTCGCTCCCCTTTCAAAAAAGAAGGTGCAATTGCAGGATAAAGAATGTATGTCAAAATATCTTCTTCTCTTTTGACAATCCCCTTCTCCTTTGCCTCTTCAGACATTTTGGCATATAATGGCTCCAGAAGATCTCCGGGACGGCCGTAATAAGGGATCTGATCGCCAATTATTTTTTTTATGATTTCTTCAGAGATATCTCCGGGGGGTTTCCCGTAAAGTCCTCTGACATAGTCTTTTACTTCCTGTGTCACATTGGAATACCTTTCACCGCCCATTATTACGTTTAAAACTGCCTGAGTGCCGACAATCTGGCTTGTAGGAGTTACAAGAGGAGGGTACCCCAAATCTTTTCTTACATGTGGTATCTCATTGTGCACAGCCTCAAGCTTATCAAGGGCATTTTGCTCTTTTAACTGAGAGACGAGGTTTGAGATCATTCCGCCGGGAAGCTGGTATATTAAAACATCACTGTCAATTCTCTCTGAAATAGGGTCAATCAGCCCTGCATATTTTTCTCTTATCAAAAGGCACTGATTTTTTACTTCCCGAAGAGCCATGAGATCTATTCCGGTATCTCTTTTTGTCCCTTTAAGGCTTGCGACAATACTTTCGGTTGGAGGTTGTGAAGTACCCATTGCAAATGGTGACATTGCAGTATCCAGTATATCAACACCTGCCTCGATTGCTGCCTGATAACTCATTGGAGAAATGCCGCTTGTTGAGTGTGAATGAAGATCTATTGGAATTTTTATTGTATCTTTTATTCCGGAGATAAGTTCTCTTGCAGCTTCAGGCATAATCAGTCCGGCCATATCTTTAATGCATATTGAATCACTGCCCTTTGAGTATAACTGCTCTGCGAATTCAATAAACTTTTTTGTAGAATGAACTGGACTTGTAGTGTAAGATATTGTTCCCTGGAGATGTGCCCCGATATCTTTTATGACCTCCATTGATTTTTGCATGTTTCTGATATCGTTTAATGCATCAAAAACACGGAATATATCAACACCGTTTTTTCCGGCGGCTTCAATGAACTTCTCTACCACATCATCCGGATAATGCTTATAGCCGACAAGATTCTGTCCACGCAGAAGCATTTGAATAGGTGTATTTTTAAGAACAGATTTTAAGTCTCTCAGTCTTTGCCAGGGGTCATCATTTAAATACCTTATACTGCAGTCAAATGTTGCACCGCCCCACGCTTCAACGGAAAAAAAACCTATTTTATCTATTTCGCGGGCAACTGGGATCATATCTTCAGTCCTCATACGGGTTGCGATTAAGGACTGATGTGCATCCCTTAGGGTAGTATCTGTTATTTTCACAGGATTGGTCACACTCATAAATTACCTCCAAAGGGCGGTTTGAATATTGTTATAATTAAGGTTATTCAGTCTCTATTAACTATCTCATCCGAACTATAAATATGTCACTAAGT
>JAFGWE010000026.1 GCA_016937345.1 Methanomicrobiaceae archaeon
AATGTACCTGAAGATGTCTTGAAAAATGGGACTGACTGATTTTAGAGTTAATTTTATATGCAAAAAGGCTGGTTGGACAAACTCAAAATCATACAAAACTTCTGCCAATAACTAATACTTAACAGACCAATAATTTAGAGAAGATATGACTAAAACAGTGATGGCAAGATATGGGGAGCTTTTTTTAAAGAGCGATTCAGTCCAGCGCTACTATACAAAACTTTTAACCAAAAATATCAGAATGGCTCTGAAGGCATCAGACCTTGAAGGAGATATTATACTTCACAGGGGAAGAATACTAATAAACGGCGAAAATACAGAAGAAATTGCAAAAGTTGTTTCAAGGATATTCGGAATAGTAGGAGTAAGTATTGCAGTGCACACCTCTGCCGACAGGGATGAAATTGAAAGAGAAGCGGCAGAATTTGCGGCAGAAAAATTAAAGCCGGGAATGACATTTGCGGTTCGTGCGCGAAGGTCGAATGTTAAAGGTTTTACAAGTCAGGAGCTTGGCGCATCTGCCGGAAGCAGAATCTATGAAAAAGTCCCAGGTCTCACCGTTAACCTGACAGATCCTGATTATGAGATATTTGTTGAGGCCAGAAAGGAAGGGGGCCTCATATATGACAATACAACAGAAGGACCGGGTGGTCTTCCTGTGGGAACACAGGGTAAAGTTCTCTCACTGATATCAGCAGGAATTGATTCACCAGTTGCATCGTGGCTTGTAATGAAACGCGGGTGCATCGTCTCATATGTTCATTTCAATGGCGGAAAATACATGGGGCAGGATACAAAAAAGGCATCACTTGAAAATCTGTCAAACCTTTCCCTGTGGACACCGGGGCATAGTGTTGAGATGTTATCGGTAAACATCGAAAAGTTCTATGACGCGCTGACAAAAATTGAAAATCAGAGAAACCGGTGCCTTCTTTGCAAGAGGTTCATGCTAAGGGCTGCATCAGAAATTGTAAGAAATAATGAATATCTGGCCCTTGTAATGGGCAACAATCTCGGTCAGGTTGCATCCCAGACACTTGCAAATATGGCGGTTGTTGAATCTGTTATCCCTGCAGAGATACCCCTGATTCAGCCCCTCATCACCTATGACAAGGAAGAAACAGTAAAGATTGCAAGAAAAATAGGAACTTTCAGGAAATTGTCAGGCGATGTTGCCTGCAGTGTTGTTCCAAAACATCCGGCAGTATCAGCAAGCATAGAATCCGTTCTTGAAGATGAAAAAGAGCTGGATATTCCAGGTTTAATAAAAATATGCCTGAATGATACTGAAAAATATAAAGCACTTAACGGAAAAATAACGCTTACCTGTTAACGGCAAGTCCGTTATTCGCCGCTATCTCTTTGAAAGTTTCGGCAAGATAATTTATCTGTCTTTCAGAAAGTCCGAATGTGTTGTACTTCCAGACCCTTGTAGAACCTGCAATTACACCGCAGATTCCTTTCTTTTTCAGTTCTCCCGAGAAGAAATATCCTTTTTTCTTATGGGTCTGTGCAACTTTGTCAAATGATTCTATTGTATTTACACGTGTCAGGGTATGTTCACGCGGCATATCACTCAGGCATTTTGTCCCTTCTATTGAACAAAGGGCATCTGCAATGATCCTGCTGTGTTTTATCTCAGTATCCCAGTTTTCAACACGCTTTTTTACAGCCGGGAATGATGCTACAAGCCCTGCCATGGTAACACCCATTAAAGTGCATCCCATCATCTCAACCTCTTTTATCCCGAATGTGCGGCCTGTAACGTCCCCCTTTGCCTGAGTAGTCCGAAATACCTTTTCGGCATACTCCTCTGTTGTTGCAACGATTCCGGAAGGTGCAGGTGCTGCCATGCTCTTATGGCCTGAACCTATGATAAAGTCAGCACCAAGCTTTTTACCGTCAACAGGCATAATGCCAACCGTATAAGCCCCGTTTAGAAGAACAGGAACATCATAGGAGTGTGCTGCCTTAACAACCCCTTTTATGTCATGAATATTTCCAAACTGGTAGTCGGCATGTTCAACAAATAAAAGGGAAGGAGTTTTTTTGTGCTCTTTTATGACATTTTCAATTTTTTCTGCCGCATTTTCCCCGGTGATATGATTTTTTTCATCCATTGGAATCTCACAGGGTATTCCACCGGACTGTTCCACCGACACAAATTCAGTGTAATGAGAAAGGGCTGTAAGTATTACAGGATCCCCTTTCTCAACAAGAGTTGATGCAACTGCCTGAAAACCTCTTCTTGCGCCCGGAACAACACGGACTGAATCCATATTTAGAAATTTTGCACAATCCTCATGGAACTCGGCAAGAGGAGGTTTTCTGATGTAGTCCAGCCTGAAAGGCTTCAAGCAGTTGTCACAGACGGAGTACCCGTCAGAGTATGCTAAAACAGCCTTCTGCGCCTCAGGAGTCAGTCTTCCTCCGGCCTGAATTGGATCGATGTTTATGTACATCTCCTCAACAGAACGCGCTTCTATTTTGTCTGCGCAAAGCATAATCAGATAACCTCCTCTTCAAGAACTGATATCTGTTTTTTTAACTTCTCAATTATCTTTGAAGCCTCTGCCTTGTCCTCTCCTTCGAAATCATGAAAAGGGGCATTTTTTCTGAAAAGCTCCCTCATATCTGTCAGCAAAAACATTGCCTGAAAAACCGCGTCAACTCCCCTTTGAGACATATGGATCACCAATTATTTCATAATATATCGTTTTTATCTGCTATTAAAGAGTGGATTTTTCCAAGAGTAGCGGAAGCTTAAAAAATGCCTTAATAATTCTTCAAAATTACCAGAATAAATTAAAAACAAGCAAAAAAGAACAAATACGCCCAGTACGGAATTCGAATCCGTGTCGCAGCCGTGACAGGGCTGCATGATAGGCCACTACACTAACTGGGCATCAAACTGATTTTACCATACTATATTGTGATCATCAACGTTTTAATACTTCGATTTGAATTCAGACAAGTAAAAAACAGCAGATGGCGGATATGAAGCCAGATGCAGGGGGCTGCATAATAAAAATGCTAAAAAAGAGACTTCAGACATATTTTAAAAAAGATCACAAAAAGATTTAGATATTAATATATCTGAAATCGCGCGAATAAACAATTATTAAAAGGAAGTCTGGCACATGGAAAAGGACGATTCATACAAAAGAGCAGAAAAGAAAGTTGCAGAATTAAAAGGCTTTTATTCACACTTAACAGCCTACATCATCGTAAATATCATTCTCACGCTTATAAACCTGATAATCTCGCCTCAGGCAATCTGGTTTTACTGGATAACTATTTTCTGGGGAATTGGTATTTTTATGCATGCATGGAATGTTTTTGGTCATAATTCGCTTTTTGGTAAGGAATGGGAAGATAAAAAAATACAGAAATACATGGATAAAGAGAAAAAGAATTAATATTCACTCTATTTTTTTGCAAACACATAATTAATTCTTTACAGATAATTGAAAATCTTTCTTAAAAAAAAGAGAAATCCTGAAAAATTAAAAATAAGCAGTTACGCCCAGTACGGAATTCGAATCCGTGTCGCAGCCGTGACAGGGCTGCATGATAGGCCACTACACTAACTGGGCAAATAAGATAATACACCAGCCCGCAGCTGTTTCAGACAGATCCCGCCTCCCGGAGTCGAACCGGGGACATCGCGGTAGCCGCGCAGTTACTCGACATCGTATCGGGTAAACCAAACTACAGCCGCGCACTCTACCAGGCTGAGTTAAGGCGGGTCTGGTGCTCTACTATATTGGACAGTTAATGGTTTAAAGATTGTCTTTTTAAACCCGAAAAATAACAGTCACTTTCATTCACAAATAAGTGTTCAAAAAGGAAAAAAACAAAATAATGGAGGTAATTTACAAAAATTTTCATTCTTCCGTCATGATACCTGACAGCCTGAATCGCACAAAACGCGATAAAATTGAATAATTACAAAAAAGATTAAAAAATCAGTTCGCAGATTCAGGCGAACCTGCGACCTGCATTGCACTCTGAATCTGCTGCTGAAGCTGTTCAAATTTTGTCTGAAGAGCCTTCTCCTGCTTTTCAAGAGATTTCACACGGAGCTCAAGTGTTTCAATCTTATCATTGAGATCAGTTGAAACAGTCTCCTTGTCTTTCTGCATCATCACAGTACCTATTGTGACATACACTTCAGCATCCTCTTTGATGTTGGCAAGCTCCTCCCCGGCCTTTTTCGCCTCTTTTGCCGCCATCTCAAAGCTTGCCTTCTGCTGCATAATAGTCTGCAGCTGCTGCTGGACCTGCTGAAGCATTGCCAGCTGATTCTGAACTTTTGGTGGAATATTATTCATAATTTTATTACCTCCTGCATCTCTTCTGCAATATTAATCAGTCTTAACCAGGTATTTAACGCTGCACGAAGCGCGGATGCGTCTTCTGCCCCGACAGTCAGAATAAGAGAATTCATATCCAAAAGAGTTACTCTTGAACATGAACGTCCCATATCATCATCTTCAGGCCTTACAGAATTATATATCTGCTCCGCATAAGGGGTTTCAAATACAAAAACCGCCTTATTCGGCCATTTTGAGTCTGAGGACATATCTTCGTCTCTGTGCACCGTCAAACATCAGCATATCAGGACTGCAGTCTGTCATCCGGACATTGAGATATTGATTCAGATTATCATAAACAGTTTGGTTTCCGGTCACAACACCTTTGAGAATTTTATCCTCTCTTTCAATAACAGAATACGAAGAGAATAAAAATTCATAGACCGGTTCACCCTCATGATAAACCTCAATCAAAAAAACTCTTCCGGATTTGGAAACTATCAGCACATCCGAATCAATTCCGGTGATATCACCCATACCGGCTTTTCCTCTGGGAGAGTAATGCACTCCCAGGGAAAAAGCCAGATCCTTAGAGAAAGTTCTCAGGGGCGGTGCAGGTTTGCGCGAAGTTGTAACTTCCATTATCTGGCTTTTACGGTCTTTATACCTGCCCCGCGCTCTTTGAAAAGAATGCGGTGACCACAGTAAGGACAGCGGACATTGATATCAATCTCCACTTTCTGCTTGCACCTTGCGCACTTGTAACCTGACATAAATCAAGACCTCATTACTCTTTTATCAATGAACGCTCGATTGTACGGAGTGCAACCTTAAGGTTTGGTGTCTGTGGAACATATGCACCACCGGCATACTTGAAGCCGCATTTTTTGCACTCCCATATACCTGTACCCTTTCTTTTGACTGCTGCGGTGTCACATTTAGGGCATACATGCTTTGCATTTGTTACTTTTTCGATCTCGTTTACACGTTTTCTAAGGAAGCGTCCGTATCTCGGACCAAATCTTCCTGCGCTACCGGTTACCCTTCCTTTTGCTCTTTGCTTACTTGATTTTGCCATATTAATTATGCCCCGAAATTTAGGTCTGTATATATTACTTTTACAACCTTAATAATGATGACTAATCCTGACTGAGGATCTTTACTTCACCATCGCCTTTTGTAAGGCGGTTTATCATATCATAGAACTCTTCCTGGATTCCTGCAGGTATCCTGCACACACAGATCCAGGAGCCGTCCTTTTGCCATTCTTCTTTTTCAACAGTCGTGGATGATGAAATCTCTCCATACGCCTTTGGCGCATAATCGGCAGGAACCCTTATCGCAAATCGCGTCTCTGCAAATTTTATGGGAATAAGGGGCCTTAATGCCTTTACAACATCCTTGACCTGTTCTTCAAGGTGCTTGAACGGATCAATATTTACTCTTGCCTCCTCCATTGCCATCTCAATGCGCTTTGGAGGATGAGGAAGCTTTGTCTGGGGATTAATCGCATTTCGTGAGATAAAAGTGATAACCTGACTGCGTTTTTTCTCAACCATCTGCTTTCTCTGCTCGGCAGTAAGATGGATCTCACCTTTCCTTATAATCCGCTCTGCAATTGTCTCAAAATCGGTTGTGTCAAAAACTTTCTTTAAGGATTCTTCTGAAGCCTTATCTGTTTTTGATGCATTTTCAAAGACAAACAGGGCTGCCACTACATCCTCAATATTTACTTTTTCACCATGACGCACTCGCGCAGCTTCTTCAGGATCCACAAGAATCTCAAACTTCTCCCCGTGGCTCTCAAGCCTTGCCACTACCGCCTGCTCAAGAGATATCATCCTATTTTTCACCTACTCTTCTTTGCCTTCAGTATTCTCTGAAGAATACTCGGCTTCAAATTTTTCAACGTAATCCTTTACCTCTTCCGGGCTCATCTTCTCGAAACGGGCATTTTTAAGAACAATTACACCCATTTCCACAGTATTGACATCAAATTTGCCTTCTGTTGCCGCATGAAGAGCTTTTAAGCCCATAGGAATCGCTTCTGAGACTTTCATATCTTCCTTATAGTCCTCTTCAAAGACTTTCATTACAGCAGGACGCCCGGTCCCGATTGCAGTAGCCTTGTATTCAAGAAGAGTACCTGACGGATCGGTCTCAAAAAGACGCGTCTGATCATCACTGACTCCTGCAATTAACAGTGCAGTACCATATGGTCGTGCACCGCCGTATTGTGTAAGAGTCTGCATGTGATCACAGAGCTTTTTGGACAGAGTCTCAATGTCAATAGCTTCATTGTATGAAACACGGTTTATCTGGGATTCAACTCTTGCACGGTCAACAAGCGCCCTTGCATCTCCTACAAGTCCGGATGAGGCAACGGCTATATGCTCGTCAATCTTGAATATCTTCTCAATTGAAGATTGTTCAAGGAGCCTTGAGCTGACACGCTTATCAACAATCAGAACAAGCCCGTCTTTACATTTGATACCAACGGCCGTTGTTCCCCGTTTCACCGCCTCACGTGCATATTCGACCTGATATAAACGGCCGTCAGGACTGAAGACAGTAATAGCCCGGTCATATCCTCCCATTTGAGCATTCATTGGTTGCATTATAATTCCTCAAGATCTTCTCTGGTAAAATACAATATATCTTGGTGTTTAATTCCCTCTTTATATAAATCAACCTTTTCCTGTGAGACTGAGACTGAAGAGTACAATGTACTTTCGATCTCAACATCTCCTATTATTTTAGCAGGAAAGGAAGGAGGGATTTTTCTTTTTAAAGCTGCAATAGTCCCGGAAGTTGCAACACAGCGTATTGCACAGTCTTTTTTGCCCACACGGTTTACAGTTGCAACAGCGGCCCTTAGTTTCAACTCAGATTTCCTGCTACACCTGATTATAACCCATTCCGGATTGGAAAACACAACACTCATGCTCAACTCATAGGCACCGGAATCACCAAAGAGAGAGACTGCTGCATCATAGATAGCATAGTACAGTTCCTTTCCATCAAAGGATGAATTGTGGGGAACGATTCTGCCAAGAACATATCTTTTATCAGGACGCAGAGTGGGCGGAAGAGCTTTCATCTATCCAATCACCTCAGCAGGACTGTAGGGATTTAACAGATTGTCTACTGCATTAAGGGCGAATTTTACTTCCTCACTTTTCATCCCGAAAAGACTGCAAAGATCTTCAATTTCCCTGACCGGCCGCAGACCAATATATGAATCCGCACCGGATGAGATAGTAATATTAAATCCGAACTTTCTATGGAATTTAAGAATCTCCGCATACGAGATGAGAGCCTTCTGCCTCAAAATCCCCCTCTGATATGTGATTGCAGAAAGACAGATATCAATTGCAACATTTTTTTCCAGTGCGTTAATGGCACAGACATCGTCAAAGGCTTTTTTCGGCGCACTTTCAATACCCCGCAGAATATCTATCTTTCCGGAGGATATCAGAGACCGGTTTAGTCCCGCATCACCGGCATATGACATTATAATGTCAGATTTTTTGGATTTTTTCAGAAGTTTTCCGAAATCCCTGAAATCCGAAGGGCGCAAGAGAGCCCCGGATAATACAGAAACGCCATAATAGTCTCCGGAATAATCCGAACCCGCACACACAATTCTCTCTATCCCAAGGTACTTTGCCTCCAGAGCCATTCTTCTAAGAGATGTGTTGCCTTGCGGGTAAGCAAATATACAGGCGTCGGAAAATACCATCGCAGTTATATTTAGAAAAAAAGAAGAAAATTATTTTCCTTTGTTCGCGTTTGAGCGGATACTTGGCCGGGTGTGTTCTGTTCCCTTGCCTCTCCTGCCCATACCACGACCTTTCACACCTGAACTGGTCAGTCCACGCTCTGCACGCCCTCTGTGTTTCGGGCTTGACATCCATGAAAGATGGGCGTCATTTTTGATTGCAGGGTGGTGTCCGTCAACGAGGATAACCTCGAACCACTTAGATCTTCCGTCCTCGCCTACCCAGTAGGAGTTTAAAGCTTCCATGTTGACAAATTTGCGTGATGCACGCTCTTCTGCAATTCTCTGGAGACTCTTACCAGGTGTTACGTGGCGCATACCCATATGAGCTGTACGGCGTCCGCGTATGTAACGTGACTTTCTGCGTCCACCGCGGCGGATCTTCACACGTGCAACAATAATACCCTGCTTTGCACGGTATCCAAGGTTTCTTGCACGGTCTATTCTTGTTGGTCTCTCGATACGGACTACACTTCCTTCTTTGCGCCATCCCTGAAGACGGTGCCAGAGGAGACTTTTGACCTCAGTTTCGTCCGGACGCTTCCATGCGTCACGGACATAGCTGTACATTGATTTTGACATGGTTTTCACCTAAAAGGTTCAGCCCGGCATTTTCCTGGGCCACATTCCTTTTCTAACCAGAAGGGATCGTAATAATCCCCGAGGTTCTTTACATATTGAATCTTTAATAAAAAAAAGGTTGTTACAGTTCACTGATACCCAAAGTCAGATGAGAACTGCCAATTTAAAATTTTTTGATTGATTCAGCAGGAATATATCCTTTAATTTATGAAATTGAGCAGAATATGCAGACTTTGGAATTTATAAGCCATCTGAAATTTTTATCAGGGATATTTTTCTTTTCTGACAACATGAATATCCTCAATCCCAGTTTCAGGATATTGTCCTTCTTCATCCTTCTCTGCCGATTTCACCATATCCCAAATCGTTAAAAGCGCGATTGAAACACCGGTTAAGGCCTCCATCTCAACACCAGTCTTCCCATATGTTTTTACAGTGCAGATTGCCTCAATAAAATTCTCATCCAGACCATCCTCAAAGTCAATTGATACACCGCCTATGGGCAACGGATGACACATGGGAATCAGTCGGGACGTCTCTTTTACACCCTGTATTCCGGCAACCCTTGCCGTTGCAAGTACATTGCCTTTTAATGCTTCCCCCTTTCTAATCGCCTCAAGCGTTGTCTCACGAAGATATATTTTGCCGCTTGCAACTGCAATTCTCCCTATATCGGGTTTTTGTGTTACATCAACCATGTAAGCCTTATCATCTTTTATATGTGTAAATTCAGCCACTTTTACTCCTCCCTGTACATTATTTTTGGAATCCTATCAATAATATCCCCTGCCATTATGCCATCTCCGTAATCTCCTGCCGCAAGTTCACCTGCGCGTCCGTTGACATAGGCAGCGATACATGCGGCATCAAACGCAGGGATTCTGCATAAAAGCGCGCCGCACAGGCCTGCCAAAACATCTCCTGTTCCGCCTTTAGTCATGGCAGATGAACCGCTTTTATTGAACCGCACAGAATCTCCGTCTGTAATTATATCGGTTTTTCCTTTCAGAATAAAAGTGCCTTCATTTTTTTTGGCAAAATCACGCAGACAATCTGCACGTTTTTGAAGAGAACCGGAAGGCTTCACTCCGGATATTCTTTCAAATTCACCGGAATGCGGAGTATAAACAGACTCCCCTGCGCAGGCCAGAGGAGACCTTAGTGCATCTGCATCAAAAACTGCTTTTTTGCAGTATTCTGATACCTCCAGTACAACATCATGGCTTCTTTCACCAAGACCGCATCCAAAAACAACAGAATCAGATGATTTTGCAAGTTCAATAAGCTTTTCAGTGTGATTTTCGGAGATATAATCACCATCAAGCCTTTCAGTTATCAGATCAGGATAAGCCATAAAATTAGGAGTTGCAACACGAACTATATCCGCACCCCCTCTTAGTGCAGACAAAGCCGCAAGATATGGTGCACCCTGATATGGCCCGCCGCCTATTACAAGAACACGTCCCCCATCACCTTTGTGTGCATCACTCTTTTTTTGGGGAACAAGCAAAAGATCGCCATCGCCTGTGAAAATTTCGGCCTCAACCGGAATTCCTATATCATAAACATCACTGCCCGGCTGTTTCGGCCTGTGAAATGCACAGACTGTATCGGCATGTATTCCGGGAGTGGGCAGATCTGCAGAGATAATTCCTGCACCTGAACGGTTTGCCATATCAGCCATTGTTTTAAAAGGCTCTCTTAACTCCCCTTCTGCACCGGTGCCAAGTATCGCATCAACAATACAGTCAGCAGATTCAAAAAGATATGACAGCTCCAGTACATCTGAAAGACATCTGACAGGATAAAGCCCTATCCGGCAATGTGAAAGGGATTTTAGATTTAATGCACTCTCTTTTTGATATGCCGCATCCCGGGGGTACAGTACATGAACTTCTGTTGATCTAGAAAGATGCCTTGCTGCAACAAACCCGTCACCCCCGTTATTGCCGCTCCCGCAAAGTATGAGAACTGATGACGGATCATCTTTTTTTACACAGTCTGAAAGAGTTTTCCCTGCACTCTCCATCAGCTGCAAAGATGTTACTCCAAGAGAAAGACAATTTTTATCAACAACCCTCATCTTATCCGGAGTTATAATTCCGGTTTTTAAGAATTTCTTTAGACCATCAGTATTCATCTGCCACCCACCTGAGAAATCTTTCCGGTTTTTAATATCATATTCTGTTACATCCAGATGATGAAATCTGCCATTTATCTAAATTCATATATAATGTATGATCAAATTTTTCCGGTCTTTTTTTTTTGGTTTATCAGGTCATCGTAGAATAATTGCTTTAACAAGTTCAAACCGCTTTTTTCTCAGCCACTTACAGGTATTTCTGAATTCCATGGTTTTTTACTATTACCTGTTATGTCACATTTTTCTGTTAACAAATCCCATATTTATCCAGATGGGTTTTAAAAAAGAGATCTCTGAGGCTGCAGAGAAGATAAAAGATGCAAATTCTGCAACGATAATATCCCATATAGATGCAGACGGCATTACAAGTGAAGCCATAATGCGCCAGGCGGTCTCAAGATACGCAATAGAAGTAAAATCTGTTTTTGTAAGGCAGCTTGAACCAATGACAATGAAATATGTGCCTGAAGATGACAGTTTAAAAATTTTTATTGATCTTGGCGCAGGACAGCAGAATCTGCTCGAAGAAAGAGGTCTTTGTGAAGATGAGGTGCTAATAATTGATCATCACGTCTCACAGGACGTTGAAACACAGTACACGCAGGTTAACGGGATTAAATACGGCTATGATAAGCTGTCTGCCGCCGGAACAGGCTACTTTGTCGCAAAGGAAATTGATGACTACAATACTGATCTTGCAAAACTTGCCATAGTAGGAAATGTGGGGGATATGATGGCAAGAGAAAACTGTGGTCTCATCGGCCCTGCAAGAGAGATTGCTGATGACGGTGTAACGCATGGCAATGTTGAGATTATAAAAGACGACCTCAACTGCTACGGATTATCCACAAGGCCTCTTCATTTCTGCCTTTCGTTCTCGGATGACCCGTATATAAGAGGAATTACAAACAACCCGCAGGGTGCCCAGAAACTTATCGAATCGGATTCAGGAATTAAACTAAAAAAGTCCAACGGAAAATGGCGCGTGTGGGAAGATCTCTCATCTGAAGAGAAGAGAAGTATAATAGGAAGACTTGCCCTTCGTCTTCACAGCGAAGGAGAACAGACAGACAGACTCAAAGCAGAGCATTACATCTTTCCGGATGAAAGGAAATACACACCACTTAGAAACGCATCCGAATATGCAACTATGCTCAATGCCTGCGGAAGATGGGTAAAGCCTAAGACAGGAAGCCTTGTATGCTGCGGTGACCGCGGTGAGGCATACAGGGAGGCAGAGGATATGCTCCGGCATCACAGGTCCGTAATCCGCGAGATGATGGAGTACATTCTTGACACAGGCGTTACAGAACTCTCACATCTCCAGTATCTGCATACAGGAGACAGATTCCCGGATACAATTGTGGGAATTGGTGCCGGAATGGCGCTTTCAAAGCTTAAACAGGGTCTGCCGATTATGATCCTCTGTTATCTTCCGGATGACCCCGAACTTGTCAAAATCTCGATGAGAGCAAACGAGAGAATGGTTGCAGCCGGAATTGATCTTCAGGCAGCACTACTGAAAGCTTCTGAAGAGGTAGGCGGCGGAGGCGGAGGGCATAAGATAGCAGCGGGCGCATATATATCAAGAAGTGCAGAAGAGGGGTTTGCAGAAAGTGTCAACAGAATCCTTAAAGAACAATCACCTTAAGCGTGTCAGGATAATTGCCGATTACCAGTTTGGAAGAGGTGCAGGGGAAAGTTTGTTCCCTGATAACTGTGATTTCAAATTATCCACTACAAAAAGAGTCAGGTATGTAATGCTTGACAAAGAGAGGATTGCAACTATGAGGGCTCATGACGGAAGACTCACATTGAGCCAGACAGGAGCCAAAAGACTCTTTGACTGCTTAAAAGCGCCGGACTACAGAGTCTGTATAAAAGATGAGGTTAAAGACTTCATTATGCAGGGGAAAAACGCAATGGCAAAGCACGTTGTGTCAGCCGACCTCCAGATTCGCGCCGGCGATGAGGTTTTGGTCTGTGATGAATCCGGGAGTCTTATCGCAACAGGAAGTGCGCTTCTTTCTGCAGAGGAAATGATTGCATTTAATTACGGTGTAGCAGTACAAATTAGAAAAGGGAGTTGATAAAGAATGATTCCGGGAGTAAACCCTAAACAGATGAAGCAGATGATGAAAAAGCTCGGCATGAAGATGGAAGAGTTTGAGGATGTTGAGCGTGTCGTCGTCTACACCAAAAAAGGAAACTACGTCTTTGAAGGTGCAGAAGTTGTTGCAACAACGATGCAGGGATCAACCACATACCAGATTCAGGGCGAGCCTGTCTTTGTTGAGGCAGAAGCAGAAATACCTGAGGATGATGTAAAAATGGTTGCAGAGCAGGCAGGAGTTTCTGAAGAGAAGGCTTTATCTGCCCTCAAAAGCACAAATGGAGATATTGCAGAGGCCATTCTGAAACTTTCAGAATAAATTAATTACCACTTTTATGATTCAGGAAAATGACAGAGTGCTTCTGTCAGGTCAGAAGCGTGAATTTTTTGTAAGAGCCTGCGACAAGGAGCTTTCTACTGACAAGGGTATTATTAAGCTTTCAGAATTAATAGGCTTAAAATCCGGCGACCTGATATATACCCATCTAAAAAAGCCTTTTAAGGTTATTGTTCCAAGACCGGTTGACTTTTATTCTTATGCAAAAAGAACAGGTGCCCCCATGCCTCCAAAGGACATAGGAATGGTCATTGCATATACAGGCATGAACAAAAAAGATGTTGTATTAGAGGCAGGTACAGGAAGTGCTGTTGCAGCGATTTTTTTCGGCGGCATTGCAGAAAGGGTTGTAACATATGAGAGACGTGAGGAGTTTGCAGAGGTCTGCCGCAAAAATATTGAAGATGCAGGCCTCACAAATGTCGAAGTTATTGCAGGCGATATACTTCTCTCTGAGGGAGAATACGATGTTGTTCATCTGGACATGCAGATAGAGAAAGAGCATGTTTTGCATGCACACAAACTTTTGAAAAACGGCGGTTACCTCTCGACTTACACTCCGTTCCTTGAGCAGACATTTGGTGTGATGGATGCTGCCTGCGGCCTCTTCTCCGAAGTTGTATGCCATGAGTTGATAGAAAGGGAGCTCTCACGCACCGAAAGAGGCACAAGACCCTCAACAAGAGTCTGCCATACAGGTTATATAACAATCTGCAGAAAATAAAAATTATTTCTTTAAATTCATTTTTAGCTGCATCTTCGTCATTTTAGCTATTTTATCAGCCAGAATCCTTTCAATTATTATGCTGACAACAGGAATCAGCATAAAAAAAGCAGTTGCATGTTCTGTTGATATCAGATTTGAATAAATAATTACAATAAATGCAACAAGTGGGCATGAAATCCCCCGTATCTTGAATCTAAGGATTATCTCAGGAGTTGTATCCGCCCTCATAAGCTCTTTTTTTGACGAGATGTAATTCCACGAGGATGTTAGAAGAACCCCTATTATCATAAGATTTGCGGCATAGAGGGTTATTGCAAGAGGATAATCATCATAGTATCCCATAAGATCAGTTGTAAACGGGACAAGTGCAACAAAAAATAATGCTACAACATTCATCCAGTTGAAGATATTATCAACACGGCTCACATAATCCATCATTCTGTGATGTGCCATCCAGAATGATATCAGAACGAAAAACGCAATCGCGTAATAAAAAACCTGTGGTAAAATAACATCAAGTGAATTATATAAAGCACCCTGAGATGATGCTGCAGGAAGTTCGGATATGTCAATTGAGAGAACTCCGAGTGTCAGTGCTATTGCATACACTCCGTCTGTTAACGCCTCTATCCTGTTTTTTCCAAGCTCCATAATCTTTCTCATCTAAAGTCTCCTGTCAGATCAAGTAAAACAGACCCGTTTCTTCAAAAGAAAAAAACCTGTGCACTGAAAATATACGCAGAACACTTTTAAATAGAATCTGGTACAATAAAATTTAGGTATTTTGAATATGGCCGGAAAGAGTTTTGTAAACGGAGGTTTTTGCATTACTTCTGTATCCGGCAACTCATTTTTCTTTAGCTTTTTTAACTTTTTTAGCTTTAGATAGGACTATTGGAAAAATTAAAAATCCGATAGTCCTTGTAATTTGGTCATAATTCTAAAATACCGCGAGGTTTCTACAATGTTTGGTATAACTGATCCCGGAATATGGGCTGGTTACCTGCTGTCATTTATCCTGACAGCAGCCTGTATAGCGTACGGCATAATCAACTGGAAGAATGGTTCAGAAGAGGTTGAGGATGGCCGTTGATACACTGACATTTGCTGTAATAACTCTTGTTTATCTTATAGCAGTGATTACTCTGGGATATATCGGCTACCGCCAGACAAAAGGCAGTGATGATTTCCTTGTAGCAGGAAGAAGAATAAATCCCGTTGTTCTAGCACTCTCATATGGTGCAACATTCATAAGCACATCTGCAATAGTCGGTTTTGGAGGAATTTCTGCCCAGCTTGGAATGGGCCTTGTATGGCTGACCGTCCTTTGTATAGGTGTCGGAGTTTTAATCGCATTTGTGGTGTTTGGCAAAAAAACAAGGAGTCTGGGGCAGAAAACAGGTGCTGTCACATACCCCGATCTTTTGGGAAAATGCTACGGGTCACCTTTCATCAGAAAAATATCCGCCTTAATTATAATTGTCAGTATGCCAATTTACACCGCAGCAATTTTAATTGGCGGTGCAAGATTTATTGAAACCACCCTTTCAATACCCTATGATACCGCACTTCTGGCATTTGCCGCAGTTGTTGCGATCTATGTTGTGGCAGGCGGTCTTATCGCAGTTATGTACACAGACGCTCTTCAGGGCGCTATCATGTTTATAGGGATGACAATTCTTCTAATCCTGACATATGTATATCTCGGAGGAGTTATGGAGGCAAACTCTGCTCTTGATGCAATGGCACCAATGGTCCCTGACACACTTGCTGCAATTGGAATGACAGGGTGGGCGTCAATGCCGGAGTTTTTGTCGCCAATCTGGCTTACAATGATAACAACAATGGTTCTTGGTGTGGGAATAGGTGTTCTTGCCCAGCCGCAGCTTGCAGTACGGTTTATGACTGTTAAGGATAACCGCTCAATTCACCGTGCGGTAATGGTCGGAGGGCCGTTTGTTCTTATGATGACCGGTGTTGCATTCACAGTCGGACCTCTTACAAACGTCTGGTTTATGAGAAACGGCGGTCAGCTTGCAGTTGATGCCGCCGGTGGAAATGTGGACAGCATTATACCTCTTTTCATCAACTCCGCAATGCCGGATATGTTCATTGTGATATTCATGCTTGCTCTGTTAGCAGCTGCAATGTCAACATTAAGCTCCCTGTTTCATACAATGGGAACAACTATAGGATATGATTTAAATCCGCTTTCAAACGGCGAAAAGATATCTATGCGGCCAATACAGATAGGAACACTTGTTATGATTGTTGTTAGCACAATTGTTGCGTATGCACTCCCTGCAAACATCATTGCAAGAGCGACAGTGATATTCATGGGTCTTTGTGCAGCAGCCTTTATCCCTGCCTTTGCACATGCCCTTTACTCAGAAAAACCGTCAGTTTTTGCCGCAAAGCTGAGCATTGTTGCAGGTGCCGGATCTTGGTTCTTATGGACTGCCTTTGTTCACGTGAAGGAATCATCAGTTCTGGGATTATCAAATGCCCTCTTCGGAGTCCAGTCTGTTCTTCCAATGCCATGGGGAGTTGTAAACCCGATTGTAATCGCACTTCCTGTATCAGCAGCTGCACTTCTGGCAGCACTTTTTATTGAAAAAAATAAAACTAACAAAGGATCCCTGAATTCTCCGGAAAAGACCGCGGCTGAAATCAATAAGAACGGGAGTTGAAATATTTTTTAATCACTCCTTTTCCCCGGCATTTTTTTCAGAATCCATACCTTCCTCCCCTATCCGGTAGTGGGATCTTAAAAATGCCCATATCTTCTCGGAACGCACCCATCCGGCGTCTAACATCCGGATCATCCCGTTTATTTCATTTACCTGATCAATAATCTTTTCAGATGTCTCCGGGCAATACAGATCTGCAAGTCCTGTGATCACAGCAAGTGGATTCCTGATCTGATCGTTTAAGGTTGCGAGTTGTTCAAGGTTCTCCTCAATCTGGATCAGTGCCGCCTTTTCACGCATCTCGTACTCTTTTTTCTCTGTAATGTCACGTACTATGGATACCCATCCACTAAGACTGCCATCAGAATCATAAAGCGGAGTTATTGAATGCTCTGTAGGGAATATGGTACCGTCGCTCTTCTTGAGCCTGAATTCAAATCTTGGGATCTTTTTTTTATTTTTTATATAGGGCGCAATATGCTCACGGAAATTTTCCAGCGATTTGGCGTCCACGTGTAGAATCTCTCTTGAGTGTCCAATCAGATCCCTCCGGCTGTAACCGAAGAGTGATACGGCGGCTTCATTTACTCCGGTAATATATTCTGGTTCAGCGTCAAGAATTAAGGCGGCGTCCTGGAGTGACTCGAAGGTTCGCATGAAGAGCTCTTTTTCACGTTTCAGCCCGTTTTCGATCTCTTTGTTTTTGATAATCTCCCACATCAGATTTCCGAGAGTCATCAGGGCTTTGGCATCGTCCTCATGATAGTCCTGTTCTTTGTTGGCAGCAACAAGTACTGCAACGATCTTCTCTGCGTCAAATATAGGTACGCTGACAAAACGGTTTATTTTTACATGCCCTTTTGGACATCCTTTCTTTGCCGGATCAGAGGAGGAAGAGTAGTCGTTTACTACGACTGTTTCACGTCTGCGGACGGATTCTGCCCATATGCCGGCAGTTTTAAGTGTTAAATGCAGTGGCTGCCCCTGAACCCTGCATTGCCCCATAACATCCTTTGACCATTTGTGCATAATCATATCGGATTCGCCGGGTGGAATGAGCCCTATAAAAGCATACTTACTCTCTGTCATAGAGCAGCTGCTCTCAAGGGTGTGTGACATGATCTCGTCCTTTGATTTTGAGGTGTTTTCATAGAGATCGAGCAGTGATTTTACACGGGATAAATAAAGCCTTACTCTGTCCTCCGCCACCTTCTGCCCGGTAACATCCCTTGCAACCCCGATCAGCACCTCGCGGTTGTTCCACCATCCGTGGGTAACCTTTGTCTCTGCCTCAATCAGTCTTTTATCCTTTGCAACCAGGGGTATTGAATGAAAGTCAATTTTTCCGGCAGCCAGCTCTTCAAGATTTATTAGCGCTTCATTTCTCCTTTCCTCAGGGTGGAGGGATATTATTATTTCTTCTTTAATTTCCTCTTCACTGTAGCCAAGAGTTTTAATTACGGCATCATTAACCCGTATTATCCGGCCTTCCAGATCGAGGATAAAAAGCATATCACCAACTGAATTAAAGAGAACCTCAAGATTTTCGGCATTCTTATTCAGCTCTTCCTCGGCGGCGAATCTCTCATAAGTACTTCCAAGTTCTTCCCCGACAGAAAACAGGATCTCTTTTTCATAATCGGATACCTCATAACGCTTTTTGCTTAGGGCATTAAGTGCACCGACAACCCGGCCTTTTGAAACAAGAGGAACACTTAAAATTGAAGAAAATCCGGTGGCTTTTGCATATTCCGGAGAAAACTCCTCATAATGGTTGGTGATAACCGGGAGTCCTTTTAAAAAAATTGTATTATAAGGCGGCCGGTCTATCCGCACATGCCCTGTTTTTTCAAGCAGAATCTCCGGAACATTTACCGAATCCACCACCGATGCAGTATCTGTCTTCGTGTCGATTATATATATGGCGCCGGCATCATAGTCCAGAAGTGAGATAATCGAATCAAGAATACTTCTAAAGAGTGAGTCAAGATTCTTGGCCTGATTGGCGGTTGTGATCACCTTATTTAAAACAGATAACTTCTTTAACTCCTGTGAAATTATATCGGACAATTCATCCTTCCCCCCCACAGTTACACCTCTTCATTCAACGATTTCACGTTAAAGTTTCCTTCAGGCACATAAATCTCAAATCCCACACCCCCGCCGGAATATATAAACTTCCGGCACCATCTTCCATGGTTGTAAATTAGCATCAGGAATAATAAACATTTTTGAAATTAAGGTGGTCTAAGGTATTTTTGCTCTTTTTTTCAATGCCGAAGGTTTTTCAGGATATTGCTCTGTCCTGACATGATTTGGGAGAAGCAACAGAGATCTTTTTCCGCGACTTTGATACACTATTAATTCAGACTAAATAAATGACAGAGAATTATGAAAACGAAGAAAGTGGCGGGACTAAAACCCCTCGTCGGAAAAAAACCGAAAGTCCTCATACTCGGAAGCTTCCCGTCGTTGATCTCTCTTGAAAAAGGAGAGTATTATGCTAATAAAAGGAACTCTTTCTGGAAGATAATGTGCTCTCTTTTCGGCATAGATCCCGACCTTTCCTATGAAAAACGGGCAGATTCACTTCTTAAGAGAAGGATTGCCCTTTGGGATGTTATTGCCGACTGTTCAAGGGAGGGAAGCAGTGACTCAAAGATTAAGGATGTTGTTCCCAATGATATCCACGGCTTTCTCCGTGAAAATCCTACGATAAAATGCATTGCATTAAACGGAGTTTCGGGCTCAGGAAAATGGTTTAAAAAAATCCACGGGGATCTTTTGGAATTTCCCGAAGTTGTGGTTTTAACACTTAAATCAACAAGCCCGGCGAATGCGGCCTTTACATATGATGAAAAAATATCAGAATGGGCAAAAATTATGGAATATACAAATAATTAGTTATTTTTTATCTGACAGTAAACTGATAATCCGGATGGTGCGGCCCAAAGGTAACTCAATTTTTTTAAATAAAATATCATTTTTTAGGTATTTTTAAAAAAATCTTTCAGTTTTTCAATTATGCTAATTCATAAATATATTAGTTTTAAAAGAAGCAGAACTAACTTAATAATATGAAGCAAAAGTTATTTTTATCTCTTATTGTGCTTGTTTTTGGCCTTTTTTTAATAGCCGCAGGCTGTATGCAAAATCAGCCGGACAAAAAAACAGACACCCCCAAAGCTGCTGAAACTGCTGATACCTACACCTCAAACGAAACACTCGTTGCATTTGTTGAAAATGCCGTTTCATATGCAAAAACAAATGGCAAAGAAAAAGCACTTTCAGAATTTTCAGACCCGAATGGCTCTTTTAATAAAGGTGAACTCTACATTTACGCATATGATTTCAAAGGTACAACAATCGCACATCCTTTCAACCCGGAAAAAATAGGTGTTAACAGACTCAATGAAACAGACGCCGCCGGAAATTATTTTATTAAGGAACTCAGGGATGCAGCATTAAAAGGCTCAGGATTTGTAGATTTTTATTACATCAACCCTGCACATGACAGAATTGTTGAGAAAAAGCTGGGATATGTTGAAAAAGTTGATGACGACTGGTGGCTTGGTTCAGGAATATATAAAGGTCCGCTGGAAGAATCTGCAGAAAATATTTCAGGCTATAAAAACAGCTGAAAACAACAACAAAAAATCATAAAAATTCTTTTTTTTAAATTATCTCACCGATGTTTCTACGGACATTCGGATCAGTTTTTTCTTAACATAATACAGATAACATTTAGGCAGTCATATGCATCACATAATATCCATCAGGGACTTTGAGAGGGATGAGATAGACGCTTTAATTACCAAAGCCCAAAAAATCCAGAGCCTTGGCAGTTACAAACGCACTCTTTCAGGAAAACTAGTTGCACTTCTCTTTTTTGAACCAAGCACCAGAACAAAAATGTCATTTGCATCAGCACTCTCACGCCTAGGAGGAGATGCTATTACAGTTGACAGCGTTGAAGGAAGTTCTATTTCAAAAGGAGAGACTCTTGCAGATACTATCCGTGTAGTAAGCAGCTATGTCGATGCAATTGTTCTTCGGCACCCGAAAGAAGGCGCGGCACGCCTTGCATCGGAATTTGCCTCAGTTCCTGTGATAAATGCAGGCGACGGTGCAGGCCAGCATCCTTCCCAGACTCTTCTGGACTTATATACAATTAAAGAAAATATGCCGCTTGATAACATTGATGTGGGTCTTTTGGGAGATCTGCGCTACGGGAGAACGGCGCATTCCCTGTCATATGCACTTTCAAACTATGATGTCAGGCTTCATACTATTGCACCTAAAGGTCTTGAAATTCCCCAGTGGCTTTCAAAAGAGCTAAAAGACAGGGGCCTTGATATAATCGAGCACAGCAGTATGGATGAGATAATAAACGAACTGGACGTTTTATACGCAACAAGAATACAGCGTGAAAGATTCCCTGATTCCGCAAGTTATTCAAGAGTTGCACATTCCTACAGGATAACACCTGAGACACTTGAAAATGTCCGAAAAAACCTTATTCTTCTGCACCCACTCCCACGTGCAGGTGAAATAGACCCCGGTGTTGACAGTCTGCCATATGCGAAATATTTCAGGCAGGCGGAGAATGGAATTCCTATACGAATGGCAATGCTTGAGGATGTGATGTTATGACACAAAAAGATCACAAACCTGAAAACGGCCTTTTGATAAGCCCTATTCAGAACGGAACAGTAATTGATCATATAAAAGCCGGCGAGGCGCTCACGGTTTTGAGAATTCTCGGAATTACCGGTTCAACAGAGGAATCCTTATCCATTGCAACAAATGTGAAAAGCAATCTGACCTTAAGACCAAAAGACATCGTAAAGATATCAGACAGGGAGCTTTCAAAAGAGGAGGTCAACAAAATTGCACTCATATCTCCAAATGCGACCATAAACATTATCCGAAATTACAGGGTTGTTGAGAAAGTCGGTGTCGAAATCCCTGATATTTTAACAGGCGTTGTTAAGTGCCCGAATCCCGGATGCATAACAAACTCCAACGAGCCTATAGAGAGTAAATTTGAAGTCGTTGACGAAACCCTCCACTGCCTTTACTGTGACAACATCATCTCATCTGATATTGTGGATTATATCATCTGAAATAAATTAAAAAATATCTCTGTTTTTCAAATTAGAATTATAAAAAGTGTTATTTGTCTTTACCGGAATTAAGAAGGCTTCCATGAATATCTATCTCACCCTTCCATATCCTCGTGCTTGAGATCCACCGGCCGTCTTCTGCAAGAACACAGGTTATCTGGTGGATATCAACCTTTTTCTTATTTTTCTCTTTTCTTATCTGATTTATCTCAACAGCTGTCGGGAAAGTCTCCTCACTTACAACAATTGCATCAAAATCCTTCTCAAGACTTGATCCAAATCTGTCATTTAACTCTTCAACCTCCCATTTCGTGCTGAATTTTTTTGATTCCAAATATTCGGTCAGCTCCTTTTTTCTTTGCGAAAAAGGTCTTATCGGGTGCTGTTTTCTATTTGCAAATTTATCTCCGGAAAGGCCTATTATTACTATTCCTGCATCACCTGCTATCTCAAAAGATCTCTCAAGCAGTTTTTTATGACCATCATGAAGAGGATCAAATGTGCCTCCGACCATAACTTTCATTGAAATATAAGTGCAACCTGTAAAGTATTATGAGTAGTGATACCCCCGCAGGTTGTGCCGCATTCATAGCCGACAATGCAAAAATTCTGGGAAAAGTAAATATTTCAAAAGATACAGGAATCTGGTACGGCGCAGTGTTAAGAGCAGACCGGGATACAATAACAATAGGTGAGGGTTCAAATATTCAGGACAACTGTGTTGTTCATGTATCAGAAAACAGCCCTGTAAATATAGGCAAATATGTCACAGTCGGCCACGGGGCAATAATTCACGGATGCACGATAAAAGACCGTGTTCTTGTCGGAATGGGCGCAATAATCTTAAACGGGGCTGTTATAGGAGAGGACACAATTATTGCGGCAGGCGCTGTAATAACTGAAAACAAGGTAATTCCGCCGGGCTCTCTTGTAATGGGTGTCCCGGGAAAAGTCGTCCGCGAACTTGATTCGGAACAGAAAAAGGGCATAGTAAAGAATGCCGAGGTCTATATTAATCTGGCAAAGGAGTATGCAAATGGGTGAAGTTGCAGTAATCGGTGCAGGTGTTGCAGGTATTCAGGCAGCACTTGATATCGCAAACCATGGTGTTAAAGTGCATTTAATTGAGAGGGAGCCCTCAATCGGCGGCCATATGGCACAGCTTGACAAGACGTTTCCTACAAATGACTGCTCTATGTGCATTCTTTCACCGAAGATGGTTGATGCACAAAGAAACCAGAATATCACTCTTTATACACTCACCGAAGTTAAAGAGGTCACAGGGGAAGTCGGAAATTTCACTGTTAAACTCATAAGACACCCCCGGTATGTGAGTGAATTAAAATGCAATGGCTGCGGCGACTGCACAGAAGTATGTCCGGTTGAAGTCTATAACAAATATGATGCCGGCGTTGGTGTCAGAAAAGCGATATACAAACCGCATCCGCAGGTTGTCCCGAATGTCACAATCCGCGATTCAGAACACTGCATTGAATGCGGCCTCTGCTACGATGCATGCGGGCTGCAGGCCGTTTTGCATAATGACGAAGACTCAGAGAGGGAATTTGAACTCAGTGTTGCAAGCATTGTTGTTGCAACCGGTTTTGAGACATTTGATGCACAAAGGAAAAAGGCACTCAGATACCTTAAGATCCCTGATGTTATAACAAGCCTTGAATTTGAAAGGCTTATATGCGCAAGCGGACCAACAGGAGGCATTCCAAGAAGGCTCTCTGACGGTGAAAAACCAAAGTCAATTGTTTTTGTGCAGTGTGTCGGTTCACGTGATATAACAATTAACAGACCTTACTGTTCATGCGTATGCTGCATGTACGCGATAAAGAATGCAATTCTTCTCAGGGAAAAGTACAGGGATCTAGATATCACCATGCTTTACATGGATATACGTGCATACGGGAAGGGATATGAGGAGTATTATCAGAGAGCTCAGGATCTCGGAATAAAATTTATAAGAGGAATGCCTGGTGAAATCCTTGAGGGGGAAAACAGACAGACAGAGATTGTTGTTGAAAACACAGAGACAAGAGAGCTTTTAAAGCTTTATCCGGAGCTGGTTGTACTCTCAGTCGGAATGGAGCCTGCAGCAGGTTCTGATGAGATAGCAGCAGCTCTTAAAATACCAAAGGACGAATCCGGTTTTTTTGCACAGGAAAATATGAAAACAAATCCTGTAGGGACGATAAAACCAGGAATCTACATTGCGGGTGCGGCAGTCTCTCCTAAAGACATTCCCGACAGCGTCATGCAGGGCGGAGCTGCGGCGATGAAAGCTTTTTCGGATGCAATAAGAGTTTAAATATTTCATTTTTGATTTTTATGGAAGACAAAACAATATTCTGGGATTTTGAGAAGAACTGCATTAAGCTTGTTGAACAGACGCTTCTCCCAACAGAATACAGGATAATATCCTGTGAAAGTGTTGAAAGACTGGCAAAGGCTATAAAAAATCTTGAAGTCCGTGGTGCGCCTGCACTTGGAGTTGCAGGAGGTTTTGGTGTTGCACTCTCAGCTTTCCGGCACGACGATGAAAACATGGACGGTTTTTTAAGACTTGTTTCGGATGATGCAGACTATCTAATCTCCACAAGACCAACTGCAGTCAATCTGTCATGGGGGGTAAAAAGAGTCCTAAGCACAATAAAAGATGCAAAAAACCCAAAAGAAGCAAGGGATATAGCACTTTTGGAAGCTGTAGCAATAGCTGAAGAAGACGAAAAAATGTGCCGGCTGATTGGAAAACATGGTGCAGATTATCTGCCTGAAAAATGCACAGTTTTAACTCACTGCAATGCCGGCGCTCTTGCATGCTATACCTGGGGGACGGCACTTGGCGTCATCCGATCAGCTGTTGCTGCCGGAAAAGAGATCTCTGTAATTTCATGCGAAACAAGGCCCTTAAACCAGGGTTCACGCCTTACTGCATGGGAACTTTCAAGAGACAACATACCTGTTAAAACCATTACTGATTCAACTGCGGCATATCTTATGAAAAAAGGGGAAATTGATGCGGTAATAGTCGGTGCTGACAGAATAACCCATGATGCCGTTTTCAATAAAATAGGAACATATATGCATGCAGTCTGCGCTGCACACCACAACATACCGTTTTATGTCGCCGCTCCGTCTTCAACGTTCGACAACATAAATTCGGAATCTGACATCATAATTGAAGAGAGAAGCAGGGATGAACTTGCCTTCTGCGGAAATAAGCAGCTCATGCCGGACTCTGTGAATGCTTTGAATTATGCATTCGATCCGACACCAATGGAGCTTGTAACAGCTATTTTCACAGAGAAGGGGGTTTTAAAACCGCCATTGCTTAAAGGAGAACTGGTGCCGGAATCAAGAGATATTTAAATATTCACCCCATATGATTCACTAACAAAAATGATGACTGCAACTCTGTGGGAACAGCTGATATTTACAATCGGAGAGATCACTTTAATCCTTGTTTTTGGATTTTTTATTTTCTCACTTGTAGTTGTAGGAATCTCATTTTATTCAATAAAAAAAGGGCAGTTTTATTTTCCAAGGCTTGTTAAGTCAGGGATCGTTATAACAGAAGGGATGGCAAAAGGCATATGCAAATTTTTTGGCCTTGATGACAAAGAGCTGACCGCTTTTGCAATACGGCTTCACAACACCATGAATATGACTGCTTTTTCAAAGATAAATCCCGAAAAACGTGCTATTTTTATACCACAATGCCTGAGAAATTCACAATGCCCTGCCAATCTGACACCTGAAGGTCTCATATGCAGAAGGTGCGGGAGATGCGAAATCGGTGCCCATATAGACAGACTTGAAAGTATGGGCTATAAAATCTGGATTGCTCCCGGCTCAACTCTTATAAAACGCATGGTAAGAAAATACAAGCCAGATGCCGTAATCGGAGTGGGCTGTCTTGTGGAGGTAAGAGAAGGACTTGAACTCCTTGACAAGATAAACATTGTTGGTATGGGGGTAATTACATTAAAAGACGGTTGTGTTGAGACTCTTATGAACTGGAACGATCTGATGGATGTTGCAGTTTTAGGCATCGAAGATTAGACACCGGGATCACGCAGGACTTTAACCTGCCTTCCAAGAAGTTTTCCTGATTTTACCTTTCCAAATATAAATATCGTGCCGTTGCTTTTTACATCCCCTATTTCAACTCCGGGACGAAGTATCACATCCCCTCCGGCATTTATCAGAGGAATTATGGCATTGTCGCAGACTGTAATATCCCCACCAACATTTACAGGTCCGCCGATTTTTGTATCCGCTCCTATAACAGCACTTCTGCATGTTACATTATGTCTTACAGAAGAATGCGGCCCCAGCTCAAGGTTTCCGTCAACAGCCAGATGACCCCAGAAATGAGTGCATGGCGGTACGATGAAATTGCCATTTATCTTAACATTTCCTTCAAAATAAGAGCCCTTTGGGGCGATGAATGTGTCCCCGTCCCGATATATTTTCATTGCTAAATGAGATTCTGGCCCATAGAATATAATGATTATCCAAATAATACTGCGGAAATAAGAAAAATCAGCAGTGCAAGGAACATTCCCTTCTTAAGGATGGATGTTGCGCCGGACTTTTTTAGCGCTTCAGAATTATCCGCCATAAAGCCAAGTACCCCCGCATAGAGAATTACAATATCAGCTATCAGTATAAAAGCGAGATAATAAAGGCCCCAAAATCTCAAACATGGCATAAGGCTGACAATAACACCAAAAAAAACCAGTATAAGGCTTATAATTCCTGTTTTTTTAACACCGATGTACATTGGAAGGGTTTTTGCGCCGCCGGCCTGATCTCCTTTTATGTCCTCTGCGTCTTTTAAAAGTTCACGGGCAAGCATTGCAAAAAAAGTAATCACAAATACTACTGTGTTATCCAAAAGACCGGCAGTACCGAAGAATGCACCCCCAAAAAGAAAGATACTTGCACCCAGATATGATACTGCAATATTTCCGATTAAAGGCAGGCTTTTGAGTTTTAGCGCATATAAAAACAGAAGCAGCGAATTAAAGAGAGCTATTGCAAAACAAAGCATATTAAGACCGGTGCACAACAGAATTCCAATCAGAAACAGAACAAAACTATAGATTAAAGCGCATTTAGAGGATATTTTTCCTGAAGGTATAGGTCTTTCGGGTCTGTTTATTGCATCAATTTCTCTGTCATAATAATCATTTACAACATTGCCTGCCGCAGTTATGGCAGCGACTGCCGGTATAAGAATTAAAGAGTCCAAAGGAATAGTCCCTTTTGCAATAATTATGCCGAGAAGTACGGCAAAACCTGCGACAACTGAATTCACAGGACGTGTTATTTCCAGATATCCTTTTAGCATCCCTGAATATGGTTTCTTTTTAATATGGAAAAAGTTGTTCAACAAGGATCAGAAAATAAAATTTTGTTAAAAAAAGATTTTCTAAAAATTTTTGGATAAATACCTGAGTGTTTTAATCTAAATCTGATAATTGCGGGCAATATGGATAAATTTTAAAAAAGCGCAAAACGGGCTTGGGGGGATTCGAACCCCCGACTTTTAGCTTAGGAGGCTAACGCCATATCCAGGCTAGGCCACAAGCCCCGGGAGAACACAATCTGTGCTTAAATTAATTGTACAGGATAAGCTATAAGATTTCCTAAAAAAAACGGATAAAACAAAAATGCAAATCCGGAATTTGTAAAAATATTACTGCAATTGAGTCTTCGAATCTTTTGATTTGAAATCACAAAGTAATTTTCTTATCAAAACATATACTAATCAATGGAGCTTGTTGAAGTAAAAGAAGGCAAAACCAGATTTCTGGTACCGATACTGGATGAAAACCAGAACTTTCCCCCTGCAGGTGCGCCGGTTTTCTTCAACAAAAAAATGGAGTTAAACAGGGATACTACAATTCTTATGCTCAAATGCCTTGATGCAGAAAGCTATCTGGACGCAATGAGCGCAACAGGCGTTCGCGGGATCAGGGTCTATAATGAATGCGGTATAAAAGCGACTGTAAATGACAAAAGTGCCGATGCAATTCCATTGCTTGAATATAACAAAGATACCTATGCACCGGATATTGAGATTACTAATCTCGATGCAAATGTCATCATGAACGAAAGGCGGTTTGATGCAGTTGATATAGATCCCTTTGGAACGCCCGCACCTTTTATGGACGCTGCGGCAGGATGCGCAAAAAAATATCTTTTTATCACCGCAACCGACACTGCACCTCTCTGCGGTTCACACTTAAAGGCAGGCATGAGACGATATTTTGCAAGGCCTCTTAACAATGAATACCATAGTGAGATGGGTCTTCGTATACTGCTCGGGTTTGCAGTAAGAGAAATTGTAAAGTACGACAGAGGAGTTGAGCCTCTGTTTTCATTTGCACGTGAACACTTTGTAAGAATATACTTAAAACTTTCATACGGTGCAGGAAAAGCAGATAAGGCAATGGAGAACATTGGCTATATTCACCAGTGCAAAAAATGCCCTTACAGGACTGAACAAAAAGGCCTTCTGGCAGAGACAATTGTCTGTGAGGAGTGCGGTGCACCCATGCATGTTGCAGGCCCCCTATGGCTCGGCCCTGTAAGCAAAAAAGAGATTATTGACGGGATGCTTGCAAAGATTCCGGAATCTGAGCTTGGAACACAGGCAAAAATTGAAAAAATGCTGAATATTTGCAGGGAAGAACTTGATTCATCCACATTCTATGACTACCACGTATTAAGCCGCTACTGGAAGGTATCGCCGGTTGCAGTAGACACAGTAATTCAGCGCTTAAAAGAAAAGGGATATTCTGCATCAAGGGTTCACTACGCAGGAACAGGAATTAAAACTGATGCACCACTGAATGAAATCAGAATGGCACTGACTTGACAAAAGATGCGCTTAAATTTTGACTTATGAATATTCAGGCATGAATATTCTGATAATACCCTGTCAGATTCCTTTACGGGAATAATTTCTTTTTATTCAACATTTTTGCTGATTTTTATTAGTATGACAGTCACAATTCTTCTGCACCCAATTTCTCATAGGGCTGACCAGTACAGGAGTTATATAAAAGGGTGGGAAGGGGATATTCTTTTTAGAAGAGATTGCAAGTAGGAAGAAGTTTTATGTGGAGTATGGTTTGTGGGTTGAGAGGGAACTAAGGCAGCCGGAAAATCAGATTGACATATTCAAACCAAAAACAAATTATCAGCAAAAGATGAGAACTCTATTATGAGGGGTGAAATATTTCTTTTACAAGAGGACAAGAGCCTTCTGGAGATGAAAGAAGAAAAATACGATTCAGAGGATCTTTTACAATCACTTCTTGAAGACTATCCCAATCTCATCTCTGGATCCCAGATTGATCCCGATTCTCCAAGACGCTGGATTTTGATAAAAAGAGAGATGGGGATAAGCGATAAGAAAAACGGGAGCAACAGGTGGTCAATAGATCATTTCTTTTTAGATCAGGATGGAATCCCCACATTTATCGAAGTAAAAAGAAGCACAGATACAAGAATCCGAAGGGAAGTTATCGGACAGATGCTTGAATATGCTTCCAATTCAGTCACTAACTGGGATATTGGAAAAATTCGAATGGATTATGAAGACACTTGCTCGGAAAAAAATATTGATCCTGTTTCCAATCTTGCCAGATTTCTTGATAAAGAGAAAGAAATCGAAGATTACTGGAACATTGTTGAAAATAATCTAAAAAACAGCAATATCCGGCTTCTCTTTATCGCAGATGAGATCCCTTCCGAACTCCAGAGAATTATAGAATATTTAAATGAACAGATGGTCAGTACAGAAGTTTTGGCAATGGAGGTCAAGCAATACACCGGACAAAATCTTAAAACGCTTGTTTCACGTGTTGTCGGAAGAACAATGAAGGCTGCTGATCTGAAGGCTGAGAATAAAAAAGAATGGAACAGGGAGATGCTTTTAGACCAGATTCGCGAAAAGGATTCCGCCGGGTCTGCATCTGCCACAGCCAGACTGCTGGACTGGTGCGAGGATAAGGGTTACTGGATTCAGTATGGAAAAGGAGCGAAGGTTGGCACGGTCAATCTTGGTTTTACTTCAGTAAATGCTGACACTTACAAATTCTTCGAACTTGAGCCTAAGTATCTCAGAATCGTGTTTTACAACCTTCAGAAATATCCCCCGTTTGATAAACAGAAAAACAGGATAGATCTCCTCAAACGGTTTAATGAGATAGAGGGTTTTGCCTTTAACGTGGAGAAACCAGATACTTCATCAAATACACCGCTTACAGGTCTTTCGAGAGAAGAGAGTTTCGAGAAATTCTGTGATATCTACGATTGGATGATAAATCAAATTAAAGAAAATCTCTAAAATCAAATAAAATCCATTCTTTTTTTCAACGGGGCAACAGATTATCCGAAGCATATATTTTCCCACAAGCTAAAATTCCATCAAAGACGATTTTTATGGCTCCAATATTAGAGAGAAACAAAAAGGTTATTCCACTTAATCCGGTTGCCTACACAGATGAAAAGGAATTACAGGAGATTCTTGCACGTTATCCCGAACTCCTCCGGGAAGGAACCGATACAGAACTCCAAACAGTATGCAGGGAGGTCTCAATGGAGGGTCAGGCTCTTGATATTCTCATGGTCGATGCCAACGGCATGCCAGTTGCAGTTGAGGTTAAACTTGCCAGAAACGGAGATGTCCGCCGGAAGGTTGCAGGCCAGATAATAGAATATGCTTCCCTGCTCTCAAACCTGACTGCTGACGAGCTTGATCAGATCTCTGATGGTGAGTTAAACAAAACTCTGCAGGAATTTGCCAAAAAGAATTACGAAAACTTCGATGAACTCAGGAAAAATTGCGGGACGCACCTACGGTCAGGGGAAGTGCGGATTATTGTCGCGGTTGACAGGGCACCTGACAATCTGGTCCAGATCTTCGATTTCCTGTGCCGGAGAAGCAACCTCGATGTAAGGCTTGTGGAGATTAACAAATTTAGGCTTTGTAGAAATCCTCGTATAAAATAGCGACCGAAAGATCGATCGTACAGGAACTCCAATTTTATTTAACCACAAATAAGACAGG
>JAFGWE010000027.1 GCA_016937345.1 Methanomicrobiaceae archaeon
AATTTGTTTTTCCTGAAGATTTGGAAAGGATGAAAACTTATCATCGCGAACGCCGAAATAACCCTTCAGCAGAAAATACACACTATGAATTCAGGTTTATCAACAGATCAGGTGAGATCAAGTACTGCATCAACAATGTACGCTTAATTCCGGGAACAACCCTAAGTGTTGCATCTGTTGTTGATATAACGGACAGAAAAATTGCAGAAGAAGATCTTGCAGAAAGCGAGCAGAGGTACCGGAGCGTTGTTGAGGATCAGACAGAATTTATATGCAGATTTTTACCAGACGGAACCCATGCCTTTGTCAATGAAGCATATTGCAGATATTTCGGCTTCAATCGTGACGAAATTATCGGGAAGAAATTTAACCCGGAGATACCTGAAAAAGATCAGAAGCTTCTCATCAGTTTTTATAAGTCACTTACCCCCTCACATCCTGCCGGCAGTATAGAACACCGTATTGTTATGCCTGACGGAACAATTCGATGGCAGTTTTGGAATGAAAGAGCAATATTTGATGACAAAGGATCTGTTATCGAATACCAGTCTGTTGGTCGTGATATAACGGACAGAAAAAATGCAGAGGAAACACTGCACCTTGCAAAAAGAAAACTTCAGATCCTCTCAGGTATAACACGCCATGACATTTTAAACAGAATAATGGTACTGGAAGGATATCTGGATTTTGCAGAGGAGATCAGCAGCAATCCAAAACAGACAGATTATCTTAATCTGGTAAAAAATGAAGTGACCACAATCAAACAATACATTGAGTTTACCCGTGAATATGAAAAACTCGGCATTATGAAACCTGCCTGGCTTGATGTTAATAAAATTATTGAAGATCTCAAAAATAAGGATCTTTTAATCCGCAACGAATGTAAAAAAATCATGATATATGCAGATCCGATGATTGAGAAGGTATTCGGAAACTTAATGGACAACACTATAAGGCATGTGAAAAATAAAGCAGAGGTTTTAATCTCCTGCATGACATCAGAAAATTGTCTTACTATTATATGGAAAGACAACGGTCCGGGAATACCTGATTCAGAGAAGGAGTCAATATTTGAGAAGGGTGTCGGAAAGAATACAGGTTTTGGGCTGTTTCTGTCAAGGGAAATTCTCTCAATAACAGGAATAAAAATTATTGAGACAGGTGTTTTGGGAGAAGGAGCAAGATTTGAGATAATCGTCCCAAAGGATTCATGGAAAACTTTGTAGAAGTTACAAAGAGATTTAGCCCTTCCAAAATTATAAATAATTCCGGTCTAATGAATCTCATAAGAGGTAAAAATGAGCATAAACCGCAATATTATCTTTTTATTTTTTCTTATCACAGGTCTTTTAATTGTAAGCGGCTGCACAACTCAGGCCCCTTTATCAGAGACCACAGACGCCGGGCCGGAAGATAAGCTGAAAGACTCACAGCTTCGGATAATAACAGAAGAATTTTCACCGTTCAATTATGCAGGTCCTGACGGAAAACCAACAGGACAGTCAACAGATATTGTACAAGAGATACTTGCCCGGCAAAACCAGAAAGCTGAAATTGAAATTATGCCCTGGAGCGAAGGTTATGGACTTGCCCAGTCAGGGCCTTATGTTGCTCTGTATTCAACCGGCAGGACACAGGAACGTGAAAATTTATTCAAATGGGCAGGTCCGGTTGCATCTTTTGATTATACCCTTTATGCAATGAACACAACAGGCCCTGCCATAAACAGTCTTGAAGCAGCAAAGAAGACCAAAAGTATTGGGGTTATAAAAGATGACGTCAGGCACCAGTTTTTGCTGGAAAATAATTTTAATAATATTAAGACCTTTGAAAGTGACTCGGAATGCTTAAAAAGTCTGGTTTCAGGAGAAATTACCCTCTGGTTTGGAAGCAGTGCCAGCGCAGCAGAAGTGGCAGCAAATGAGGGCATAGATCCAATGACAATTAGTGCAGCCTATACTGTCAGAACTGTTGATATGTACATTGCATTTAGTCCTGACACACCGGATTATGTTGTGAAAGAATGGCAGGAAACACTTAACGCAATAAAACAGGACGGAACTTACAATGAGATAAGAGAAAAATACAAAATGCCTGTCCCATCATCCGCTGAAGTACCGAAATCTGCTGATGCTGTCGCAGAGCAGGCCTTAAACACAATGTCGGCAGAGACAGACAGTCTGTTTAGGGCAGTTCTCAGAACATATGAAGTAATGGCAGCAGCAGAAGATGCACATTCAGGCGAATGGGAGAAAATACGCCCGCTGCTTGCTGTTCTTGAAGAGAATGAGCCCGATGCAAGGACATGGTATGCACTTACAGACGGGTCATACTATACAGTAGTTGACGGTCTCACATCTGCAAATCTTATGGACAGAAAATATTTTCCGGGTGTTGTTGCAGGAGATGAATCTGTAGGAGCTGTTGTAGTGAGTCATTCAACAGGTAAAAATACAGGAATTGTAGCAGTTCCAATAATGATAAACGGAGATGTTGCAGGTGTTCTGGGCGCCTCATTATATCTTGATACACTGACTGATAAACTCAGGGATGAAATACCTGAACCCTTCATCTTCTATGCCATCGATAATGAGAGAACATTTGCCATCCATTCAGACAAGGGTAAAATATCACAGGAAATTTCTGAAGACACAGAAGAATCATTCAAATTGGCAGTTGAAAAAATATATGCACAAAAGTCGGGAACAGTCGAGTATTATGATGGCGGCATAAAATACACAGCAGTTTTTAAGTCATCTGAACTTACAGGATGGCATTTTGTTATTGCGTGGCCGGCCGGTTAAAATTAAAAATATTTTTTATTGTAAAAAAGATGATTTCCACATATATTCATCAAAACATCTTTTTTAAGTGGTATCCGCCTTTTGGAACAAGAATCTCAAACCGGACGCCTTTTTTATAAACCCCGGTCTCTGTGATTGCAATACCGGTTAATCCAAGGATTTCACGTGCCAAAAAAAGGCCAAATCCTGTATTTTCACCATAACCACGTTTGAATATCTGCTCTTTTTGAGAATCGGGGATGCCTTTCCCATCATCCTCCCATGTTATCAGAAGAGAGGAATCAGCATTTTTTCTGCATTTTATCTCCACCCGGGTTGCCTCTTTTGCATGCCTGAGTGTATTGTCAAAAAGATCCTGGAAAACCTTCTCCAGCATTGTGTCTGCATAGATATAAACACGGGAACAGTCACAGTCTACTTTAAGCCTGAAATCCTCAAGATTTTTTGCCAGACTTTCTATTGAGATCCAGACAGGTTCATTCAGACCAAGCTTTTCATACTCCCTTGTAAACTTAATCTGCCGCTCAATTGATGATATTGCCAGGTCAGCATCTTTGAGATAATCTGAAATTTCCGGTTCCAGATTTTGATCATCTAAAAGAGATAAAAAGGCCTTTATAGCCAGAGTCTTGTTGAGGATCTCATGGCAGGTGATATGTGAGAGAAGGTTTAGTTTACTGTTCACAATTTGGAGAGCCTCTTCAGCACGTTTATGGTGTGTAATATCACGGCAGATACACAGTATTAATTTTTTCCCGGAGATTACTGCAGCAGTCGAAGATATCTCAACATCTATCTCACTGCCGTCTTTTTTTGAGTGCCGGGTCTCAAAATTTTCACCCTTCTCATCAGCAGCCCTGAACACTTCAATAATTTCTTTCTCCGAAATATGATGGTTCCAGTCCCAGACATGCATTCTTTTGACTTCTTCTACCGAATACCCAAGCATTTTTGCAAAACTTTCGTTCAGCTCAAAAACGCTTCCATCCTCCTTAAGTATTACAATCCCGTCGCGTGATCTGTCCTGTAAAATACGGCGCCTTGTTATCTCATCATTAAGCGCCATCTCAGTCTCTTTTTTTTCAGTGATGTCCTCACTTGTACAAAAGATATAGGGTTTTTTGCCCAGCATTATAATACGGGAGAAAATTCTGTGCAACCGGATATCACCGGACTTCGAACGAATTTTCAATTCAAAACCATTAGCATAATGATTTTTTTCAAGTTCACTAAACAGTTGAAACCGCTCGTTTTCATCAGCGAAAATTCCCAAATCTATTGCTCTTTTGCCTACTACTTCTTCACGGGTATATCCGGTAATCTGCAGAAATATATCATTGACAGCAACAAAAACAGCCTCAGGAATTGCTACAAGAACGTGGGGAACAGGATTTCTGCAAAAAAGACTCCCCGGCCCGGTCTCAGACAATACCGTTTTCATCTGACTTTTATATATTGCAGACTCTATTTTTTCCTTGAGGCTTAAAAACTGCTCTTTTGGATTTTTTCCTTTTTTCAGGTAAAAGTCAGCTCCGCTGTTTAAAGCCTCAATTATCTGATCGGAAACACAGGTCTTTGTAAAGAAAATAAACGGAGTATTAAAGCCTTTATCGCGTAAGCACCGGAGAAACTCTGTTCCATCCATATCAGGCATCTGAATCTCAGAAACAACTGCATCCGGATTTAACTCAGAGATATGTTTTAAGGCATTTTTAGGATTATCACAGGTATAAACAGTAAAATCACCGCTTTTTTCCAGAAATTGTTTGAAAGTTTCACAAAGTTCCTGTTGCGAATCAAGATACAGGACAGATTTTGGCGCCATTCTGTATTCACCTCTTTATTGAATAATTTACACTAAATTATACATGAATCCGGTTTTTTAGATTTTCCCTTTTTTTAGGAATCTGTCCTTTTATGTGATAAGAATATCTGATTTCCCAGACATTATGTTAATCATGTCAGACCTATCTCTCAGAAATAAGGGATAATCACAGGCTCATATAGAGAAATAATACTAAAATACACTTTTTACTCCATTTTTATTCATTCACACATATAATTTTATAACATAATATATCACTATTTACTTGGTAGAGGGGGGCTCTATTGTGAATGATAAATCCATTAAAACAAATTTCTGTGAAAATTGTGGGGTTAAATATAAAGTATCTTCAGAAAATCCATCTGTTATGTGCATGGGGTGTGCTAAAAAATATGCAAGCAAATGGTTAATTACTGCATATGCTAATTTTCACGGGGATTTAAATTATGATGAGAAGAAATTCGATGATGTAATAGAGATTGCAGCCTTAATGCCTCTTAGACATATAAATGAAGATCCATATCCTGATGTAGAGGACCAGACCTGTTCCTGTAAAGATTGTAATAATGAATATTTCGCAAATAATGACTGGCCGTATGAAATTTGTATGGACTGTGCTTTAAAACGGATTAGACAGGGGAAAAAAAATCCTGATAATGATATTTTTTCGTTCTATCGGGGATATAATTCCATTCCTCCATTAATGAATTCTTTTCCCGGTATAAAATTAGACAGAATCAAAGACAGCAGTGCTGAAAATTCAGAGATAAAAGAAGAGACAGCGGGGATACAAAGCCACAATGATAAAAATAAAGAGATTATTGAGGATTTTGAACAAAGAGAACAGAGCGCTGCTGATATAGATGAAAACATTGAATTTTAATTCTGATTAATAATTTTTTCTATTATAGTAAGCAGAATCAATTTTATCGAATTAATTTAGTGACCAAAATTTATTGCAGATCTCAAACAGAGAGCACAAAATATATCTATTCACTTTATATCGAATTTCAACGCGAGGTACAGAAGGCAAAAAAAGATTGCCCCTCTTCTATTTCTGAGCATTTTAGTCCGCAATGTTGCTCTTTTACTAGCGTGGATAAAAGTATCTACAATTTCGAAAAATATGACTGGTTGTCTATTAGGGGGGTTTATCTGGGAAAAGTTAATCGTTGAAAAAATACGAGAGCAGCTTTATGGGAATTAAGAAGGGAAGAAAATTATGACTGCAGGAAATATAAGTATAAATAGGGTCTGAAATAATTATTCAATAAAGAAGGTCATCAGTTTTAGGGCAAATGAGAGGTTATCAGTATAATGAACTGGAATTATGAGAACACAATCGGCAGCAGAATACCTGTGGCACTGATAATAATTACGACTTTTCTCTCAGTTGCCGTCAGTCTCTTATCCCTTTCATCCGGATATTATATCATATTCCAGAACCTGTTTTATATCCCCATCATCCTTGCCTGTATATTTTATCTTCGCCGCGGGCTTTTGTTCTCGGTTCTTCTATCCCTTTTGTATTTCAGTCTGTTGATGACTTTTGCAGGCTTTGGGGAGCTGGAAAGCGGCATCATCAGAACGGCTCTCTTTATAACAATCGCCTCTCTGGTTACAGTACTTGCAGAAAGAACAAATGATGCGGAAATAAGAATCAGGGAAAAAAACAATGAACTGGACGCGGCAAACACGAAATTAAAAAAAAAGCAGTGATCGTTATCAAATGCTCTTTGAAAGTACGAGCGATTCCATATTTCTACACAGGGTGGACGAAAACGGAATGCCCGGACAGTTTCTTGAGGTGAACAAAAGCGCCTGCGAAAGCCTTGGATACACATACGATGAGCTGTGCCGGCTGACTGTTATCGATATTGCAGGAGAAAAAGGGAGGAAAGAGGCAAAAGAGCAGATTGAACTTCTGTACAAAAAAGGCAGTCATACATTCGAATCATCACAGGTGAGATCCGACGGAACTGTATTTCCGGTCGAAGTAAACTCCCATCTCATCCGGACAGCTGACAACGGCGACCTTATTCTTTCAGTTGTAAGGGAAATTACTGAGAGAAAACAGGCGGAAGAGGCACTAAGAAGAAGCGAAGAGCAGTACAGGGCAATATATGACAACTCTCCGATTGCAATAGAACTCTATGACGCTGAAGGCTATCTTATCCACGTGAATCCTTCATGCCTTGAGCTTTTTGGTGTGGATAACAGTGATTATATCAAAGGATTCTCCCTATTTGACGATCCCAACATCGGCGAGGAGCAGAAAAAAATTCTTGCCGGAGGAAAGACTGTCAGATACGAATCTGAATTTGATTTTGAGAAGGTAAGAGAGTTTAAACTCTACCCTACATCCCGCAGCGGCAAAGTCTGGCTGAATGTACTCATAACACCACTGAAGACCACCGGTGAATTGACCTCAGGATATCTCATCCAGATTCAGGATATAACAAACCAGAGGCTAATAGCTGAGGAACTGAGGATATCAGAGGAAAAATACCGTGATCTTGCAGACAATGCTCCTATTGGAATACTCACCTGTGACAGGAACGGCAGAATAACATATGTAAATGACAGGGTGCCTAAGATGCTCGGATCTCCATCAGTTGAGAAAACAATTGAGGTAAACCTGTTTACGACTACAAACATCATAAAGGCCGGATTTGCAGACATCCTGAAAGATGTAATAGAGAACGGATCCCATTATTCAGACCTGGAAATGGAATATACTTCTATATGGGGAAAGAAGGTCTACCTCAGGCTGCATATCTCACAATTACTGAAAGGCGACACACCTGAAGGTGCAAAACTTATTATCGATGACATCACAAGACGACGAGAAACAGAAGTCCTGCTTGAGAGAACCCAGTTTGCATTTGATCATTCCCCTGACGAGATATTTTTTGTCAACCGGGATGGCCTCATTGTATATGCAAATGCCCATGCACGCGACAAATTCGGGATAGAATCCAACTCGCAGATAAATACTACAGTTTTTGATATTAACCCCGAATTCACGCCTGAAAAATGGGACGAAATCTGGTCAAAGCTTATTTCTGAAGATTACGTCCGGCTGGAATCCATGCACACCGATACCGACGGGACACGTTATCCTGTAGACATCATAAAATATCTCATCAAATACGGCGATGGGGATTACTCATGTACAATCGCACGTGATATTACAGAGAACAAAAAGGCAGAAAAAGCTTTAAAGGAAAGCGAAGGCCGCCTTTATACACTCATTCAGACCATACCTGATCTAATCTGGCTTAAGGATAAAGATGGCATATATCTTGCATGCAATGCGATGTTTGAGCGTTTCTTCGGTGCGAAAGAAAGAGAAATTGTAGGCAAAACCGATTACGATTTCATCGATAAAGAACTCGCCGACTTCTTCCGTGAAAACGACAGGCTTGCTGTTGAGGCAGGAAAACCCAGAGTAAATGAGGAATGGATAACATTTGCCGATGACAGCCGGCGTGCATATCTCGAGACAATAAAGACGCCGATGTATAACTCAGAGGGAAAGGTCGCAGGCGTACTCGGCATCGGCAGAGATATAACCGAGCGCAAGACGTCCGAAGATGCATTAAAGGAGGTCAACAGGAAACTCAATCTCCTATCCAGCATCACCCGCCATGATATTCTCAACCAGATTACAGTTGCCGCCGGATATCTGGAGGTCATTAAACTTGACGATGAGATCCCGCATGGAACAAAAACCGAGGAGCATATTGATAAGATATCAGGTGCTGTTGAGACAATAAAAAAGCAGATTATATTCACCGGTTACTACAAGGATCTCGGTGAGCAGGCTCCCCAGTGGTTCGATGTGAATGAGACCATAAAAACCGTCGGGAAAACATCCTCATTTGGCGATATACAACTCTACAACGATGTGAAAGATATTGAGGTTTTCGTCGACCCGCTCTTTGAGAAGGTTATCTACAATCTCATAGACAATGCGGTAAAGCACGGTGAAACCATAACCAAAATCTCATTCTATGCTGAAGAGAAAACCGATGAGCTGATAATTTACTGTGAGGACAACGGAGTGGGAATCCCAAAAGATGCAAAAGAAAAAATCTTTAGAAGAGAGTATTTTAAAAATTCAGGGCTGGGACTCTTTTTATCACAGGAGATCCTGGCTATCACAAAACTTTCGATAAAAGAGACAGGAAAAGAAGGTGTTGGTGCAAAATTTGAAATCCATGTTCCAAATGGAAAGTTCAGGATGAAATCTTCCTTAAAATGACATTGCCCATAAAGGTTTTACACATCCGGCATTTATGGCGGCGGGGTTCCTGAAATCGACGGGGATAACGGAAGATATAATTTCAGGGTGCATTATTAACAGATTTTTTACCTTCAAAGCGGATAGGGGTGATAAATATAACTAATATTTATCCCGCATAACATTATATCAAATGAAGTCTGCAGGATAGTAATCTGGAAATGTCTTACCTGATCGAGATCTGCATTATCGTAATCCTAATCGGGCTCAATGCACTTTTTGCCCTGTCGGAATTTGCGATTGTGTCTGCCAGGAAAACCCGGCTTATTCAGAGGTCGGAGGGAGGAGATTTAGGAGCCGCGATTGCACTTGGGCTTTCAGAAAACCCGACACCATTTCTTTCAACTATACAGATAGGAATTACACTTGTCGGAGTACTCGCCGGTGCGTTCGCCGGTGTAACACTGGCTGGAAATCTGTCCTCTTTTTTCACCTCATATCCCATTCTGGTGCCATACAGTGAAATTCTGAGTGTTACCATAGTAGTTCTTGCCATAACATACCTTACTCTCGTCTTCGGTGAACTCATTCCAAAATGCATCGCACTCAGTTATCCTGAAGATATCGCATCGCAAGTTGCAAAACCGATGTTAATCCTCTCAAAAATCACAGCTCCCTTAGTATTCATATTAACCTGTTCAACTGAGGCAGTTGTTAAACTGCTCAGGGTGCGGGAGAACCCCGAGCCTGCTGTGACCGAAGAAGAGGTCAGAATAATGCTTCAAGAGGGCACCAAAGCAGGAATCTTTGAAGTGGAGGAAATGAAAATGGTTGAAGGAGTATTCGATCTCGGCGACCGCCGGGTCGAATCCCTGATGACTCATCGCCCGGACATCATCGCACTCGATCTTAAAGATTCTGATGAAGATAATCTCCTGAAGATGAAAATGACAAGCCACTCAAATTTCCCTGCGTATGAGGACGATCTCGACAATATCATCGGAATGGTCTCTGTCAAGGCTGTTCTTTCTGGCTTGCTTGATAAAAAAAAGCCTGACATCAGATCTGCTGTTACAAAGCCGCTCTTTGTTCCGGAGACGCTCCAGGTTCCAAAACTCATTGAATCTTTTAAAAAGAGCGGACTTCATATAGCCCTTGTAAATGATGAATATGGCAGTATACAGGGTATAGTAACATTGCATGACATTCTTGAAGCAATCGTAGGTCATGTCCGTGAAGAAGGTGAAGCCATGAATAAACCTGTAGTTCTGAGGGAGGACGGATCATGGCTGATCGACGGGATGACCCGCGTTGAAACCCTTAAAAAAGCTATGTCACTTAATTGTTTACTACCCGGGGAAGGTGAGGGCAATTATGATACTATTGCAGGTCTGGTGATGTACGTCCTTCAGAGAGTGCCGCTGGAGGGTGATTACTTCGAGGATGGAGGTCTTAGGTTTGAAGTTGTTGATATGGACGGCAACCGCATTGACAAGATAATAGTTTCCGGGATTTCTGAAACTATCAATGCACCTGAAGAGACCTCCGGCGCTGAAAATAATAATTAAGCGGCAATTATTATTTCCTTAAGACAGCGGCTGAGAAATACAGGACACTACTCCAGAAAGACAAAAAACAAAGGAATTCAGTCAATTTAAATAAAAAACTAAATTAAAATCTTTAAATCATGCTGATATGGGGATTTGAACCCCAGTCGTCGGCGTGAGAGGCCGACATGATTGGCCGAACTACACTATATCAGCAAAAATGCCTGTTTATGTTGTCGCAATAAACATTTAAAATTAATTATTTTGCACAGGCGATGCCTGAAAATGATGTCTGGAAATCCGTAAGTCAAGATAAACAAAAAGATTGTCATTAAAAAAAAGTCATTAAAAATACCAGTCAAAAACCTGAATGGTTTGTTTAAACTTCAGGTAATTATAAAAAAAATATTTTAGGGTTTGTTTTTTTATACCAGATGGAAGAGCGGGTGTGTGTCCACCTGCGGCTCAAGGCCGAACTCTTTTGCTGCCTCTGCGAGGACAATATCTGTAAATGCAATAGCAGTTGTTGCTGCTTCACAGTTCTCGATAGGTCCGTACATAATAAGGTCAGCACCAAGGGTTGCTGCCATGATGTTACATCCAATATCAGGGGCTGTCCATGCTGCCTGCTTTAAGCCTTCCAGTCCACCGGAGTGGTGGTGGCCCATCTGCTCGGCAAGAAGATCTTTTCCTTCATACTGCTGTAAGAGCAGTGAAGGGTTCTTCTTTGATCCTCTCCAGCGCTTTAACCATGGCCATGAAACGGTCATGTTGTGGTATGCACCGCCGGTTGGTAAACCGTGAATTGCCTTGCATGCAAGAATCTCACGGAATGAACCGCCGGAACCAAGACCGAGAGGTGTTGCTGCTGTATCGAGAATAATGCGTTTAATACCGCACTCCTCTGCGATTCCAATCATTGACTTTTCCTGACCTGCAACTCCACCCTCGGATAATACCTGTTCACGTCCACGAACGGTCGGGTCACCCGGGTTGAATGCTAATACAATAGCTGCATCAACGTCACTGTTCTTTAAAGCCTCAATGTTCTCAGGTCCGATTGAACCGTTAATTGAGTTGTAGATAGCACGGTCTGCAAGACCGACTTCTGTGACATATTTGCATGCATGTGCAAGTGCTTCAGGATTTGATGAATCCATTAAGAATGCCGTCTTGTTGTCGACTGAATCAAACCACTGGAAGTAGCTCTCAAATGCCTCTGATGTCTCAGAGATGATCTGGCAGAAGTGCGGAATTCCTGACTGATCAGAAAGTTCCAGGCACCTGTTCCAGAGCGCCTCTGCTCTGTCCTTGTCAATTACACCCTTCTCATCATCTATAACTGTCTCGTGCTTGTTATAGAAGATTGAAGCGCCAAGCACCCTCGGGTATTCTCCGGGCTGCCCACCAATCTTGGTACCGTTGAAATCGTGTACCGTCTGCTCTTTTTCAAATTTGAACATTTTTCGTCACTCCTCCTTATATCATTGCCATAAGTTTTGGGAGTAATACCAATAGCATCATGAATACAAACATGCCTGCGGTAAGTCCGTAAAGAATACCGATATCACGGCCTACTTTGCGTCCAACACGCTGGGCAATCTCTGCGTCTGCAAATTCAAGCTTCTTTTCGATCTCGTTGAGGCGTTCTTCAACCTCAAGGAACTGCGGGTTTGCGGTTGCAACTACTGCACCACTGTCTCCGCCGGACTCCTTGACCTCAACAACCATCGCCTCTGCATCAAATGCACCGGGGTCGCGTGCTTTAAGCTCATTTATTTTTGCTTTAATAGCACCC
>JAFGWE010000028.1 GCA_016937345.1 Methanomicrobiaceae archaeon
AAGCGTTGAGGGAGGGATTTGAACCCCCGAGTCCCAAGGGACACGGGGTTAGCAACCCCGCGCCATGCCTGGCTTGGCTACCTCAACAGAGTAATCTCGCATCTTTCGACACTCGCAACACACAAAGATTGTGTTGCTCCATGAATGTTGCTTATATAGATGGGTATGAATTGTTATTAAGGATTGTGGTTCTGAAAAAACAATTTTGAATGCTATAAATTTGAAAAGGAGTCATAAGATTTGTCCGGATAAATGCTGATTTCTGACAGATTCAATATATCATACTCTTTACATCAGGTATTTTTTCCCGCACAACATCCCCCGATACGAGGCCTGATACAACAACCGGAAGAGCTATTGTTGCATCACAGAAGCACTGAACATTGTTAACCCCGGGTTTTTCCTTCCCCCAGCTTATTGCCTCTTCAAATGTGCAGCCCGAAAGACCACCCCAGTGAGGCGAATCCGTTGTATACTGTATTGCATAATTGTGCCCCTCATTCCCGGAATTATGAATGGAGGCAACGACCTGTGTCTGCTGAATGAAATTTTTAGGAACACCGCCGCCAACATAAACAACACCGGTTCTAACTGATGATTCAACAATTTTTGTTATCTCATCAACATCAGCTATCTGGTCAACAGACACACTAACACCTTTTCTTCTTGCCATTAGAAGACCGATTCCTATTGAAGAATCACATATTGCCGGAATGAAAACAGGGACACCCATCTCTGCGCACTCCGAAAGTACAGATTTTCCCGCAGGATTCTTTTCCAGCAGCCATCTTCCGAGCCTTTCTGTAAAATCCCGTGAAGAGCCGCAGTAAGGAGAAATCTCATCTGCAAAATCTGCAATAGCAGAATCAACATCTCTAAACTGCTCCTCATAGGCAAAAACATCATATATCCGATCTATTCCTTTTGAGAAGAGTTCAGCATCATCAACATTGTGATATCCCATATAATGATGGACATTCAGATGTTCACATGCATCATGAAACATATTTGCACCTGTTGAAACAATTACATCCACATACCGTCTTTTTACAAGTTCGCGAATTACTTCCTGCATTCCCGCAGGTATCATCGCACCCGAAAGACCCAGCATAATAGTGCAGGAGGAGTCCCCTGCCATCTGCTTCCAGATATCAAGTGACTCTCCGAGTTTTCTACCCTGAAATCCCGTACTACCCATATTGGAGAGCAGCCGCCCTATATCACAATCAGGAATGACAGGTTTTATTCTCCTCATATATTCCTCCTGAATTACTTTTTTTTTAAACTATTATAATATGGCTCAAAAAAAGTACGGAAGCTCCTGAAAAAACATTTCAGTAAGCTGCTAAAATACCCATAAATCCGGGAATAGAGTTTAAAAAAAAAGGTTATTTGGTATCAAAGGGCAACAAGAAGTGCTTCCTTTGTGATTATTCCGGCAAGCTTTCCGTTTCTTATTACAGGAACCGAGCTTATCCGCTTTTTTACAATCAGATCTTTTATCTCCTCAATACCTGTGTTTATGTCAACGGTTAATGCAGGGCTTGTCATAATTTCACTGACAAACAGATTACGGACCTGGTGCTCCTGGTGGTTTCCGCCGACCGTCTCACGGAAACTCCTCATCGATTTTGCAACATCAGTCTCCGTTACAACACCTGCAATATTTCCATCATCCTCATCTATTACCACAAATTTTGTGATATTGTCATCCAGCATCTTTCTGCGAAGGTGTACAACACGATCGCCGGGATGAATTGTGTGAGGAGTCTGCATTATATTTTCAGCTGTTGCATCAGGGATCATTGACGAAAGAAGATCAATTGCGTCAACTTTCCCGACAAGTTTGTGCTCCTCATCAAGGACAACCACAACCTTATACTCCTGAAGAAGCGGGATCAGTATTTCCGCATCCTGGTCAGGATATGCTGATGTAAAGTCCACATCAAGCTTGTTTGCCACGTGAATCTGTGTCGGAGAAATTCCAGATGTTTTTTTGCTCCCCAGAATATCCGCAATTGCTTTTCTGGATATTGTGCCGGCAACCCCTCCGTTGTTTGTTACAACAAGTGGATCGACGCCTAAATCAAGCATTTTATCGAGAGCTTCAGTAATTACCGCAGACTTTGCAATAGTTACAGGTTTTGACATAACATCTTTTATCAGTAATTTTTCAACCATTTTATTTACACCTCTTATAGGTTATTTTAAATTTTTCTGGTTCGTTTATTCTCTGTCTTTTCTCCGTCCTACCACACATGGCGCAAAAACCTGCAGAAACAGTGCATGATATAGAATTTCATGAAGTTTTCATGTAAATTAATGTCAAAGCACCTTTTTATCACCATCTGATCTCTGGGCAGATTTTTATTTTGGATGCGCCAGGTGGATAAATCCTTTCACTGCAGTTATAATTTGATTTTTCCCTCCTGAATAATTATAGATCTATTTTTCCCGCTATTCTTCAGAAAGTGCCTTTACAAGGTCAAATTCCGTTATAACACCGACAAGATGAGAATTCTCAATTACCGGAAGAGCTCCCACACCTTTGCCAACCATTTCAGAAGCAACGTTGCTTATACTCTCATCCGGGGTTGTCGTATAAAGGGTTCCGTTAATAAGTTTTCTTACCGGAACCGACATCACATCAGATACATCTCCGGTCACCATCTCTTTGAAAACTTCTCCGTCACCAACATATTTCATTATATCCATTGCAGTAACAATTCCGAACAGCACATCCTCACTTACTACAGGAAGACGCCTGAACTTCTTTTTTACCATCTCTTTTGTAACACTGCCAATAGCAGAATCGGGCGACGTTACATGAAGTTTTTGGGTCATAATATCCGATACACTCAGATAATTTGGAATATTACAGAAGACCTTTAGTATATCCCTCTCGGTTACAATTCCTTTAAGGACTCCTTCATCATTTACAATCGGTATGCCGCCGCATTTTTTGTCGACGATTATCTTTGCAACATCCAGGATTTTTACGCTTTCCTTTACTGTCAGAAGCTTGGTACTCATTATCTCACGGACGCTGTCATTTAAGGCAGCAATCATGTTGCCTTTATGTTTTCCGGATACAAGATTGAATTTTTCTCCGCCGCCCATGAAATTGATTATGTCTCCTGCAGTCACAATTCCAATGATTTTGTTCGTTCCGGAATCAGTTACCGGAAGCCTTCTAAAACCCATCAGGGTCATCTTTTCCACAGCACCAAGGATGCTCATTGTCGGCGGAACCGAGATCACATCACGGGTTGCTATATTCATTAATTCCAGGTTGTGGTTTTTCACTTCCTTACGCATGAAATCATTTCCTATTCAAAAACCGGGTCAGGAGTAAACTGAAAAAATCTCCGGTTTATTGCCTTATTCTCATATATATTACATTTTTTATCCAAAATATTTACAAAATGGCTGCAAAAAATGCGCCTTTTGCAAATACAATGGAAATTTAAGTCTGAATTTTTAAATCAGATCCTGCCGCATAAGACATCAGGCAGGGGAGTTTTGCCCTCTGACTTCTATCTTTGATCTTCAAAGCCGGGATACAGTAAAATTTAGTCAGTATCATCACTTTGCATGCAGGCAGGACATACGAGCCTTCCATCGACAGGAGTCAGTTTATCTGACATCTTTCCGCAAACATCACAGACGCCTGCCATTGAATCCTCATATTCATGATTTACCCTGATGAGCTCAGACATTATTTCGTTTAACTCATTTGAGACCGAAAGAATGTCGCGAACAGTAACAAGTCCCACAACTTTGTTTTTCTCAACAACCGGGAGCCTCCTTACTTTATTTGAGACCATCATATGAGTTGCTTCTCCGACTGTCCTGTCGGATTCTATAGTTATCAGAGGAGTGCTCATAATTTCACTCACATATACTTCAGACGGTTTTTTATTGACCGAAACAATCTTACACGTAAGATCCTCCTCTGTTACTATGCCTTTAGGCACATTATTCTGCAAAACAATACAGCTACCCACTTCGTTACGGCACATCTTCTCCGCTGCTTTCCAGACAGTTGCTTCGGAACTGATGGTTACGGGATTATACCTCATGACCTCCTTTACAGGCACGTCAATCTGAAAGCGGTTTGTGTCAATTCTGTTGTCACTCACATGATCACCTCCATCTTCTGCCCGGATTTTTATAGGCAGATTATCACCTCTCTGGGCAGAAGAGAGGGCTACAAGCTAACCTATGATCCTGTCAGTATAAAAGGCTAATGACAATTCATTTTCATAAAATACCATTAATATTTGCCATAAAAATGAAATCCGGATTTGCATGTTTCCTGCAGGACCCAATAGAAATCTTATTCACTAAAAGGAAACATGATATTATTCTATATTGTACATAATGTAATTGCATTACCGAGTTTAATATATAATACGGAGATTTAAGGTATGAGTTTTCTTATAAGAACAAAGAAGAAGTTTTCCAGAGTCATTCGCGCCCTTTTTAAGAAAAAACAGATGAGAATAGGTATTTATGGACCACCTAACGCCGGAAAAACCACTCTTTCAAACAGGATTGTAAGAGACTGGACAGGAGATGCAGTTGGTCCTGTCAGTGAAATCCCACACGAAACACGCAGGGCACGCCGTAAAGAAGGTGTCAAAATATCAGATGAAAACGGAAATTCCATCACAATTGACGTTGTTGACACTCCGGGTGTTACAACAAAAATTGACTATAAGGAATTTCTGGAATACGGAATTGAGCAGGATGAGGCAATTATCAGGGCACGTGAGGCGACAGAGGGTGTTGCAGAGGCGATGCACTGGTTAAGAGAAGATATTGACGGCGTCATATACATGCTGGACTCAACCCAGGATCCCTTTATACAGGTAAATATTATGCTTGTCGGAATTATAGAAAGCCGAGATCTTCCTGTTATTATAATAGCCAATAAAAATGATCTCCCCGATGCAGCTCCGGGAAGAATTAAGAGTGCATTCCCGCAGCATCCTGTTATCTCAATATCAGGTCTTGAGGGAAACAATGTGGAAGAGCTTTACGAAAAAATGATCGAGTACTTCGGGTGATTTGAATGATTCAGGGTGTACAAATTGATCTTATCTCTTCCGAACGTCTCGAAAACTTAACAAAGCTTGAAAAAGTCAGGCTCATTTTGGATGAGGTAATGGAAGGAAATGTCATTGTGCTGGAAAAAGGCCTGACTCCTGATGAGCAGAGCATGCTCATTGAGACCACAATGCGTGAAATAACCCCTGACGGATTTGCAGGAATTGAGATGGAGACTTACTCTGCAGGCTCTTCCGAACACCACAAAGGCGGACTCTTTGGAGGTCTTTTTGGAAAAAAAGAGAGCTCTTCAGGCCGTCTCACAGTAATAGGGCCTGCAAACCAGATGAAGACATTAAAGAAAGACAAGGATCTCATAAGCACATGGGTCTCTTCAAGGTGAGTATAACAGATGCCGCATAAATGCACACAGTGTGGAAGGGAATTCAAAGAAGGCTCAACAGAGATATTAAAAGGCTGTCCGAGCTGCGGCGGCAAAAAATTTTTTTATATAAAAAAGGATGACATCCACAAAGATATCCTGGAAGAAAAATCCATCAAAAAAATTGCTGAAGAGAAAAAAGAAGAGATAATTGAGATAAAACCCGAAGCAAAGGAAAAAACAGAGATATATGACAGAATTGAGAGCATCCGGGTAGTAAGTCCGGGCTCTTATGAACTCAATATTGATAAACTCGCAAAAGGCGATGAGATGATAATGCAGATGGGTACTGATGATAAATATATAGTCGATATTCTTTCAATGGCAAAACCAAGGAAGGATAAAAAGAAGAGAAAATAATATATTTTTAACTTTTTTTAAATCCCTTTTATTTCATTATCTGACACGGACATATCTGTCTTTGGTTTCAATGTCATTTCCATAAGCATTTGAAACAGTAAGAGACACAGTATATCGCCCTCTGGCAGAGTAAACATGCACAGGATTCTGTAATGTGGATGTCCCGCCGTCACCGAAATCCCAGAGCCAGGAAGTAGGAGTTCCTGTTGAAAGATCTGTAAATGTTACACTCAAGGGTCTGTTGCCATCCAGGGGAGAACCACTAAAGTCTGCAACAGGCGGGACAGGGGAACTCACAGTAATCATATCTTCAACTGTTTTAACAGAATATCCTCCGGCACTGCTTACAAGAAGTGTAACATCATAAATTCCTCCGCTGCCATAGATATGAACAGGATTCTGTGATGTGGATGTATTCCCGTCGCCAAAGTTCCAGAGCCAGGAGTCGGGAGAGCCTGTTGAAAGATCTGTAAATGTTACACTCAATGGCAAAACTCCTGAAACAGGTGAAGCAGAAAAGTCTGCAATAGGTGTAGGAGGCGGAGTACATCTATCATAAATTGTACGAATCTGATCATCTGTAAGTGCTGTTGTAAACAGCATCACTTCATCCATCACTCCTTTATAGCGGAAAGTATATGACCCGTACTGTTGCATTCCGATTGTCAGAGCATTATTATTTGTAGTAAACGATGAAGGCAAAGATGATGTAAGTGTTGCGGCAGATTCTCCATCTATGTAAAGTTTTGCTGTCCCGGCATCAGTATCTGCCACAAATGCAACATGTTGCCATTCTCCATATTCATAGTCAAAGTCATTAGTGGTGTAATCCAGAAGTCCTCCACCGGAGTATGTTTCAAATGTGAATTCAGATGTGCTTCCAAGTCTGCTTATGAAGAATTCATAATTATCAACATCATTTAGACCTTTGTCAATGAGGGATGTATAATTATCAATATAGGGTGACACCGGAGGTTCGGGCATCAGCCATGCGGCATATGTAATGTAATTTGGAGCATCCAGAGTATTTGAGTCAGGAACCGTCACATAAGTGCCTGTGCCATCAAAATAAAGTGCACTGTTGCAGGCACCTGCCGGACGTGAATAAGAGCCGCTGATTACTCCGTTGTTGTTGTTTCCGGATGAATCCAGAACGGTTGTTCCTGAAGCTTCATCAAATTTCCACCAGGCAGCAGGCTGCGGTAATTCTGTTACTGTGATATAACCCGTCTTAACCTCTGTATCGTTGCCATACCCATTCGATGCCAGGAGAGTGACGTTATATATTCCAGCTAAATTGTAAATATGGACAGGATTCTGCCCGTTAGAGGTCCCGCCGTCACCGAAGTCCCAAGACCATAAGGTTGGGCTTCCGGTGGAAAGATCGGTAAAGTTCACTGTCAGAGGTGCAATGCCCGACGTAACATTGGCAGTAAAATCTGCAACAGGAGCAGCACCGACACTAATATATGAAGTCTTATTCTCATAATCAAAGCCGTATGCATTAGTTGCCTTAAGACTGACAGTGTAGGTTCCAACAGAGGCATAGATGTGAACCGGATTCTGGAGAGTAGATGTGCCACCGTCACCGAAATCCCAGAGCCAGGAAGTAGGAGAGCCAGTTGAACTATCAGTGAATGTGACACTCAGAGGTGAGGCTCCGGAAAGGGGAGAACCGCTAAAGGCCGCAACAGGAGCTCCAGGAGTGGGAGTGACCGTAGGTGTTGCAGTAGCCGTAGGAGTCCCTGTCGGAGTATATGGAATTATTGCCTCACCACTGCCTGCTATTAAACTTTCCTGACCGCCCAGTGTGGATATTATCTGAACCCAGGTATAATCGCTCTCACCCGGTATATCAAGAACTTCACCCAAATCCCACGAATCCCATGTACCGGATATATCTCCACTCTGATCTATGAGACTTATTTCACCGGGATAATAATCCGTACCGTCAACACGGACAAAAAATTCTCCCCTCTTAAGAGAGTCACCACCGGAATGATACAAAAGCAGGTCAGTATCAGTGGTGCCGGTAATCATTGACAAACTCGGAATTTCCGTAGGAGTACTCTGACCAGTAATAATAACACTGACAACAGCAATGCCTATGACAACAAGTGAAACCATCAAAATTGCGCCAATATTCTCTGAAACTGCTTCTTCATCTTTCCTATTATATTTTATAACACCAGTTCCTTTCAAGAATTATCAACCCCGTCAACATAACAGATCTAAACAAACCAGCGCAACTGATTATAATATTTGCCACAGTTAATTCAGTGATATATCTTTTATACATTCCAACTAATTATAAGTATTTTAAAAAAATGCGGATTATAATATGCCGCAAAATATCTCGAATCAGAAAATTAAAACGGATAATCATCAGGATTACTGACGTATTGATCAATATTTGTAAATAGCACCGAGGTTGCGCCACTTGTGACAAAGAAGCCGTCTCTTGCAATAACAACCCCTTCAAATGATTCTCCGTTAAAGGTCACCTTCCCGTTAGGAGCAAACAACACTCCGGTTACAGGAATACCCCAGTAATTGGTCAGTGTAATATCCCCCGTTTTTGCTACAATAATTATGTTCTCAGCAGTATCATCCCATTGTGCTGCTCTTGAATAGCTGTCAGCAAATATTTTAATCCCGCTTGTCAGAGCCCCGCCGGATACATAACCGCGTGAGGTATAGAACTCATCAGATTTTGCAGAAGGAAGTTCAATACCCGGCATTGTAAATCCGGGTATATCTTCCTGATAAATGCATTTATCCAGAATTAACGGACTCATTGACGGCGGATGGGTGAAAACCCCGTTATAATATATATGTGAGCCGGCATCCAGAGTGGGAGTCCAGCTTAATGTAAGATCGCCATTGACATAGACATTTCCATGAATCCATGCATCTTTTAGACTGAAACTGCCATTAACATAAACATCCCCATAAATATGACGGGTACCGCTCCATAGTGTAAGATCACCGTTGACATAAATGGCATCCGGATCAGATGACGAACCAAGGCCTGCACTGCCTCCGTCCAGAGTCACCGGACCGTCTATATAGATGGTTGATACATCAATTGAAGTTCCACCATTAAGATCAGCAGTATCAAGCCCTCCGGTAATAATTACCGTAGAACCGGGGCCGCTCACACCGGTTCCTGTAAAGCTCAGCTGACTCCCATATACAAAGACGCTCTCATTTTCCACATAATCTGAAAACCCAAAGACGATTATGAACTTTGTTATGGAGTCGCAACCACCTTCATTACATACAGTCAGTGTAATCTCATAGAATCCGGAGTTGCTGTATGTATGTGTGGGATTCCGGATAGCAGAAGTAGAGTTATCACCGAAATCCCAATACCATGATGTGGGATCACCCGAAGAAGTATCCTCAAAAAAGACCTCCAGAGGTACATACCCGAACATGGGAATAAAGGTAAAATCGGCAACAGGCGGAGGGACTCCCTGCTGGCAGAAGAGGGTCTCAATAACAGTGGGATTCTCAGAACCGGTATATACTATCAAAATTTCAGTACCATATGCGTATGGTATCGAACTTGTCAGATGATCTCCGACTGAGAATGTGCTCCAGGCATACCCTTCAGGTGTTTCAAAGTCATTTGTCTGATCAACACCATTCACCCAGATCTGAGTGGTTTCTCTGTATAGAGTATCCCCTCCCAGATGAATCATATCGATATAACCTTCTTCATTGGTAAGACCTACTCTGAGTGCAGGAGTTTCAGCAGAAGAAAAGCCTGAAAGAACTACTACTGCCAGTATTCCAATAGCAACAGCGATAAGGGCAGTCAGCAGAAGAGCACCCATCAACTCGGCTATGCCATCTTCATTTGCAGAATTTGCCACCTGCCTGATTTGATCTCTCCTGCACTCCATTTCAAAACATCCTCCCTTTCATCTCAAGGATTTACAGGCATAATTATCATACTCATTTCACATCATGTAAAAGCCGCTGCAACGGACTGCAATGAAACAGTATAATCTGCATATTGATAATCAATCTCATTCAGACCAGTCACACCGATACTGCTGCTGCCAGAAGATAAATCAACATCACCGCCAAGTTCCCGGATAATACTTCGCCATGCCTTTGCTGCCGATGGATCCCTGAGTGTCATGTTTATTGTATAAAGATCTCCTGAAACCGGTCTGAATGTTAGCTGATCAGATCTGTCTGTAAGTACTGTATCAATCCTGGCCTGACCTTCCCCGTTTATATATCTTGTTCCCGATTGCCCTGTATTAATTCTGACAATGACTATATTGGCTGTATTCAGGACGCCGGAAGTGAAACTGATAAGAGGTGCAACCCTGTTTACCGTCCCGTCTCTTTGTTCAAGGAATACACCTCCCATCTGATAATAATAGATCTGCGGTATCCAGTAGTTATTCCGGGCTTCATACTGAATGCTCACCATATCCTCACTCAGAATAGTCCCGCTGCTGTTTTTTATTTCAAACCTTTCAGATCCATTCTCAAGCGAAATTGTGCCTGAAGATCCAAAAGGCTTCATTAATGCCAAAAATAATCCCTGACTATTTGTAGCTCCACCCTGCGAACCAAGCAAAATTGAATTTGATATTGTAATATCAGAAGAACCAAAACTCTCATCAGGATTGTAATTAATCCACAGAGAATCAGCTGTAATCTTATATTTTGTGAACCAATCCTGAACATAACTCATATGCTCTATCTCCTGCTGCCTCCCATCTGCAGGGACAGCATATATGACCCAGATTGAAAGAAATATCATAACCAAGGCAAGAATCAGGATTATACCTATCACTTCAGAAAGACCTTCTTCATTATTTATATGATTCATTCTTCAGGTACAAGTGGTTTTTAAGTAATTTATTCTTTGTTCACTCATTGAAAGATTTATGACTTTTCTGTTGGCCAAACCTACATATTGTTAATCTAATACTGATAATATATAAGGGACATGCAAGTAACAGGTGGAAATTCAAATGAAAAGGTACACTGGGCAGATGTCTGTGCTGCTGATGTACCGCAGGACGTCCCGCATTTAATTGCGACCGGAATAACCCCCTCCGGCCCGATTCATCTCGGAAACATGAGAGAGGTCGTTACAGGTGATCTCGTCTATAAGGCAATGAAGGAACGAGGCCTTGAGGTTGAGCTCATATACAATGCTGATGACTTTGACCCTTTAAGAAAAGTTTACCCGTTTCTCCCCGAGAGCTACTCACAATACATAGGACTTCCCATATGCGACATCCCGTGCCCCTGCGGCAAACACAAAAGCTATGCTGAGCATTTCCTTGAGCCTTTCCTAAAGGCACTTGAAGAGCTTGACGTAAAACCAACAGTTCTGCGTTCAAGCGAACTATACAGATCAGGAAAGTTTACAGAGGAGATTAAAACAGTCCTTGAAAATGCGGCTGAGATAAAAGAGATTTTAGAGCGTGTCTCAAACAGAAAGCTTCCTGAAACATGGGTACCGTTTTATCCGATATGCAAAAAATGCAAAAAGATAAGCAATGCTGAAATTTTAGGGCATGACTCCGAAAAACACCTTGTCAAGTACAGATGTGACTGCGGATACGAAGGTGAATGCGACTATTCAAAAGGAGAGGGAAAGCTTGTATGGCGTGTTGACTGGCCGATGCGATGGGCAAACTTAAATGTAACTGTTGAGCCTTTCGGAAAGGATCATGCAGCAGCCGGAGGTTCTTTTGATACCGGAAAAGAGATTGTTGAAAAAATTTTCAGGGCAGATGCTCCATATCCTGTTGCATACGAATGGATAAGCCTTAAAGGAAAAGGTGCAATGGCTTCATCCACAGGTGTTGCAATAACAATTGACTCAATGCTTGAGATTGTTCCCCCGGATGTCTTAAGATACTTAATTGTAAGAAGCAAACCTGAAAAAGCAATAACATTCGACCCGGGAATGGGGCTTTTAACCCTTATTGATGAATATGCAAAGCTTGCAGAGAAGGGCGACAGCCGCGAATATGAACTCTCAAAAATCTCAAGTGTTGCAACAGACATTCCATTTAAGCATCTTGTAACGGTCGTTCAGATCGCAAAAGACGACGATTCCATCATCGAAGTTCTTAAAAGAAGCGGATATAATGTGGAAAACAGTGATGCAGTCTTGAAGAGAGCACAGCGTGCAAAGATCTGGGTAGATAAATATGCACCTGATATGGTAAGATTCACAGTCCAAAAAGAGCTCCCTTCCGAAGTTTACACATTCACAGAAGAGGAAAGATATGCCCTTGAAATTCTTGTTGCAAAGATGGAGGGAATGCCGGAATGGAACGCAGAAAATCTCCACAATGCTGTTTATAAGACAGGCGAAGAGGCCGACATAAATCCGAAAGCTATCTTCACATGCATATATAAGGCAATTTTAGGACAGGAAAGAGGTCCGCGTGCAGGATGGTTCTTAGAAGCACTCGGCCATGACTTTGTAACAAAGAGAATTGTTGAAGCGGTGGGTGCCGGTGCTCAGTAAAGGATGTCAGCAGTGCCACAAAGGTGCAAAGATGGTCCTGTTTATAACAGGAAAATGCAATAAGGACTGCTGGTACTGCCCGATATCCTATGAGCGCAAAGGAGAAGATCAGACCTGGGTGAATGACCGGCCTGTTAAAACACCACAGGATATAATCGACGAAGCAAAGATAATGAGCGCCCTTGGAACGGGAGTTACCGGAGGTGAAGCGCTTTTAGAGCTTGAAAGAGTTATTTACTGCTGTCGTATGCTGAAAAAAGAGTTTGGGGAGGAGCACCACATACACCTGTACACAGGAACAGCACCTGATGAAGAAACGCTCCTGAAACTAAAAGGTCTTGTTGACGAGATAAGAATGCACCCGCCACAGGAATTATGGGAGGATATCTTATCAACAGATTACATCAAATCTGCAAAGACAGCAAAAGAGATGGGATTTGAAATTACAATCGAAGTCCCGTCTCTTCCCGGACTTGAATTTTTAATACCTGCCATCCCATACCTCGACTATCTCAATATAAATGAACTTGAATGGAGCGAAACAAACGCTGATGCAATGCGAAAAATGGGATACAGCCTCGAGGATGACTACCACAACGCCGTTCCCGGAGCAAAGGATTGGGCTGAAAAGCTAATCTCTGCTGATAAAAAAGTTCACTGGTGCTCCTCTACATTCAAAGACTCGGTCCAGTTGAGAGAAAGACTGAAAAGAATAGCCCAAAACACAGCAAGACCATTTGATGAGATTACAGAGGATGGCACAGTGATTTATGGCTACTGGGTGCCTGAAGGCGACCTCCCGGACGATCTTGAAGATGACATGTATGAATCCTTTGATGATCATATAGAACTTTCATGGTGGATCCTGACAGATTTTGCAGAAGAGTTTACAGGTGAGAAGAAGATAATAGAAAGGTATCCAAACAACGGCATGGTTGTAGAGGTGACACCATTACAGTGATTCCGAAACTCAGGGAAATAGCAGACAGGGCTTATGAGAAACATCTTCTCAGAAACATCAAAAATATTCCACGCCATATAGCAATTATTCAGGACGGCAACAGAAGATTTGCCAAAGAGATGGGCCTGGATGTCGCTGTCGGCCACAGGCTCGGTGCACAGACCACCGAGAATGTTTTGGAATGGGCAAGAGAGATAGGTGTCCGCCACATTACTCTTTACTGCTTTTCAACAGAGAATTTCCAGAGATCAGAATCAGAACTGCGTGAACTCTTTGAACTTTTTGCTGAAAAAGCAATTAAAGCCGCATCTGATGAAAGAGTTCACAAAAACAGCATCAGGATACAGATGGTCGGAGACAGAAACCTCCTGCCAAAGGACCTGCTGGAAAAAATTGAAAAAGTAGAAAGCCTGACAAAAAATTACACTGAATTTACAATAAACCTTGCAATAGCATACGGCGGCAGAAACGAAATAGTATATGCCACCCGCTCAATACTCAAACTTATCCGCGAAGACAGGATTAAACCTGATGATATAACAAACACGACAATAGAAGAAAACCTCTACCGTGAAGTTAATTTGCCCAGGGTAGATCTGATAATCAGGACCGGGAACGAAAAGAGAACATCCAACTTTTTGCCATGGCTTGCCAATGGCAATGAATCCGCAGTATACTTCTGTGCACCCTACTGGCCGATGTTTCGCAAAATTGATCTCCTTCGCGGAGTGAGACTATATGATCAGCGCTTTTTAGAGGGTCACTTTCCATAACGGCGTTTTCTTAACTGATAGTCACGAAGCGCCCTTAAAAGATCAACTTTTCTAAATTCCTTCCAGTTGATATCTGAAAAAAACAATTCAGAATAAACCGACTGCCAGATTAAAAAGTCCGTGAGATGGCTTCCGCCCGTTTTTATGACCAAGTCCGGCTCAAACTTAAAGCTGAGATATGATTCCAGTGTTTTTTCATCAACAGATTCAGGCTCAATACCTTCATCTGCCATCTTCTTTATCGCTTTTATTATCTCTTCTCTCCCACTCATTCCGATTGCTACGGATACATCAGGCCCTTCTCCAAGGACTTCTTTTGTGTCATCATAACAGAGATTAAGACGGGCTATCTTTGAGATACTCCTGAGCGAATCCAAATATGGAAGTACAAAATCGACCGAATCTGTGTCAATGTGAAAAATAATTTCAGAAATGCCAAATTCAATGCACCATCCGCATACCTTTTCTGGTTTCATTGGGGCGCCGGCGATATCATCACCGGTTATCATAAAGCATACTGAAGACGGGAGACTTTTCAGCTCCTTTTTCAGCATACGTTCATAATAACGATGAATCAGCATATCCCCGATGCCCCAAAGACATTCCAGTCGTTCGGATGTATGTCTGTGGTATTCACCACAAACTAACTATTGTCTTTTTTCTCTTTGAAGATAAATACATACTATACGATTCTGAGAAATGAGGGAAATTATGCTTACATTCATAGGTCTTGGACTATACGATGAGAAAGATATATCAATAAAGGGACTTGAAGCCATAAAAAGCGCAGATTCTGTATTCCTTGAAGGGTATACGTCCCGCTTAATGGGAGCCGGTGTAAAAGAAATGGAGGAATATTACGGGAAAAAAATTCACGTTTTGGGGCGGGACGATGTAGAAAATAATCCCGAAAACATCCTAGATGCAGCTTTAAAAGGAAATGCAGTGTTTTTAACTGGCGGAGATCCAATGGTCTCAACAACACATTCTGACATCAGAATCCGGGCGAAAGAGAGAAACATCCCTACAAAGATTATCCACGGAGCATCAATACAGAGTGCTGTCTGCGGACTCTCCGGTCTTCAGAACTACAGGTTTGGAAAGTCCTGTTCCATTCCCTATCCTGAGAAGAACTGGTTTCCGACAACCCCTCTTGAAACAATAGTAAATAACATCGCCCAGGATCTCCACACATTAGTCTTCCTTGATATAAAGCCAGACAGATATATGACAGTTGGAGAAGGTGTATCCCTAATCGAGCAGATGGCAGAGAAAAGAGGAGTAAAACCTCCTGAGATATATGTCGGAATGGCACGTGCAGGCTCTGATAATCCAATTGTCATTGCAGGAGATTCAGAAAAACTTAAATCTGCATATTTTAAAGAACCCCTCCATATAATTGCAGTGCCGGCAACCCTTCACATGATGGAAAAAGAGTATCTTAAAAACTTTGCATTTCTATGAAACCTGAAATATTCGGAGAGGAACTGGAGTCTGAACTAAAAAAAACCGCAATATGTGTTAATCAGAACACCCCGTATTTCCGTCTTTCAAAAGAGATTTTGGAGATGGCATCAGCCTACAGAAAAGACGGGATCTCTTTTTTTAACTCAGGAGATCTTGTAAATGCCCATGCATCGTTTGCATACGGATTCGGGTGGTTAGATTTTGGAGTAATAGCAGGTCTGCTGAAAGGAGATGTGCCTGCAGAAAGGCTGCCTGTTTTTGACGATAATATGCCGGATAATCTCCTGCCACACCTTTTTGAAAAGACAAACAGGTACAGAAGGATGCTTTTTGAGGCAGTAAACTCTGTTGCTGTTTCGCCTGATAAGGAAAGCCCACTTCATGATTTCTCCCTGCTGATCCTAAAAAGCGCGTCAGAGCATCTTTCTGACGGAGACAGCTTTCTTTCAGAAAAAAAATATGTAAATGCTCTGGGACATTTCAGCTACGGATACGGTCTTTTAGATGCCGCGGTTCGCTGTGGGCTTCTGACTATTACAGGTGACAGGAGCCTGTTTACGGTATGAAAACCTTAAAGGGTTTATATCCGAAGGACTAAACTTCTCAGTTATATCCGGAGAAACAGATGGACAAAAATCAATGGAAATGGCTGGCACTTTCGGTTTCATTCAGCGTCATAGTTTTGATTTTGGTTTTATACTTCACAATTGATGAAAATACCATACAATACTTAACCAAACTCCAGCCGGTTTATCTTTTGGCAGCGCTTGTTCTTCATATGGGCTCTCTTTGTGCATGGGCCTTAAGAATAAAATTCATGTCCAAATCACTAGGCTATAAAGTCTCCTTTCTCCACTGCCTGAATATGGTCTTTGCAAACCTTCTTGTGGCAGCTGTTACTCCTTCACAGGCAGGCGGTGAACCTGTAAGAATACACGAGCTTTACAGGGCAGATGTCCCTCTTGGAGATGCAACTGCAATAGTAATCATGGAGAGGGTTTTGGATGGAATACTGCTTGGTGTAATAGGCGGTATCGCCATGTTCATGTTGTGGATAGGATCAGAAGAGCTGGGCCTTACAATCGCAATACCATTATTCTTCATGTGGGCGATGATAACAGGATTTGTCATTCTCTTTGCGTACTCGGTTAAAAATCCTGTATTTCTTAAAAACCTCATAAAAAAGGTATCAGGCTGGTTTACAAAACGCTGGCATGCCGAAAGAGTCGAGAAGCTGACAAATGGCATAGATTCTGAGGTTGACAACTTTAATAAGGCTTTAAAAAATTATGTGAGCCATTCAAAAATAGGTCTTGTATGGGGATCAGCGTTCACAATAATTTACTGGTTCAGTGAATTTTTTATTGCTTCGCTTATCTTAATGGGTCTTGGAGAAGGTCCCCACATTGTGGAGTCATTCGTTGCACAGATTATTATTGCAATAATTATGATGATTCCCCTAACACCGGGTAGTTCAGGTATTGCCGAGCTTTCTGCAACTTCTCTTTACAGTCTCTTTATACCGTCCTCAATAGTCGGCATATTTGTTGTATTATGGCGCCTCATACTCTATTACTTCAATATATTCCTCGGAGTATTCGGGACAGTAATAATTGTAAAAAGAGAGGTCCTGCGTAAGGCTATAAAAAATAAAATTTCAATAAAAAGAGACTGATCATCCCAAAAAATTTCTTTTGCTTGCTGCTTTAAGTATATACGAACCGGATTCATCCATATTGTTCTGAGACAATGCCCAGAGAATATTATCAGTAGCCTCCTTATGCTCAAAGTCAGTTTCAAAATCTCCAAGGTATTCTTCTGCAAAGTTAAAATCTTTCTCTGGAAGATAGGGAGAGTCGGGATTTACAAACTTTAACGCATCCCTTAAGTCACTCTCAAAGTTAAGATATACGTCATTTAAGCAGTCATAATCCTTATCAGACAATGCTGATATTCCAAGTATCTCCGGCGGAACACCTATCGAATAACATGCGGCCGTAAATGTTATTGCCCTTGGAAGTTTTAGCCCCCCTAGGTTTCGTGAATATCCAAAAAGACCGATATGAAGTTTTCTGCGTCTTCTCCCGGGGATATATCCGGATACCTTATTTATGACAGCCGACATCTCAACAAGTCTTTTGTGATATTCTGCAGAGCATTTCTCAAACATCTCAAGAGAAATTGCCATATCAACTGTCTGTGAAATCCCAGGTGTTCTTTCTTCAAGTTTTCGAACTCCTTCCCTTACAAGATCAGGCGAATAGTCATATTTAAAAGCAGACTGAATTGTAAATGTGTGTACTCCCGGATATTCGGAAATTACCCTTTCTATATTATCAGGCCTGAGATTTCCCCTGAATGGTGCTGATCCAACCCCTATTATAGGATATATAGGAATTCCTGAATTTTCAGAAAGCTCAGACATCTTCATAAGAGCCACCTTGTTTAAAATCACAGCTCCGATATTTCCATAGTTTATTGCAGGATCTGAACGTGCAAAGAACACTCTCTGATATTCAAGATTTTTATTCTCGATATAGCGTCCCACAATCTCATCAGAGTTTAGCATTCCTTCCCTGTCTTCAAACAGGGGGATTACATTTATTCTTTCAGGCCTGAATTCACCTATCCAGTCTGATATGGTATTGTCACGTCCCCCAAGTCTTTTATGCTGTTTTCCAACGACAAAATCACAGTAGTACTGATAGATGTTATCAATTGAGACATATGACGTTGTCATAGGAAGAATCACTTCAAATATCGGCGGTATGTCATTTCCATAGAACATTTTTGCAACATCAAAAGAACGGGGAATACTCTCAAGGGTCTCAATTAAAATTTTTGCCTCAGCCTGTTCAACCTCAGGATTCGGAAGTCTGAGAGTTAAAAATACATCTTTACCGAGCTGTTTTTGTGAAAAATATGATTCATACTTGGAAAGAAGTTTTTTTATTACAAAATTGTCTACCTCTTTTCCCTCACAGTCCCACATCTGCTCACTGCAGTTCAGATGTGAATATGCATAATAAGCCTCTAAAACCTCCTCTTCTCCACCCATAAGCGGGCTGCATGCAAAAAAAGGAATGTTTACATTATCAGGATGCTGTGTGCTCATCGTTTTTGGCACATTATGGTGACATTGATCCGTCATGGTACAAATTCAATATTAAAATTTGTTGTACACCTTATTGAAAGAAGCGGTTGACAGGAATTTTTTATTTAGATGGACACGAAAATACTTTGCATATTCTTATCTTAACCAACATTTCAGATTCCCGGAGAACCTGCGTATCCCGGTTAAGCATCTGAAATAAAAAAAACATACTTAACAGTAACAATTAAAAAATTCACTAGAAAAGACACTTCTCATTAGAACAATTGCAGCGTTAGATGGTTCCCGAGAACTCGCGTATCTCAGTACAGCATCTGACGT
>JAFGWE010000029.1 GCA_016937345.1 Methanomicrobiaceae archaeon
CAAAGAGGAGGCAGAATATCTCTTAAAATCCCGTCCATCCATACACACTGTTCTTCATTCAGAGGGTCCTGTATCCGGTGAATACAGGGTTAAGGAATTTAAGGTCCTTGCAGGTGAAAATACAACAAAGACCCGTTATATTGAATACAACAACCGCTTTTTAATTGACCTTTCCGTTGCATACTTCTCTGCAAGGCTTGCCAACGAAAGACAGCGAATATTTTCCATGATGAAGGAAGGTGAGAGGGTTCTTGATATGTTTGCAGGTGTCGGGCCATTTCCGGTAGTTCTTTCGGATAAGGCATCTGTTGTCTACTCCGGCGATATAAATCCCGGTGCAGTAAGCCTGATGAGGGAGAATATTGCTCTTAACAAAAAGAAAAATATCATTCCGATGCTTGCCGATGCACTTGTTCTTGGAAAGATATTTGAGAAAAATTCATTTGACAGAATTATTATGAACCTTCCTATGACATCCTCGGATTTTCTGGAGGTTGCGTTTTCGCTCTGCAAAAAGGGAGGGATGATTCATTACTACACCCTTCAGTCAGAGGGGGGTGAGATGATTCCTGTTTTAAGAAAGTTTACTGACGGTGAAATTACTGAAAAGGTTGTAAGATCATATTCGCCTGTTCAGCACCATGCAGTATATGATATCTGTTGCATTTAAGGAGCCTTTATTTCTTTATTTTTAGCTTTAAATACTGGTAGCCGAGGTCTGTGGCAATATCCTTCCAGATTTCGTCATTTACTTTAAGCCTCTTGGAAAGGGAAGTGAGATTTTTTCTTATCTCATAGCAGTGCCTTATATTTCTGAATTCTGATGTCTCAAAGAACTGCTTTTCCGGAGGCGGAAAGAACATATAGATATATTCGTTTGTCACAGCAATCATGCCGTACATATTGAGGGCAAATGCAGACCATATGTCAGATAATGAGAATCCGCCTCCGCACGGGTGATTGTGCATGAATATTTTTTCCTGAAGTTTGTATCTGTCATAATAACCAAATTCAATGCTGTTTCTCTTCCCCTTCATTCTGAAAAGAAATCTGCCTGATTTGTCAAATACTATAGCGTTCTCAAATGCAAGATCTTTTATTTCCCTGACATGCCTTAAAAAACTCCTGCTTGCAGCAATTATCTCGCCCTGTTGTTTAAGTGAAGTATTGCTTTCTGTTTTATTTTCTTCGGTATTTGAACCGTAGATCATACGAATAAATTTAATTTTAGTTAATTAAATATTTTTTTGAAAACAAAAAATGTTTTTACACATGGAAAATAATTCTTATTAGTAAAATCCTGCAAAATTCCATGATGATCTTTTAATATCAGGTTTTTTTAACTGATTTCCTGATCTTCCTGCACCTTTATTGGAATCTTTGCAAATATTTGCGGCATGTATGAATGAAAGCGCAATTACGATTTTTAATAAGATGTATCTCCGGAGGATAAACCCGAAATGGCAGAAGAAGTAAAACTAACCCTTGCTGAGATTAACAGATATCTGGACATGGTGACAACGATATCACTTGAACAGATTGTGTTGTCTCTTGCAGCGCTTGTAATCGGATATATAATAATCAAAATAATTTCCGGACAGATTGAAAGATTTGGTGAAAAGGATTTAAAAATTCCAAAACTTATGATGCTCCAGATAACAAGGGCAATTAAGATTATACTGTATTTTATCCTTGTTATGATTGCCCTTGGAATTTTAGGGTTTGACATTAACGGAATTATAATCAGTATCACTGCAGCAATTTCCCTGGTACTTGGTTTCGGTTTAAAGGATACTATCAACAATATTGCATCCGGTATCTGGATATCCGCATCGGGTGCATATGATCTTGAGGATGAGGTTACAATCGCAGGACAGACAGGGGTTGTTAAAAATGTCAGCATCATGGCAACCGAGCTTAAAAAAATCGACAACTCAAGGGTAATGATTCCAAACGGGACAGTATGGAACAGTGCCATTATTAATGTCACAAAAATGGATAAACGGATGATTGCGGTTGAATACGGTGTCGGATATGAAACAAACATCAATGATGCAATTTCAGTTGCACTTGCTGTTGCTGACAGCCATCCGAAACTTCACAAAGAGCTCAAACCTATTGTCAGGTTTAGGGAGATGGCTGAATCTGCAGTCATTCTGCAGCTCAGGGTGTGGGTTGATACCGATGACTATTACCCTGTAAAATCAGACGTTTTAAAGGCTCTCTTTGAGAAGCTTGGAGAGGCAGATATCAATATCCCGTTCCCGCAGAGGGATATCCATATAATTGAAAAATAATTTTTTTCCATAAATTTTTGAAATCAGGGAAGATCCCTTCAGAAATGTAATTCCTGTGAAAGGAACAGATTATCATCGTTTAAGGGTCGAAACTTCAGGCTAATAATGAAAATAGAAAAAGGCCGGATGATAATTATCGTAGTGCGAATTGATAACAGAATCAGTGTATATATAATAAAATTTAGTCCCTGTCTTAATTACTCTCTTTTTATAAAAGCTTAAAATGATAAATTCATGCTTTTTAAAATATTATTTCTTACAGGAACCGCCGCATCCGCAGCCACTTCCTGATTTTTCATCAGAGCTTTTTTCAGGCTTATCTTCCTCTGTTTTTCCTCTTCCTTCCCAGCAGGCAGATACTGCCTTTTCAATATCATCATCAGTGTAGGATTTGGATGGCCCTTTTGTTATTCCAAGTTCGGTCATAATAAGGTGCTGATCTACAAAAATACCCTGTGATTCGGCTATCTTCTTTGCACAATTCATAGAACAGCCGTCAATTACGACAACCTTATCCGCATTTTTTGAATTTTCAATTATTCCTTTTGAGCCGGTTGCCAGAAGGGCAACACAGGCGGTGCTGCCGTATCCTTCTTCTGTTAACTGAATTGCTGCAAGATTTGTAATCTGACCTGTGTTTGCCTGACCTGCACATGGAAAGATGATTCTGTTCTCTTCGCTCTGTCCGCAGGTGCATGTCGGAACTTCAGCCACCCTCAGTTGCCTCCGATTAACTCTTTAATCTCGGAAACATCGGCAACTCTTCCTGAGACTTTCAACTCGCCGTCAATTGCAAGTGCGGGTGTTAGCATTACATCCCTGTTCATAATTTCGGTGATATCTTCAATCTTTACAATCTCTGCTTCAATGCCTGACTCTGCAACAGCCTTTTCAACATTCTTCATAAGCCTTTTGCACTTCATGCATCCAGTTCCAAAAACTTCTATTTTCATTTTTATTACTCCTCAGTTTACTTAATTTTATAATTATTTTACATTTTCATATACGCAGTTATTTTCTCAAATAATAAGCCCGTAGACAAATCCGGCAATAGCCGAAAATACAATTACAAGTGCTGCATAGACGATGGTCTTTTTGGCACCCATTATCCTTGATATCACAAGAAGTGATGGCAGGCTCACACTCGGCCCTGACAGGAGAAGTGAAAGTGCAGGGCCGCCGGCCATAACTCCTGATGTGTATCCGAATGTTGTTCCAATCACAGGCACCTCCAGCAGTGTAGGCATGTAAAGAATCGTTCCGACAACTGATGCAAGCAGGGTTGATAAAATTGAATTTGTACCAAAGAACGGCCTGAACACTTCCGGCGGCAGGAAGAATGAGAGCATTCCAAGGGCAAATGTACCAATGATTAGTATTGGAAATATCTTTTTTGTAAGATCCCATGTCTCAAGACCCCATTCAGTAATCTCATCCCTCTCAAAGTAGTAGATAAGCAGAAATGCGGTTCCGAGTGTGAGTGCATATATAACCGGAAATTTGATGATCCAGTCTACCTGAGCAGTTCCTGCAATTAAAATCCCGACAAGGAATACAAAGAATAAGGGTATCACCCATTTTGGCCGTTTGAAATCGCCTGAAACAGGAACGGACGGCATAGTGGCAATCTTTTTTTGTGTGTCGGCATCATGGGATTTAAAGAGAAATGCCATAATAAGCCCGATTATAATAGCCATTACTATTGCAAAAGCTGCTCTTGCAATACCTAAGTCAAAGCCCAGGACCTTTGCTGTGTAGACAATTGCAAGAATGTTTATGGCAGGACCTGCGTATAGGAAAGTTGTTGCAGGCCCGATTCCGCTTCCCCGCTTAAAAAGTCCTGCAAACATTGGCAATATTGTGCAGGAGCAGACTGCAAGCACCGTTCCTGAAATGGATGCAAGCCCGTATGCAGTGCTTTTCTTTGCATCAGGGCTGAAGTATTTTAATATCGCCTCTTTTTTGACAAGTGCGGCTATAGCTCCTGCTATAAAAAAAGCGGGGATAAGGCAGGTTAGTACATGTTCGGCAAGATATCCTGCAAGGGTATCCCAGCCTGTTATCAGTGAGCCGATTATCAAATCAATCATCAGTGCCTCTCTTTAATCACGAAATGAAATATTTTTTAAGTTTATTATCGGGTGTATTAAATCATCACCATTATTGTTTCAAATTAATTTGAATTATTGGTTGTAACGGGTAATATTTATAATTTCTTATTTCAAATTTTTTTGAAACAATTCTGGAAATATATCTGCGTTTTTCACAGACTCTCTGGCTGTTCTGCGACGATATGAAAATATAACAGAATTTTCCGGTGTTTATTTATCTGTTGTTATTTCATATTTAATTGAAATAATGGGGGTTGAATAAAAATGGGGATAAAAAAAATAAAAAATGAAATAAACATCTTTCTTCCTGAAGGGGCTGAGGAATCCTTATGCGGTTGCGGCGGAGTCAAAGGACTTAAAGCTCTCCTTCCAAAAGATTCTGATATAGAAGCATTGGGTGTGATACATCATGCACTTGCTGATAAAAAGAGGATTAAGATCCTTTGCATGTTAAGCATTCAGCCTCTGTGTGTCTGCATTATAAGAGCGGTATTGGAAATTTCAGATTCCCGCCTCTCATACCATCTTTCAATCCTAAAAAAATCCGGACTCATCTCCGGAGAACAAAAAGGGACGTGGATTACATACAGCCTTACTGATAAGGGAAAAGAATGGCTTGATTCAGGTATAAACTCTGTATTTGTTAAATAAAAGATTATTTCTGTTTTTTTAAAATATAATCGGGTTTAGCATAAGCACGGCTGCATTTATCAGTGTCGCAAATGAGACCCATAATATATAGGGAATTAACAGATATGCTGCGTTTTTGTTTACTTTATATGACGTAATTATTGTCTCAAGAATGAAAATCCACAGAAATACTATTACTATCAGTCCGTAAAGCGGGTTCTCCAATCCGAAGAAGAAGAATGACCAGGCCACATTTAATAAAAGCTGTATTGCAAAAAATCCAAGTGCAATTTTAACATGCCCGTTTGTCCTGTCCTCTCTCCATAAAAGATAAAGGACAATGCCCATCATTGTATAAAGAATTGTCCAGACAATTGGAAATGCAATTGAAGGCGGCAGAAACCATGGTTTGACGAGTCCGGAATACCATGTTCCCGGTCCTGTTTCTGTAAATATCCCCCCGATAACTCCGGCAAGGTTGCATACAATAACGCAGGCTATAAGAGCAACCGGATTTTTTATCATTTCAGTGAATTTCATTTCCCATCCCCTTTTTTTATAATATTTCCCCTGTTCATACCTTTATCCTTACAAATATGTTAAATCCGTTTAAATCCGGATTCATATGATTCTGGATGACATTTCACAGGCTGATGAATTGATATGTATGTCCTCCGGAAAAGGTTATGCCTGGGATTTCAGGCAGGAACAAATTTTGTTCCGTATACAATAACGCCGCTCTCTCCGTCAGCAGTAATCTTTCTGAATGTTGATTTTACAGGCATGCCGATGTGAATTTTATCAATGTCGCAGATGACCTGCGCTGTCATGCGTGTTCCCTCATCAAGTTCAATTATTGCAACTGCAAAGGGAGTCTGAAGATCGTATTCTTCACTTGCCGTCCGGACTATTGAGAATGTGACTACCTTTCCTGTGCCCTTGAAATTGTGCTCTACAATTTTACCTTCTCTTCTGCATGTAGGACAGAGTGATCTGGGTGGGAAGAAATATTTTCCACATGTTTCACACTTTGTTCCTGTAAGATTGTATCTGCTGTGCTGTTTACGCCAGAATCGTGGGACAGACATCTTCAAACCCTCCTGAATATGTTTGTAACAACAGTTGCACCTGTACCGCCGACATTGTGTGTCATACCTGTCTCAGCACCGTCAATCTGTCTCTTTCCTGCTTCGCCGCGGAGCTGTGCGACAACCTCGCATACCTGTTTGATACCTGTTGCACCGACCGGATGTCCGCATGACTTAAGTCCGCCGCTTGTGTTGACAGGCAGTTTTCCGCCAAGTGCGGTCCATCCTTCCTCGGTAAGCTTTCCTGCCTCTCCTTTCTTACAGAATCCCATATCCTCTATTGCACAAAGTTCTGCAATTGTGAAGCAGTCGTGGACTTCCACGAGGTCGATGTCTTTTCTGTCAATTTTTGCCATCTTAAATGCACGGTCTGCTGCCGCAACTGTTGCATCAAGGGTGCTTATGTCGCGTCTGTCATGAAGTGCTATTGTGTCAGTTGCCTGGGTTGATGCAATCACCTTTACAGGGCAGTCTGTAAATTCCTTTGCCTTTTCAAGCGAGCAGAGAATAACTGCTGCTGCGCCGTCTGTTACCGGTGAGCAGTCCAGAAGCCTTAACGGGTCTGCAACAAGGGTTGATCTCATAACTGCATCAACAGTAATTTCTTTTTTGTATTGTGCAATCGGATTTCTTGCTCCGTTGTAGTGGTTCTTAACAGCAACTTCTGCCAGCTGTTCGCGTGTTAAGCCGTACTTGTTCATGTAGTCAACGGCAATCATTGCGTAAAGTGCAGGGAATGTAACACCGTACATGCCTTCCCATTCACGGTCGGCAGCACCTGCAAGAGCATCTGTTGTCTCTCCTCCGGAGACATCGGTCATCTTTTCAACACCTGCGGCAATCACAATGTCCTGTGTGCCTGATGCAATACAGCTTACTGCCTGTCTGAATGCAAGTCCTCCTGATGCACATGCGGCTTCTGTCCTTGTTGAAGGTATGTGATTTGTTGCAAGGCCTGCATAATCTGCAATTAGAGCTCCGATATGTTCCTGAAGTACAAACCGGCCTCCGCTCATGTTTCCGACAAACATCTCCTGAATCTGATCGCCGTCCATGCCTGCATCTTCAATTGCCTTTGCTCCGGCCTCTACACAGAGATCCCTAAATGAGGTATCCCATTTTTCACCGAAATCGGTGAGGCCTATTCCAACTACTGCTACTTCTCTCATTTTTGCATCACTATCTTCCCTTTGTGTTTAGCATACAGTGCATAGTCGACGTACTCTTTGTCATTGAGCAGATCTTCGACACCTGGTGCTGCCTTTCTGTCGATTGCGGTCTCGATTGCGTCAGTTACTGTGATATCGAATGAATCACTTCCTGAACCTGAACCGTATGATGTGACAAATATTCTGTCACCCGGCTTTGCAGCGTCCAGAGTTGCTGAAAGGCCGACAGGCACAGCGCCTGAATATGTGTTTCCAAGACGCGGAACGACAAGTCCCGTTTTTATCTGTTCTGCTGTAAAGCCGAGCGTTGCTGCAACGGTTCTCGGGAACTTTGCATTTGGCTGGTGGAATACTGCGTATGTATAGTCAGAAGGCTCTGTACCCATCTGTTCCATCATCAGCTTTGCCGCACCCTGGATGTGTTTGAAATATGCAGGTTCGCCTGAGAATCTTCCTCCGTGGCGTGGGTATGCCTGTCCTTCACGCCTCCAGAAGTCCGGAGTGTCGGAAGAGTATGAGCAGGTGTGGTTTATCTCTGCGATTACGTCATCTTCTCCAATGACAAACGCTCCTCCGCCTGCTGCTGCTGTGTATTCAAGTGCATCTCCGGGAGCTCCCTGTGCGATGTCAGACCCTATTGCAACACCGTATTTTATCATGCCGCTCTTTACAAGTCCCATACATGCCTGAATTCCTGCGGTACCTGCCTTGCATGCAAATTCCAGATCTGCTGCAGTCATAACAGGTGTTGCGCCGATTGCCTCTCCGACTGTAACAGAAGTTGGTTTAACAGCGTAGGGGTGTGATTCACTGCCTACGTATATTGCACCGATATCATCGGGATTTACTTTTCTTCTTGCAAGTGCAAACCTTGCTGCATTCACTGAGATCGTGAGTGTGTCCTCGTCAAGATCCGGAACGGATTTTTCAAAAACACCGAGGCCGTTTGCAATTTCAGTGCCGTTTGCACCCCAGACCCTTGCAATCTCTTCTGTTTTAATGCGGAATCTTGGAAGATATGCACCGTATGTGATAATTCCTACCATGGTTGTTCCCTCAGTACTTTAACAATCCTGTCTGTATCCATATCAGTTGTAAGAAGTGCAATTTTATCCCTTGATGCAAGTTCAGGCACTAAAGGATGAATCTCTTCCGGGGATATTCCCTGAAGAATCACACAGCGTGGCTTAAATGGTGTTACGCGGATTGCTATCATCGGCGATTTGCCGGTTGAAACGTTCGTAAAAATTAATGCCCTTTCTGTGCTCCAGCCGTAAATTTTATTAAATTCCGTTGCTGAAAGCTCAACGATGGCATTTAGACTGTTGACTACTGTGTAACCGTAGATTCTGTAATCCATTGAGCCTGTAATATATTTACAGTCAATAGCGTCACAAAACTTCTGAAGCGGTATTGACGAGTCATAATCATGCATGTCATAAATGACCTCATCGTCAAAATCACTGTAGAGGATGTTGGCGTACTTTTTCATGTACTTGCCGCCATTCTCGTTGTCTATTGTAAGAATAGTGTCAACAATCTTTCCGACTACTGCGGTACCGGGACTTTTTCTCCTTCCTCCCTCATAGTCTGAGATGACGGATGGTGAAAATCCAAGTTTTTCTGCCAGTATTCCCGGAGCGATGTTGAAATTAATTCTCCATTTTCTAAGGGCATCTCCCGGGGAGTCTGACAGCGTAATCTCTCCTGCCATCTTTTCGGCAAGACGGTTACGCAGTGCGGATTTCATGTAATTATATGGGAATTTACTATATTATATAATTAGCGAAAACGCATTCGTCATTTCACGAAAAATGTGGCTGTGGCAGGTATCGTAACTCATATATGTTAGGCATATCAAATATGGTAATAAGTATGGTTGCTGCTGAGGATCTTTTATTTCTCAAAAAAATAGGGCTTATGGGTGGTCTTAACGGTCAGGTTTCAGGTTCTTCACAGAAACTTGCGGAATCATTGAAGGTGAGTCCGATGACTGTTTCACGCCGTTTAATTGCGCTTGAAAAAGGGAATCTGATAATAAGATCTGTGAAGCCGGACGGCCAGTACGTTGCATTAACCGGACCCGGGGAAGAAGCACTCAAAAAAGAGTATGCTGACTATAAAAGGCTCTTTGAAGAGAATTCCGGCGTATTTTGGATAGAGGGTGAGTTAATAAGCGGTCTTGGAGAAGGTCGCTATTATGTAAGTATCCCTGGATATGTTGAGCAGTTTGTAAAGAATCTCGGATTTGAGCCATATCCCGGAACTCTGAATCTCAGACTGGGGCCTGCTGCTGTTGAGACCCGGAAAAAGGCAGAGCTTCACGGCTGGGTTGATATAGAGGGCTTCACTGCTGATGACAGGACATTCGGGAGTGCCCGGTGTCTTCCATGCAGAATAAACGGTTATAAATGTGCAATAATTGTTCCCGGAAGATCACATTATCCTGATGACATTATTGAGGTAATATCTGAGGTAAGACTCCGTGAGAAGCTGGATCTTACAGATGGCAGCCGGGTTAAAGTAGAGGTTTGTATAAGATGATAGATAAAGCAATAGAAGCGCTGAAAAAAGGAGAATTTATTCTGATTTACGATTTTGCAGACCGCGAGGGTGAGACTGATTTTGCAATCCGCTCTGATGCGATAACTCCTGAACATATTAAAATAATGAGAAAGGATGCAGGGGGTCTTATCTGCACATCCATACATTCAAAAGCAGCTGAAAAGATGGGACTTCCGTTTGCAAGCGAAGCTTTGAAGATGACTCATTTTGCCGAGAAGGAAGGGGATATTCCGTATGATAAGGCAAATCATTCTTCGTTTTCACTATGGGTAAACCACCGCGACACATTTACCGGAATCACTGATATTGACAGGGCAATAACGGCAAACAGGCTTGCAGATCATGTTAAGCATGCAATGAACGGCGGTGCACTGGATTTCTCCTCAGAATTCAGAACGCCCGGGCATATGGCGACACTGCGTGCAAATGAGAAGCTTTTAGATAACAGACGCGGGCAGACTGAACTTTCAATAGCGCTTGCAGAGCTTGGCGGCATCACTCCGTGTATTACAATTTGTGAGATGCTTGATGACAATACTGGTAAAGCTCTTACAAAAGAGGATGCGATGAGATATGCAGATGAGAAGGGGCTTGTATTTGTTGGTGGAAAAGAGATAGTTGAATATTGGAAAAATCACAAAGCACTTTAAATTTTTAATAATTGTTTTTAGTATCGACATGCATTAATGCGTGCAAATGACATTAAAAAAACCAAAAATATATATCCTCCTTCTGTATAATATAAAAATCAGGGACAGATACGCAAAATAAATAAAAAATAATAGTTTTATCGCATTTTTAATTATACTGTGGAATGGTGAATGCTGATGGATAAGGATGCAAACAGAGTTATATACAAGCCTTTAACATCTGAATTGTCTCAGTCAGCATGTGAAAATCTCCGTGCAATGCTTGAGAACCCCGTTGTTTCCCAGTCTGTTGCCGGCGGCAGTATTTCTGATGTCTCATGCATTCAGAAACTTGCGAATGTTTTTGCCTTCTCCTCGGAGAAGGTTTTTCTCGTTTCATATCCTTCGGGAGAAATTATTTACATAAATCCTATTGTCCTGGATAAGATGATTAAGTCCGGAATTGATCCCTCTAAAAAGAGGATAACCGATTACTTTTCGTTAAAAGGTCCTGATGGCAGCCCTCTTTTGCAGGAAGAGGCATATGTTGGTGCATTCCTTGTAAACAATGGAACATATGAGCAGATGGAGCTTAGGGCAGTTGATGTTTCAGACGGTGATTTATCACTAATTCTTGTCTATGTTAAAAATATATCTGAAGTAAAAAAATCAGAGCGTATGTTGCGGGAATCAGAGATTCAGCACAGAACAACATTGAATGCAATTCGCGACGGGGTTGTTGTCGTAAATAAAGGTATGGAAATTGTAATCTGCAATAAATCTTTTGAGGATATCACAACTGATAAAGGCCCATGCGAGCTTATTGTCGGAAAAAAACTCTCCGATGTTTCTCCATATCTGACAGGAAAACTCGGCCTTGAGTACAGATATATATTTCAGTCAGGCGAGTCGCTTGACACTATCATAAAAGTCCGCAATGAGAGGAGCTTAAAGTATTATGAGGTCATAAAATCTCCTGTGTTTGATGAAGGCGAGGTTATTCAGGTCGTAACAATTATCCGTGACAGGACTAAGAATCATCATCTTGAGCAGCTAAAAAAAGATGCTTTTTTCCAGATAGAAAAAAATATGGAGCAGTTTGCAATATTAAATGATTATATCCGAAATCCGCTGCAGGCAATAATGGGTCTTGCTGATCTGCATGGCGGCGATATGGGTGAAAAAATTATATCACAGGCCCTTGAGATAAACAGTATTGTAACAAAACTTGATGCCGGGTGGATTGAGTCTGAAAAGGTTCGGGATATGCTTTCAAAGCATTATGGTATTAAATTAAAACGCCGTCCTAATGTTGAAAGTCCGATAGGGATGCTTCAGACAAATGATCTGTACTAATTTTTAATTATGGAATTTGATGGAATTTCCGTATCTGTTGTAAGAAAGCCTGTAAAAAATATCCGGCTGTCTGTTCTTTCCGACTGTACCTTAAAAGTTGTGGCACCTGAGGGTTATGATGTATCAGACCTTCTTTTGAAAAAGAAAGACTGGATAATATCCCACATTGAAAAGAAGCGGAGCTTTTCTGAAAAATATGAAGACAGGCTAAACAGAATGCTCCTTTATGGGAATTACTTCTCTGTTGAGGAGAGCGGGGTTTGCTCTATTGATTATGAAAATATGACAATATTTTATTCTTCTGTTGGCGGCCTTAAGGATTTTATTTCAAAAAGGCTGAGAACAGAACTGGAAGTCCGTGTCAAAGACCTCGCAGCCTGTATGGGTGTTTCCTGTAAGAGCCTTTCAATAAGAAACCAGAAAACCCGCTGGGCAAGCTGTTCGACACGCGGTACACTTAGCTTTAATATCCGGATTGCCGCCCTTTCTCCATCTCTTCGTGATTATATCATAATACATGAGCTTGCGCATCTAAAAGAGCACAACCATTCTAAAAATTTCTGGAGTATTGTTGAGAATTACTGTCCTGAATATAAGGCCTGCAGGGGAAATCTTAAGGAATACTGGCAAATTATAGGGCAGAATGTATTCTGGAAGGCGATGCTTGAATAAAGCAGGTTTTTTTTAAATCAGGTATTGCAATAAAAAAAGATTATTCTGATTCCTCTGATGTGAAATCATGGCAGCGCTTCTTTAAAATCTGCTGCATAATGACTCTTGAGCTTGAGAATCCTTCGCCATCAAAGCCTGAAATTTTCATAACCTTTGCCTTTATTCCTCTTGAGTCAAGACGGTTCTGAAGATTTTCAATATCAAAATACTGGTTGAATCCGATTGTAATAATATCAGGTGCGATCTCCTCTATCGGCTTTAGCATGTCGCCAATAGCGCCAAGGCGTGCGTTGTCGACAACCTTTAAGGACTGAACCATGAAAAGACGCTGGTCTTCCGGCATGACCGGTTTTGGTTTATGCTTTATGTTTTCATCCCTGGCTATTATTACAAAAAGCTCGTCACCCAGTTTTTTTGATTCATCCAGGTAGTATATATGACCCGGATGAAGTATGTCAAAAGTTCCTGTTGCAACAACCCTTACCATCTTAGACAACCTCCATTACAAAAGGCTCGCCGTTTGCATGAAAGCATCTCCATGTATCATCGTTGTAAGGCGCACCTATTATGATATGATACCTTCCAATCTTTGGAAAAAATCTCAGGTCTGCATCCGAGGGTCTTACCGCACCTGAAGGGTGCGAGTGGGCGCTTCCTGCCGTACTGGTGTCAAGGGGCATCATATAAGTATCAAAACTGGCACTCGTTTCTCCTGAAATTGTTCCGGGTGCAAGTTCAAGCTCTTCTATAATTCCGTTTCTTATTTTTAAAATTGCCAGAAATTCATTTGGATGCTGACTTTTGCCAAGTGCAAAAAGTGTCTCCAGGAGTTCTCTTCTGATTCTGATATCCGGCATAACTGTGATGATATGTTTAAATGCCTGACAGATAATTGTTTCATAAAGTCTGGTTATGATCTCTTTGGATAGAATTAATTATCTGAAAAGTATTAGAGTATCATATGTATTCTACAATTCTGGTTGCAATAGACGGATCTGAATCTGCCAAAAAAGCTCTTAAAAAGGGTATGGAGCTTGCCTCCTCATGGGATTCAAAAATATATGCAGTTTATACTATTAATACCGGAGTTTACGGATCATCTGTTGTTGATCCGGCACTTGGTGTTGCCGACCCGTCTTCCGAAAGAATATTCAGTCTTTTAAAATCCGAGGGGGATGAGATTTTAGCTGAATCAAAGGCACTTGCGAAGGAAAATAACTGTAATGTTATATTTGAATCCCGCCTGGGTGATGCACGCGATGAGATTTTGGAATATGCCGGCGAGATAAAGGCTGATCTGATAATCGTTGGTTCAACAGGAAAGGGGATGGCAAAAAGGCTTCTTCTGGGAAGTGTCAGTGCTGCTGTAGTTTCCAACAGCAAAATATCGGTTCTTGTTGTAAGATAGGAAAAAAAGGTCTTAAAAAGGTCCGTCCTGATCAAAACTTCTTTTAAATTTTAAAGATAATTCTGCCTTATAAAGCTCTTTTCCAAGATATGCAGCGTGATCCAAGAGTGATATGCGGTTGTTTTTTATAAGCGTATAAAATACATCTTCCCATTTTTTCCCCTTAAATGCCGTATTGTTATGGACAGCGACAATATAATCCCCCTCAGTTCCGATTCGCAGGTTTCCCAGGGGATCATAATCAATTTTATCCGGCATCTTCTCTGCAGGTATCTCTGAATCATATGAAAGCGGAGGTGTTCTTCTTCTTCTCTTCTCTTTTATGGAGAAGAGTGAGAGTCCGAGATCTTTCGGGTAAGGTCTGTCAGTCATAAGGTCCATCATACTAACAGCCCTTTTCATCTCCGAAACACTTCCTGTTGTCTTGTCGGAGTGCTCACTTGTAAAGATCACTGATGCGCCGATCTCCTTTGCCATTCCGGCAAGAAGGGCGTTAACTCCTAATGAGTCGGCATCTATTAGTTCTGTAACATTGCCCGCTCCAAAAAAAAGGGGAATATTTCGGTCTTTAAATCCTGAAAGTGAATTTATAAGGCCTGATCCAACGGGCTGCAGGAGCGGGTCTGCAATTATCTTTTTTATGCCCGCCTTTTGGGCTTCTTTTATATTATTTTCAAGGCTTTCTTCACGGGGGACAATAACTGCCGCTTTTTTGGCAGCGGCTATCTCTTCTGCAACTAATGGTATATTCCCCTCATGAAGTGAGAGGAATATGTCGGCATAGGGCAGTGCAGCTTTTATCAGGCGTGCATCCTGTGTATCTGCCGCATATATTCCGTCAATATCTTTTAAGGATTCAAAGGTTCTTTTAACGTCATCAGTGGATGCATCAAATCCGAAACCCAGGTCAACAATGTCAGCGCCGGATTCAAAAAAATATGTGACTGTTTCTTTTAGATCTTCTGATTTGTGCGCATCCATTATCTCTGCAAGGACCTTCATTCCCGAATTTCCTCCGATTTTAAGTCCTTTAATCTCAAAGTCAGAGTATGAATCCCTTTCTTTTTGAGCGAGTCTGCTACAGGCATCATTTTTTCGGGCCTCATAAAGCATCTCATCCGCAGGGATTGTCCTTGAAAGAGATATTTTGTCTATTGACTGCAGAACAAGTCCTATATCTGCTGCATGGCGCGGCCCTCTGAAAACGGGCACTCCTGTCTCTTTTTCCACATCTGTAAAATCTGCAGTGCACATTCCTGATACGAGCACCATTTCACACGGGTTTTTTATGATTAGCTCCTTTAGCATCGCAGGAGTGATAAATGCCGCAATTTTTCCTGAAACAGTAATTACGACGTCAAAACCTTTTGATGATTCTCTGACAAGCTGATATGCAAGTGAACCTGTGGGGAGGAGAATTGTCATTGTAGCTTGAATTAATATGCAATAGGTGAAAAATACTACTGATTTGATGCTGAGGTGCGATCTTCATGTCCATACAAATTTCTCACGTGATGGTGAGAGTAGTGTAGAGGACATTTTAGAAAGGGCGGAAAGAAACGGCCTTGATGCAATAGCAATAGTTGATCATGATACTGTTGAAGGCTCTCTGTATGCCTTAAAAAAGAGATCAAATGTACTTGTAATCCCAGGTATTGAGGTGTCAACCCGTCAGGGGCATCTCCTTGTTCTCGGAATTACAGAGGTAATTCCTGCCGGGATGGACTTTTTTGAGACAGTCCGGGTTGCAAGGGAAAAAGGAGGTCTTTTGATTCTTCCTCATCCCTATCATCAGTGGAGGCACGGGGTTGCCATAAAGCTAAAGACTGCAATTGATGCAGTTGATGCAGTTGAATCTTTTAACAGCAGGTATATTGTTGGTTCTGCAAACAAAAAAGCGGGAAGAAAGGCAAAATTCTTTGGAAAACCCTGTGTTGCCGGAAGCGATGCCCACAATGCCCGCTTTGTCGGATATGGTGTGACTCTTATCGACGCTGAAAAAAATGTGTCTTCCATACTTTCGGCTATAAGGCAGGCAAAGACAGAACCAACCGGAAAGATGACGCCTCTTCGCTCATATACGCGCCAGTCACTTAAGAACACCAAGAGAAAGATAATCCGGCGTGTACATAAAAGATGAGGCTTGCATTTGAGATCTCATATGTTGGAACCGGTTTTCACGGCTCCCAGCAGCAGGCTGATAAAAGAACAGTTATGGGGGAGATTATCAAATGTCTCTGTGATCTCGGTATTTTCTCCAGTGCATATGATGCCGGAATGTCAGTATCGGGAAGAACTGATGCCGGAGTTCATGCAAAACGCCAGATAATTGCGTTTAATACTGAATACCCTGAACGGGCGGTTTCTGCTGTAAACAAAAAGCTTCCTCCCGATATCCGGTTTACGGGATATGCAAAAGTGCCTCCTGATTTTAATCCACGTTTTGCCGCAAAAAAAAGAACATACAGGTATTATTTTCCTTTAGGCAATGGAGTTATATCTTATGATTTTGATAAGATGGAGACTCTTGCCCGTTTGTTTGAAGGCAGGCATGATTTCTCCGGATTTTCGCGGCAGAATGGAAAAGATCCGGAAAGGGAGATTATCTCCTCAAAAATATGGCGTGAGGGTGACTTTTTTCTCTATGAGATCTGCGGACATTCATTTTTATGGCACATGGTGCGCTGTATTGCATATACTCTTGACTCTGTCGGCAGGGGAGTAATGGATGCATCTGATGTGTCAGAAGCCCTGAAAAATCCCTCCGGTAAAAGATTTCCTGCAGCACCTCCCGAAGGTCTGATTCTCTGGGATGTGGACTGCGGAATTGATTTTATTCCTGTTGATATTCACGAAAAAAGTATTTTGTTTACAAATGATAACCTGAGATACCACTCACAGCTTAAAAAAATATATGAAATCTGGTAATAATTAAAAAAAAATAGTGGTCAGGCAGAAATCATACTGCAATTATCTGAACACTTGACGGCTTCATTATGTTTACAAGCCATGAAGGAATCGGCTGTGAGGTCTTAATAACAGTCCTGAAATCGTCCTTGTTTGTTACCACTCCCAGGTAAGTTGCTGTTACCTCATAATCAGAATCAAAGACTGTAATTCCAAGCGTTTTTATTATGAGATGTTTTGCAGGGAATGTTGCTGTTTCACCCATGGCAAGTGTTCTTCTGTCATTGTTGATCATTAGTGTGGCAGAATTGCCGCTGCTTATTGCTTTTACCGGAATTCCTGCAAAGCTTACATCTGTGTTGTCCGGAATCAGAATGTCATATGTGGCAGAATATGAGAGAGGATATCCGTATGCATTGATATTGTCGTTTCCTGTTATGAGAGATACATATCCGGCCGCTAATACTGCGAGTATTATTACAACAATAATCAGAATGTTTCTTAAAGTGTGACTCTGTTTTCCTGCGGCCTTCTGCTCTTCTTTTTGCTTTCTTAAAAGCTCTTTTTCTATCTCTGCTTTTTTCTTCTCTTCTTCAAGTCGCTTTTTTTCCTCTTCCTTTGCCCAGAGCTCTTTTTCCTGATTCTTTTTTATTTCTTCTGCCTGGCGCTCTTTTTCAAGACGCTCCATTTCCAGCTGCTTTTTCTTCTCTGCGAGGAGTCTTTCGTCTTCAGCACGCTTTTGTGCCTCTATCTCTTCGTATTTTTTAGCCTTCTCTGCTGCATCCTTTTCCTTCTGCTCCTTCTCTATTTTCTTTCTCTCTTCTTCACGGATTTTTTCCAGTTCTTTCTCAGACAGACCGTTTCCGCTATCGGATTTTTCCTCTTCACCGGGTAGTTTTACAGCCTCACTAACTTTTTTTGTAAAACCTTCAAGTGATTCTTTATCGGGCAATTTCACCATATAATCTTCACCTTAAAAGATTAGATATGTTTATAAATATTTAAGTCATTCTGGTTAAGTTTCGATTTAAAGCCCTTATAAGAGATAAAAATTTAATTTGAAAAATTTGTAAGTGCCTGTATTCAATCTAAAAAAAGCTGAAATTCCTTTATTATGCCTTTTTTTTAAAAACTTTTTATCCTGTATGGTTTATTTTCAATTATTACAAATTCAGAGCCGTTCTGGTAATAGTGTTCGGCATTAAAGACTCTTTTTTCCTCGCCTTCAATCAGGTATTTCTCGTAACCCTCGTGAGTAAAGCGGTGAATTCCGCCAATATTAATCATCTCATCCTTTATGATTATATATTCTGTCTCCCCGATTATGATATGGCGAATGTTCTCCAATTCCGTTTTTTTGCCGTTTATCAGGAAATGTTCGGTCTCTCCTGAATAAAATTCATAATCTGCCATCATGGAGAATTCGTCAGGTTCTCCATCAGAGTTTTTTGAGAAAAAATCAGGGTTTTTGGATAACTCCTCTGACTTGCATGAACTGGCGGAAAAGATCCTGCTGTCGTAATCCTTTCGCCTTTCTTCGTCTGATAATATTTCATATGCCTCGTTTATCTTTCTGAATCTCTCCACTGCATTCGGATGGGTTGAGGTGTCCGGGTGAAATGCCTTTGCAAGACTGCGGTATGCCCTCTTAACAGCATCTGAATCTGCATCGTTGTACAGACCCAGAAGGTCATAATAATCGGGGAGATTCTCTTTTGCAGGCATAATAATCCTTATCAGGTTATCTGCTTCATACCAGATAATTTATCCTGATATAATCTCCTGTGTGCAGACTCATAGCCAAACTATCATTATAAATGATGACAGATTTTTAGTGAGGTTAGATTTTGGCTGAAATTCCGGATGAAGAGTTCATACTTAAAACCACATCCGCATGTGCAGGATGCAGTGCTTCTCTTATTCTCCGCTATGTTACAAAGGCGGCGGGAAAAGATACTGTGCTTGTTGTTCCGGCATGCTGTACAAGTGTGATTCAGGGAGTATATCCGAATACTGCAATGAATATTCCGGTATATAATGTTGCGTTTGCATCTGCGGCAGCGGTTGCTTCCGGCATGAGTGAGGCATTCAGGGCTGTCGGGAAAAAGACAAATGTCATATGCTTTGCAGGAGACGGCGGAACAGTAGATATTGGTATTCAGGCTTTATCCGGTGCACTTGAGCGTGGTACAGACTTTTTGTATATCTGCTACGATAATGAGGCATACTCAAACACCGGTATGCAGAGGTCCGGTGCAACACCTCTCGGTGCAAGTACAACAACAACTCCGCTCGGAAAGAAGGATTATAAAAAAGATCTTGACGCGATAGTTCAGGCGCATAATCCTGTATATATGGCAACGGCATGCAGTGCGTACCCGGTTGACCTTTACAATAAAGTTAAAAAGGCGCTTTCAATTCCCGGGCCAAAATTTATGCATATTCTTGCCCCTTGTCCCCCCGGATGGAGATATCCGTCTGAAAAGACTATCGAGGTCGGAAAACTTGCGGTTCAGTCCGGAATGTGGGTTCTTTATGAACGTGAAAACGGGAAACTGTCAATATCCGGCGCTTCAAAGGCAGCAATGAAGAAAAGAATTCCTGTATCAGAATATCTGAAGGTCCAGGGCAGATTTAAGACTGCAACAGAAGAGGATATATCTGTTCTTTCAGAGCATGTTGAAAATAACATAAAAAAACTTGAACGGGAGGTTGAAGGAATATGCTGATGATTGGCACCGGAAATAAGGCGGTTGCAACCGCTGTTCGCGATGCAAAACCAACAGTTGTTGCTGCATACCCTATAACGCCGCAGACAGAGGTTGTTGAGGAGACAGCAAACTATGTGGCGTCAGGAGAGCTTGATGCAAGATATATACCTGTTGAATCCGAGCATTCGTCGATGGCGGCATGTATAGGAGCCGCTGCAACAGGCATCAGGACTTTTACTGCAACAAGCTCACACGGACTTGTTTATATGTGCGAGATGCTTCACATGTCAGCAGCAGCGCGTCTTCCGATTGTTATGGCAAATGCTAACCGTGCACTCGGTCCGGGGTGGAATATCGGTGCTGAACATTCCGATTCCCTTTCAATGAGGGATACAGGATGGCTTCAGGCATATGTATCAACTGTTCAGGAAGCATATGACCTGACTCTGATGGCTTTCAGGATAGCCGAAGATGAGAATGTGCTCCTTCCTGTCATGATAAACCTTGACGGATTTTTATTAACACACATCACCCAGTCTTTTGAAACTGTAGAACCCGGAGACTTTATCCCTGAGATAAATACGCCTCATGCAATTGATATTGATAATCCGGGCGGATACGGGACACTCACACCTTCAAATGAGCACTTTAAATTCCGCAGGGATATTGAACGCGGGATGAGGGACTCTGTTAAGGTAATTGAAGATGCCCAGAATGATTTTGCAAAGCGTTTCGGAAGAAAATACGGGATGTATGAGGAATACATGACTGGGGATGCGGATGTTTTGGTAATCTCGATGGGAACTCTTGCAAAGGAGACCGAGGTTGCGGTTGATAACCTCCGCAAAGAGGGCATTAAGGCAGGGTCTGTCGGTATACGCTGGTTCAGGCCTTTCCCTGATCTAAAAGACGTAGTTGAAGGCAGGGAGGTTGTGATTATTGATCGCGATTATTCCTTTGGCTACGGCGGGATTCTTGCAAATGAGGTTCGCTCCAAGACCGGATGCAGTCCATTTAGCGTAATTGCAGGTCTCGGTGGTCAGGAAGTTACCTATGATGATATTGCAGGGTTTGTTAAAATGAGAGCTGCGAATGAAGAGCACTGGTTCGGGGTGGATGAATAAATGTACGAGATAAGACTTCACTCACGCGGCGGACAGGGCGGAGTTACTGCCGCAAAACTTCTTGCACAGGCTGCATTTCTTGACGGAAAATACGCGACTGCAACTCCCCTTTACGGTGCGGAAAGGCGTGGTGCACCTGTAGTTTCATTTATAAGGATAGATGATGAGCCTATCAGAATATATTCCCAGATAAGAAAGCCTGACCTTGTAATAATTCTTGACCCGTCCATTATGCATACTGTCGATGTCATGCAGGGTCTAAAGCCGGAAGGAAAAGTTCTGATAAACAGTCCGCGTCCTGTTGAGATGGGAGGTCACAGGGTTTACAATGCAGACTTAACGGGTGTTGCATTGTCTCTGGATCTTGTCATTGCAGGAAACCCCATTCTGAATACTCCGCTTTTAGGAGCGGTTGCAAAGGTGGGGCTTGTTTCCAGGGAATCTGTGAGAAAGGCAATTTCTGGGACCTTTAAGGACGAAAGGAATGCACAGGCCGCTTTAAAGGCATATGAGGAGCTTTCATTATGAGTGCAAAACTTGCTATTTCAAAGCCAAAAACCGGTGCTTCTGGAAAGACCGGTTCATGGAGAACGTTCAAACCCGTCGTTGATATGGACAAATGCAACAAATGCGGCAACTGTTACCGGTTCTGTCCTGACGGAACGATTGATACTGAGTTTAATATTGACTATGATTATTGCAAGGGCTGTGGGATCTGTGTTGAGGTCTGTCCTAAAAAAGCAATTACGATGGTCCGCGAAGACTAAATATATCTGCCTTTTTTTTAATTTTAAGATGCATATTATTCAGCAAATTTTTCTTTCATCTATATAGAATATTGATCTGTCTGTAGTTAACTTTTTAAGCATTGGAAGTGTACTTCTACCTTGTGTGGTGATGAAATCCAGACATTTGAAAAGTATATTTTTTGTACGTAAAGTTGCATTCCCAAACTGCTATTTGAAAGCCGTTTTTTAGCTTTCAGAATATAAATCGTCCGGATATTGCATGCCTGCGTTTTAACGGGACAGGATGAATTTTGAATAATATCTGAAATGATTCAGATTTGCATCTGATTCAGGCGTCTGTGTCCGGAATAAAAAAATTTTGACTACGGTAATTTAGAGATTACAACCCCCCCCTGGAAAGATTTGGAAAATATAGTGATTTAAATGAGATTTGAAGGATTAAATGAATTGCTTTGTGCAGATGAATCAGCAGAAAAGAAACTTGAGGTGCTGGCATATCAGTATAACGAACGCTTAAAGGAGCAGGCGCTTGTCAATGGTATCTCCCAAATTCTTTTTGACAGAAATCTGGAGAGGGAGTACATACTGAAAAAGGTAATTGAATTAATTCCTCCCGGATGGCAGTATCCCGAGATAACGGTGGCCAGGTTTAAGTACAAGGATTATGATGTAAAAAGCCCGAACTTCCGGGAAACTCCCTGGAAGCAGAGAGTGACTTTCTGTGATGCAAACGGAGCAGAAGGCTTTTTAGATGTCTTATACCTGAAAGAGAAGCCTGAGGATTATGAGGGGCCTTTTTTAAAGGAGGAGAGGAACCTGATAAATGTCATAGGAAGCCTTCTGCCTGCATCAATGAATATATTCAACAGAAAGGAAGAGACTTCGAGAACAATAGATGACATCTTGTATATTTCAGGTGAGATAGAGAGAGGAAATATCAGAAACAGGATCTCTCTTTCACATCAGTCAGGTGATCTGGAAAAAGTAGCCCGGGGAATAAACGGGATTCTTGATTCGTATTCAGTTCCTTTTGAGCAGCTCTTAAAGACTCTTGATGATTATTCAATGTGTCATTTTAATTCCCGCATCATTGAAACAAAAGGTTTTCATGGCGAATTTCTTGTTCTCAAAAACAGCATCAACAGTGTGGGTGAAAAGATTGGCGATGTTGTCTTTGAAATCGGAAGAATGGCTGATGAGTTTGAAAAGGGAAACTTTGGTGCCAGGGTTGATGAGAAACTTGTATTTGACGGAGATATTGCGGCAATAAAAAAGAGTCTCAACAATGTTGCAGAAATATTTTCGGCTATAGTGTCGGAGGTTAGTGAGTCGGTTGAAAGGATCAATCAGAATTCGGCAGGAGTCGGAAGAAGTGCCGATGATATGGCGGAAGCCGCTGAGAAAGTTGCACGTTCAGCCTCAGAATCGGCTGTTCTGACAGAGAGATTAAATAAAGGAATCGACAGCATAGACCGGCAGATCTCTGATCTCTCCTCTTCAAATCAGGAGATTGCATCAGCTTCCAATGTGGTCATGCAAAAGACCGGCAATGTTGTTGAGATTGGAAAAGTGGCAAAAGCATCCGGAGATGATTCAAGAAATCTGATGAACTCTGTTGAAGTGATAGCGAAGAACAGTGTTGATGAGATCAACTCTCTTTCAGAGCAGATAAACACTGTCGGCAAAGTCGTAGGGCTAATCAATGACATAACCGGTCAGATAAACCTTCTTGCGCTTAACGCCGCAATTGAAGCGGCCCGTGCGGGAGAGCACGGACGCGGTTTTGCAGTTGTGGCAGGGGAGGTCAAAAACCTTGCAAATGAGGCAAGGACTGCTACCAGCAGTATAGAAAAGGTCGTAACAGATGTCCGTGTTTCAAGCGAGAATACAGCGTCTGCCATCAATAAGGCGAATACCGAGATCATAAGAAGTGTTGAGAGTGTCAATAAGACTATTGACGGTCTCAATAAGATAAGCGGCGATGCAGAGACTATATATGAGGATGTTGGCAGGATTGTAAGGGCTATTGAAGATCAGGTATCCATTGCAAATAAGGTCTCACAGAACACCTCTGAGCTTACCGGGCTCACAGGCGATGTGTTCCGTGAGATAGAGGAGCTTGCAGCGCTTGCCGAGGAGACGAGTGCTTCTGTTGAAGAGATAGGTGCCTCTGTAAATGAAGTCTCATCATTGACAGATATTCTCTCAAAGGACATGAAAAAATACCGGGTATAACAAAGTCGGGCAAATCCCCGGAATATATTTTATTTAAAAATCTGATAATTTTTTTATATGGAAAAAGAAAAACCCCAGTTTGTCGCCGTTTAATTTTCATTCAGCAACAGGTACAAGCTTTCCCTTTAATTTTTTCTCAAGATCAAGGTTCATCATTTCAACGACATTATTTGCCATCCCTTTGACCTTAAAGAGAACAAGCGGGTCATTCCTTAAATATTCAGAATCTGTATTTGTGTTAAACTGAGCACCGTGTGTCCGGTAGGAGATACCAAAAGGTGCAAGCAGGTAACCCATCTGCTGGAAGTACAGGTAGATATCCATGGCAGTCTTGGTTGCCCCGTCCTCATGCCCGGATACTGTTATTCCCACAATCTTACCATTCGTCAATCCTGGTTTTTTCAACAGGTTTTGATTCTGAATGCAGTTTAAGCGGTCAAGAAAATCCTTGAGCCGGGCAGACATATTATTCCAGTTTATGGGAGAGCCGATGATGACTGCTTTTGATGCGATGATCATCTCATGGAATGCAGGCATGTCATCGAGCTGGTCCCTGCACGGATAAGTGCAGGCATTATCCCTCATGCTGTAGCAGCACCAGCAGTGATTGATATGATATTCATTCAGATTGTAGCGGCGGTAACTGACCCCTTTTTCTTTTAGCACTTCTTCTACCAGATCCATCATAAATCCGGTGTTGTTTGCACGATGATTGCTGCCGTTTATCAGGAGAACATCAAACTTTTCGCCGTCATATCTCAGCTTTTTCTTTGCTTTGGAGCTTGAGTATTCGGAGCCGTGACTGGAACACTGCGGACACTCCTTTGGAGGAGTATCACCTTTCCATATGAATCCGCAGACATTACAGACCCAGTTTTCATCTGGTTCAGTGCTGACTGGTTTCACTTCCCCTTGTGCAGTAGAAGACATGCTGGTATCCTTCCTCCTCAAGAACCGGGCATCCCGGACACAGGCATCCGTTTTCTTCTTTTATGCAGCCACTTTTTCCTACGGATTCAAGGCAGAATGCAATCTCTTCACTGCATTCAACAAAGCTCGGGCACATTTTGCACAGACACATTTGTTGTGCTTTTTTCCTGTCCATCATAATTTCCCCTTTCTTTTAATCTCCTTATTCATTATTTTAAATCTTTGTGAAGATCCCGAAAATCAATGATGATGTTCTATCAGAGAACATAGAAGAATTCAGGATGTGAAACCCGTCTCATATCCCGGATTAATTAATTTTTAATCCGGTTTTGGCTGATGGAATTATGTTTTGATATGCCTGCAGGATCTTTTCATGCATTTTTATTAATTTTATCAACTTAATTTGGTTGATTTTTTAATAAAAGTAATTAAAACTGATAAAAAATTTTATGAAGTACTGAATTATATTCTATTGTCAATGACGGAAACTACAGATGCATCAACTGAATCTCCGGTACAGGATATAAAATTTAACAGGGTAAAGGCAGGCTCGCCGGCAGCAGACTGTATGGCAGCAGTGGAAGAGATTATTCGCGGGAGCAGCGGTGAATACAGCAAAAATACAATCTACAGGAAACTTCCTGTTCATTTAGGGCTCCCAAGGGATGCAATGAACACAATGTTTATGCAGATTATGGACTATCTTTTAGAGTCTAAGAAGATCTCTGTTGACAGGGTCGGTCATATCTGCTGGACATATAATCCTGGTGTTGTGGACTGCTACCAAAAAAACCCGCAACTTAAGTTTCCCAGTGATAATTCAAAAGGATGCATATTTTTTGACAGCAAAGAGACGCTATCCGGGTACAATGCACTTTTAGCCTCTTCAAATCTTGAGGAGCAGCATGTTTTAAAGTCAGTCAATAATGCAGTCCATATTATTGAAGATAATATTTTTTCAGGCGAACTTATTCCAAAACGCCTTATCCCTAAAAAATATAACAGGATTTTTGAATCATGTAATCTCTGGAGATACAGCCTTGGAAATTCCTGGAAGCTCATTTACCATGTATCCTCCGGTGATTGCGAAAGGATTGCGTTAATAGCCGACTACCTGAATAATAAAGATTTTGAAAGGCTGTTTGGGGATTTGTAACTTTCACCTGATTATTTTTTTTAATTATCTTTTTGTTTATTGGGAGGTACAACATTGATGTCATCATAGTAATAACATACGTCAAATAAGTATTAAAAAATAAAAAAATGAATGGTTTTTAATGAATCATCTGATTATTCTAAGCAAATTAAGATCAATATCTGGCAGTGTTGAAAAAAAGAAATGACTCCCGATTCATCCAAAGAAGTAGTAAAACCGGTAACTGTTGGGAATAATCCGGTAAAAGCAGATGTTTTATCAGAGAATACAGAAAAAAACCGAATGAATCGGAAACTCCGGCTATGTAAAAAACTCAGCCAAAAACAGATGCTGTTGATTATGAATTGATATTCACTAAAATAATTGAAGATGAAGGGTACGACAAATATGATCCTGTCGGAACAACGGATTTAATCTGTCCGTCCTGTAAAGCAGCACTCAGAGAATTCCCTGATAAAACAATAAAATGCCCTTCCTGCAAATCATATATTAATTTAAGAACAAGATCTTCCGATTCAAAAAAAGTAATTCTAAGTAAAGAGCAACTGGATGAATTTGCAATGCAGGGCAGGGGTCTCCTTTTCAATAAGTCCAAATATTAGGTGATAAACCTGAAATTGCCTTTAGGGACCGTGATCTCAAAGTTTACTCCATCTCCTTCTGTTCCGTTTTCACTGATTTCAATGTTGGTTATTGAGAGAATTTCCCTTGAGAGGAAAAGGCCGAGTCCGGTATGTTTCCCAAAACCCTTAATAAACAGTTTATTTTTATCCTCTTTACTGATTCCGATACCGTTGTCATGGTATGAAATAACGATCCCGTCTTCTTTCTCTGAATACGAGAAACCGATAGAGGTCACATGGCCTCCATGGCGGATAGAATTTTCTGTCAGGTTGTAGAATACCCTCCCGATAAGAGGGTCTGCAAATACTTCAAGTCCGTTTAAGAGATTTTCAAATTTAATTCCTTCAAGATCCAGTGCATCTGCAACTGAATTAGCCAGTTTCCCTGCATTCTGCCATATCGGCTCCTTTAGTCCGATTTCCTGGTAATAGCGGGTGAACTCAATCTGGTGCTGGATCGTATCAACCGCTTCTTTTTCCTTTTCAATATATCCCTGCATTATAGGATCTTTTTCAACATCATCCGAGAGTTCTAGGTATCCACGGATTACCATGATCATGTTAAGGATATCATGTCTTGTAATGGAGGAGAGCATGTTGAGCTTCTTATTTGCCTCCCTGAGGCCTATTTCAGCAGTTTTACGTTCGGTGAAGTCTGTCATGACATAATTGAATCCGGTGACCTTCCCCTCCAGAATAATCGGTGTCTGGTTTGTGCGTACATAATGCTCGCTCCCGTCTTTGCCGATGAGCCTGAAGATATTTTCACCATATTCTCCCTTTATTCTTCGTTGGAATCCTTCGAGAACCCCCGGAAGGTCGTCCGGGTGGATAAACCTTGTGAATTGCTGCCCGGTTACTTCATCAGGCGAATAACCGTAGGTTTTTTCCACAATAGGGCTGATATAAGTGATAATCCCGTTGAAGTCCATGGAAAAGATGATATCGCTGATATTCTCCACAAGGTTCCGGTATTGCTCTTCGCTCTTCCTGAGCTCTTCCTCGACACGACAGCGTTCGGTGACATCGGTATCCGCACCACGATAACCGATAAACCTGCCTGTTTCCTCATAATTCGGGACGCCTGATGTCTCAAGGATGACATGATTTCCGTTTTTGTGCAGGTTTATATTGAAAAAACCAGTAAATGGCTCCTGGGCGGCGAATGCTTCCATCGCAGCTTTTTTCATGTCCTCCCTGACTTCCGGTGAGAAGAGATCGTAGAAATGCATGTTTCCGACGAGTTCTTCAGGCTTATACCCCAGTAATTTTTCCACCACAGGGCTGGCATAGGTATACAATCCGTCAGGATCCACTTCCCAGATCCATTCTCCTGCGCTCTCTGCAATCTGCCTGAACCGCTCCTCGCTCTCCCGCAACTTTTTTTCTGCCTGCTTTCTGTCGGTAATGTCACGTATATGCGATATCCAGGTCTTTTCGTTATTGTAGTCGACAAGAATGGCGCTTGATTCGACAGGGAAGGTCGACCCGTCCTTACGCAGGAACCTCGTCTCGAAGATAAATTTCTTCTCGGTTTGCGCCTGCCTGACGATCTTTTTAAGCTGCGGATGGAGTTCGGCAGGAACTATATCGGGAGGGCCCATTGCGAGCATTTCTTCCCGGCTGTACCCAAGCATCTCACAGGCGACTCGGTTCACTTCGATGAAATGCCCGGGTGCCTTATCGTTGCTTAGGTTGTGTAGGAAGATGGCATCGTTCGCCCAGTCGAAGACATTTCTGAATTTATCCTCGCTCTCCCGTAATTTACTGTCGACTCTATGCTTGTATAACGCCATCTCGACAGTTGTGTGAACTTCTATATCAGGCACGGGTTTGACAAGGTATGCATAGGGCTCCGTAAGTTTTGCCTTGTTAATCAGCTTCGGGTCTGAATATGCTGTCAGGTAGACAACAGGAATATCGCGGGTTTTTTTGATCTCTTCTGCCGCTTCGATTCCATTCATATCTCCAGGCAGCCTGATATCCATCAGGATAATGTCTGGCGGGTTTTTATTTGCCTGTTCGACCGCTTTCTCGCCGGTGGCAAGAGGAGGGTCGATTTGATACCCGTAGGCTGTCAGGATATCTGTAAGGTGCATTGCAAGGATGGCATCGTCTTCCACAATAAGAATTCGTTCACCTGTCATAGTGGTTCACACTCCATTTTATAGTGGATTTGAATTTTATGACAAATTCGGTTCCCTTTGTGGTATTCATATTGATTGTTCCCATAAGCTGATGTTGCGCCAGATTATTAACCAGACGCAGCCCGAGCGTCTGTGTCAATTGCAGGTTGAAATCCGGCGGAATACCGATCCCGTTATCGCTAAAGACAAGCGTATATTCATCGCCTCTACGATTGAATGATATGATGATGCGGCAGGGCTGATCCACCCGATCCGGCGGGGGATGGTCGCCTGGGAATGCATGCTTGATAGCATTCGTCAACAGTTCATTAATGATCAGTCCGGCAGGAATGGCGACGTCCAGGTTTACATGGGTGTTTTCTCCCTCTATCTGAACCTCTATGGGGCGCTCCCTGCCAAACGACTGCATCTGCATGGTTGAAATGGTTTTTATAAAGTCTCCAAAGTTTATGTGTTCAAGATTTTTCGAGTCATACAGGAACTGGTGCACCTGCCCCATAATTGCTATTCTGCCCTGCATTTCCTGTAACATTGCCAGTGCCTCTTCATCATGGATTGACTTCGCCTGCATGCTGATAAGGGAGATAATCACCGCGAGATTGTTCTTTACTCTGTGGTGAATCTCAAGAATCAGAACTTCTTTTTCGGTAAGTGCATCCCTGAGTGATTCTTCAGCCTTTTTTTGATAGGTAATGTCTATGAGCGTCTCTACCGCACCGATGATCCTGTTTTCATCGTCCCTGATCGCAGTGGCGGTGAAATAGAGCCAGACTCCGGATTCTCCCATCTGCGGGAAAAAGTCGGTTGCCTCGTAAGCACCTTCGATAAGTTTTGATTCTGCATATTTTCCCGGGTACCATTCCGAAATCCGTTCCGCATCTTCATTGACAAGCAGGTCGGCCAGGCAGGGGCGTTCTTCCGTATAGAATGCCCTCCACTGCCGGTCCGTGCCGATTACTTCCGCTGCTTTAATCCCGCTGTACTTTTCAATGGCCTCGTTCCAGTGTGTGATCCGATGCCCGGCATCGATCACGAACTGAGGGATCGGCGATCCCCTCACGATGGCGTTCAGTTTATATTCGCTTTTTCGCAGGGCAACCTCGGCATCACATCGCTCGGTGGCATCGGTGAAGAGCCCGATTATGTACTTTTTCCCGTTTACCGTTACGCTGGAGCTGGTGATGTCCATAAGCCGGATCGTTTTATCCTTGCAGAGGCACGGAATTTTTTTTGTCATGGTTATTTTACCTGTTGAGAGTGCCTTGAATTCGCTTATAGCGTGATCCACGTCTTTTTCGGGATGAATATCCGATACTCCCATGGACAATAATTCATCTTCAGTGTAGCTGAGCATCCTGCATATGGCCGGGTTGACTTTGATGAATTTCATGGACTCCATGTCGGCAAATATTATTCCTTCCGCAGCATTCTCGAAGAGGGACCGGTACTGTTCCTCGCTCTTTCGCAGGGAATTTTCCGCTTTTTTCCGCTTGGTGATGTCGGTCATGATATTGGTGAGCCCGGCATCTCCTACACCTGTTATGGTGGGACGCGATACATTCCTAATATCACACACGCTC